>NZ_FWZU01000003.1:0-327318 GCF_900177375.1 Desulfovibrio gilichinskyi | reverse complement strand
TTTGTGTTCACCGCCCATTCCAGGATCATAAAAATTGAGATTATGGGCTATAGCCCACTCTATCGGGGCATAGTAGCAAAGTTCAAAATGTAAAAAACGGACCTCTTCGAAGCATCCCCAATATCTTCCCCAAAGCTGATCACCCGAAAAAACAAACATCGACATGGCAATAGGCTCTTCGTGACCTTCTTTAAAAGCAACGGAAAAAAGTAAATTCTTACGCATCGATTTACTTAATCCATTAAAAAAAGTTTCATTAAGATACTTACAACTCCAGACCCCGAATTTATCATTAGTTGACACGTAGCATTTATACATCAAAGGAAAGTATTCTTCAGGTATCTCATCACCCACTAAAATTTCAACCCTTACTTTTTCTGCTTTCAACGTCTTACGTTCGCGCCGGATAGTTTTTCTACGGTTCCCGTTAAGTGTCCCTATCCATTGCTCGAAATCTTTATAATCATGATTTTCCCAGATATATCCCTGATGCTGCCATGTTGCATAACCGTAAGTTTCCATTTCTGCTGTCCAGGCGGGATCAACAAAATTAAACGCACTGCTCCCAAGGTTATTAACCGCGCAAAATCTATCCAGAGTCTGACAGACAAGACGCACAACATTTCCGGCATTAACATCAGGCGCGATCAAAAAACGATATCCTGAAGCCGGTGTATAAGGGCTCATCCCCACTAATTTAGGATAATAAGTTATGCCGCCTTTCTGAGCAACTTCAAACCAGACTCGGTCAAAAATAAACTCTCCGTCACTTTGATCACGGACATATAAAGGAACCGCCGCAACCAGCCGCCCTTCGTAGCGTACAAGCATATGAGCAGTAAGCCAGCCAGTAGCAAGGCAAACACATCCACTTTCTTCAAGAAGACGCAGCCAGTCCCACTCCAGAAATGGGAAATTTATCTGACTCGCAAGCTTATTCCATTCTTCTTTATCAACCCGCAAAATGGATTCAGCCCACGAGACTTCATAGCCGTTAAGAATATCAGTCATTATTTGACCTTTAGCGCAACCCGTACCCTTAGTTTATTAGTTTAATACATTAAATGTCGCTAGATACCGCAAAATATCCCGCAACGCTTTCCATAAATATCTTAGCTGTATTAGAACAGGAATCCTTATTCCATACCATATAAATATCCATAAGAGGAAAATCTTCCTCTAACGGGATCAGAGTGATCCCTTTACGTGAGACATGGCTGTTATCCGGTAAAAACGCTACTCCCATTCCTGAAGAAATCAATGCAGCAGCCCCGGAAAGACCGGCAACCTCCTGACTTATTATCGGCACTAATCCTCTTTTACTGAAGGCTTCCATCATAGAATCATATAAATCAGGCTGACCTGTACGCGGAAACATTATCAGCTTCTCCTTCGCAATATCCTTAAGAGTCAGCTTCTTCTTATGCGTAAAAAAATGATCATCAGGAACGGCAAGTACATGCTTTTTAGAAAACAATCTTAATGACTCAAGCCCTTCCATACCGCGCATAAACACTGTAGAAAAACCCACATCAAGATCTCCTGAGCGTATACGTTTGAGCTGAACCGTGGCCCCAAGCTGGCTTATAAGGACCGATACCCCCGAGTATTTGTTGCGGAAAGCTCTGATAGCTTCTGGAACCAGACTATCCATGGCAATCTCCATAAAACCGACTTTAACTCTTCCGGTTTCACCTTTAGCCATTCTCCCGACAGTTGAGGCGGCCAGATCTACACGCTCTAAAATTAAAACAGCCTGCTCATAAAAATATTGACCTTCTACGGTTAACCGAACGTTACGGCTGTTCCTTTCAAGAAGCTTTGCGCCGACTTCTTCTTCAAGTGATTTAATCTGCTGAGAAAAAGGCGGTTGCGCAATGTGAGCACGCTTGGCAGCCCGCCCGAAGTGGAGCTCTTCAGCAACTGCTACAAAATATTTTAACTGTCTTAATTCCATCTATTTATACACCCGGTAAGAAATATTCAGTTTAAAATATAAAATAAATTTCGATAGTTTTCTTAGGCAGATAACTGATACACTGTTTCCATTTCGCCTTCACACACTAAGACTGCTGCTGATATTATCAAATAGAATTCATAAGCGAAAGAACGCAAATTTAGCCCAGTCCCGATAATGGATATTACTGTTTTTTTTTGCTAACAAGCAAGCAAACACGGAGAACAAAATGATTGATCCTTTAGACAGTTTACTTTCAGATATACAGCATGAATGTGACAATGCCGCTGTAGATATGTTCGGCGCGGAGACCACTGCCAGATGGAAAAGCCCTTCATTCGCAGCAATCATGGAACATCCTGATTCCGTTGGAGAAATGACAGGAAGTTGCAATGACAGTATAAAAATATTTCTTAAATTTGATGGCAACAGAATATGTAAAGCATCATTTTATACAACAGGTTGCGGAGCCAGCATCGTAAGCGCGGACGCGGTTTGTGAGTTGTCATCTGGAAAAACAATTGATGAAGCGTCTGAAATTGACGGCGAAGACATTATCAGAACTCTAGGCAAAGTCCCGGAAGACAAGAAACACTGCGCTCACCTTGCATCATCAGCTTTGCAGGAAGCTTTGGGAACATGGCTGGAGATGAATAAAAAGAATAATCCTTTATAAATTTAAGCCTCATTTAAAGTTAAACCCCGCTTTTTTTAAAATGCGGGGTTTATTCATTTTCTTGCGGGAACACCTAAGAAGTAAATTTTAAGATATTTTTAACAAGTGTGATCTTCTTAATCGGCTTGGACAGATGCCCGCTGCATCCGGCGTCAAGGCTGAGCTGAGAATCATGCGCTGACTCATTTGCAGTCAAAGCAACTACAGGAGTTTCAGGATACCCGTTCATTTTTTCATAAGCCCGTATTTCTCTAGTTGCTTCATATCCATTAAGATTAGGCATCTGAATATCCATCAAAACCAAATCGTAATTATGCTTTTTATACATTGCAACGGCTTCTGCACCATCCTCTGCGCAAGTAATCCTGAACGGAGTATCTTTAAGGAAAAATTCGATCAGAGTCCTATTTGCTTCCGAATCTTCAGCAAGCAATATCCTCGTCGGCAGGAGTTCTTTTTCTACCGCTGAATCTGCAAATTCCGGATCGACAGGTTCAAAAAGATTAAGCATAGCATTCAGCAGAACTCCGCGGGTAAGAGGCCAGCGGGCACTGCCGCGTACACCGAAAAGTTTATTTATTTCAGGCCTATTACTGCTGTCTCCAGGGGAAGATGAAAGTAAACAAACTGCCGGAGACGGTAATTTCAACCCTTCCTTAATGGCTTCGACTTCACCGAGTCCATCTTCATCACCAAGCTTTTCAGAAATAATTACAAGATCTATTTTCTCGCTGGCTTTAATCGAATCTAAAGCTAAAAAACTGTTTTCAACATGAATACAATTTCCACCCCAACTAGATAAACATTTACAAATATAATTACGAACAACAAAAATTTTATCAACCACCAGAACATTTCGTCCCTGCATTACTTTTCTGATTCTGCTATCAAGCGGATTATCTTCTTCAGCTTTTTCAACAGTAATTTCAGCTGTGAAAAGGGCCCCGCCGGACTCAATATTTTGAGCTTTAATATTACCATTCATAAGTGTTACAAGATTCTTAGTAATCGCAAGGCCAAGTCCGGTCCCACCGTATTTACGGGTTGTAGAAGAATCGGCCTGTGTAAAATTCTCAAAAATAACTTCAGCTTTATCTTCTGCTATTCCAATACCGGTATCAGCAACCTTGATAGACAGAACAATGATACCATCACTCTCAGCACGGCTTGATATATCCAGACATACAGTTCCTTCAGTGGTAAACTTAATCGCATTGCCTAAAAGATTAACTATAATCTGTTTGATCCTGGTAGAATCACCAATCAAAATCGCAGGGGTGTCAGGATCAATGTGACAAGCGAGTATAAGGTCCTTTTTCCACGCAGTAACAGACATAATTCCGGAAACTTCATCAACCAGCGTATCTAAATTGAACGGAGCTTTTTCTAAAGTCAATTTACCGGACTCTATCTTTGACAAGTCAAGAATGCCGTCTATCAGCGCCAAAAGAGCTTTGCCGGAATCACGGAAAATCGTGACATAACTTTTCTGTTCAGAAGAAAGAGCCGTGTCTCTGAGCATATCTGCCATGCCTAGAATTGAGTTCATAGGAGTACGGATTTCATGACTCATCTGCGCAAGAAATTCACTTTTTGTCTGATTAGCAACTTCCACACGTGCAATAGCTTCTTCAAGCTGCTTCAATGTTTCAGAAAGATGCGCCGAATTACGTTCTTCAACTTCTTTTGCCCCGAGTAATTCTGCAGCATATCGTTGCAATTCTTCTTCATCTAACTTTCGGTCAGTAACATCACGCACTACGCTGAGAAGAACGTCTGCTCCGCGATATACAATTTTCCGCGAGCGGACTTCACAATGGATAGTAAGTCCGGCTTTAGTCACCATAGGACACTCAAAACTGTCAATTAATCCGCCACTGAGGATATCATGCAGAACAGTCCGCAAAGCTGATCGCTCATGAGCAGGAATAAGCTCAAAAAAAGTTTTCCCTAATAATTCTTCGCGCGAGTATCCCAGCAGTGTAACAACTTGGCAATTTGTTTCCCAAAAAAGACCGTCTAGATCAGTAATGCAGACAAGGTCTCCGACGTTATCAAAAAAGAACTGATACTCTTCCAGATCTTTGGTTTTCCGTAAACTTTCGAGCATTGAAGATAAGGATTTCTCAAGAGCATTGATTTCATAAATGCAGCTACCCTTGGCCTGAATATCTAAATCCAACCCTTTTGAAATATCCTCAGCAGCATCACTGATGACACGCAGAGGTTTACCCAGCTTATTACTGAGAATTAAAACAATAAGAAGACAAAGAAATGTCACGATGGCTAAAAGAGGCAGAGAAAGCAAAAAAGCTCTTGTTATGGATCTGTTAAGCCTAGTATCAGATGTAAAATAAGAAAGTCCCGGCACGAGAGCACTACGGTAAAGCACCCCTCCAAGATTGCGGTCAAGGCGGACAAGCAGCATTTTGTCTGAAATAATATTGCCCATTTTTAATTCTTGCTCTTTACCTGACATCAAATCAAAAGCTTTGCCGGAAGTAAATAAAAAGAGTTTTCCGCCGCCGCTTGATTGAAGAGCAGAATCAATACCTGATCTGGAAAGATCCACAACGCAGGCAGCACTACCTACAATTTGAGATCTGCTGCGAATGGGAACGGAAAAGACGGTAATGAACTTACCACTCGAAGAACGGCATAAAATACTGCGAGAAGGAGAATGATTAAGGGCTTCTCTGACAATTTTTTCATCATACTTTTGTGATGTGGAAGAAAATATTTTATCATCACCTTTACGCAGAATAAAATAATCCACGCCAGGCGGAACCTGATCATATTCGGTCAGCTTTTCGGCAAGGGGATAGTCAACCCCGAGCATCATGGTAACCCTGATTGAATTATCTCTGCCGAGTTCGCTGAGACGGGCCATAGCCCTATTCAAAAAGCTGTAAACCTCTATACTATGCCCTTCCCCCTCAGCACTGACACGGTCATAAAACTCTACCCTTAAGCTCTTAATATAACTGTAAGAAAGCACACCGCCAAACGAAAGAGCTGAAATAAGAGCAATACCGCAAATAGATGCAACCATTAGAGTAGACAATCTGTAACAATTTCTACCTTCTATATTGTTAACCAAGTTAAACAATTAATTACCTGTAAATGGCATCTGAAGCCATTAAAATATCACTGGGAATATTTATCCCCAACTCTTTAGCTCTGCTGAGGTTAAAAACAAAGGCATAACGCTTAGCATCTTCGATTGGAAGATCCCCGGCTTTATGTCCGTTTAAAATTAAAGCGACAAGAGTCCCTGCCTGCCGCCCCATTGAAATAAAGTCCACTCCTGCCCCGCCAAGCATACCAAGCTGCGCAAAGGAATAATTTATCGGAATTTCCGGCTTACGGCTATTTTTAACAGTCCACCTGATAATTTCGGCAGTATCATGTGTAACACCGTTCTTATCTTTTAATAGAGTAGCTGCAGGATATATTGTTCCAACACTTGGGTCAGAAGAAATTTTCAAAATAAGTTTCTTATAACTCTCCCATGACGATGAGACCTTAAATTCAAAAGCAATATCAACAGACTCTTCAGACAATTCGCGATGAATCTGCTTTATCACTGCCTTACCTGTAAAAGAATCATCTGAAATAATAACAGCTTTAGTCAACCCCGGCATTATTTTTTTCTGAACTTTAAAAGCTTCGACAAAATGGAGTTTTTCGATAACGCCTGTTATATTATGTCCCGGCTTTTGCCTTGAATCCATCCACTTTATGGTATCATTATAATCTTCAGGCTGTCCGTTTAGGCCGGAAAAAACTATTTGAACATCAGAATCTACAAGCTTAAGAGCAACTGCGCCAAAAGCATTGTCATCCACAACAACTACTACATCAGGATGGACATCTTTGATTTTAGCTAAAACAATTTCACCCTGCGATTTAATCAAGGAAGGAGTATTATTAGTTTTTTTTGAATCCATGGCATAAGTATGAATTATTATATTTTCACCGTCTTTGAATCCAGCCTTGGCGACGGCTTCAAGCACGCCATGATACTGCGGAAAGCCGCAAAGATCATCGCTGTCATAACTGCTGACAATGAAGATAGTCTTTGGCTGCTCGCTTGCCGCAAGGGCAATAAAGGGAGAAAAACTCATACAAAGCAAAAAACCACATACCGTTAGATAAAAAACAAATAGTTTCCCCATGTCCGCTCCACATTCCAGAATTGAGTGGAAATCACCTTCACCCGATGCCATATTGCGTATACAGTGTAGCATTTTTCAGGACATTAAAAAGACAAACATGTAGCGCAATAAATTATTCAATCAATAATTAAATTCCAGACAGCTATTTTTGCAGTATTTTAAAAACTCCTACAAGTGGAAGATGATCAGAAGACTGCAAATCATGCACAATTTCGACATCTTCTATATTAAACTCTTTTGAATAAAACAGAAAATCGTAACGATGCTTTCTTTCTGGAAATGTAAAATGCTTATGAATATCTTCTGTACTTGACGATTTATCAATAATTGATTCTCTCATTTCATGTAAATCATCCCATAGTGCTCTAAGTACAGGAGGCTTAAGCATATCATCTGAAGGAACAGGTGTACCTCTTATGTATGCCTGAAAATTGAAATCACCTCCAATGATGAAACTATCAGAATTATCGGAATTTTTTATCCATTTAGATAAATATCTAATCTGTTCAAGTCTTGCAGTCCTGTTCCACACACAGAGGTGAACATTATAGAATGAGATTGTACGGTTCCCGGCAAGCACTTTAACTTGCTGCATCGTAGACTTCCACAGTAATGGATAATAAAAGATATCTACCAACTTATTTTCAAAATTAGGTTTGCAAGAAGTAAGAGTATATTTGTTAGAAATTATAGGAAATTTAGAAATAACAACTGTAGATTTAACAATTTGATGTTCTTTCCGAAGCGGAAAATAAAAATTCCAATCTATGACTGGAGCGGCATAATTCCAACCAAGTCGATTCATTATGTATTCAAGCTGATTGACATAGCCAGATCGTTTTGAATTTAGATCGACTTCTTGCAACAATAGAATGTCCGCATTTTTCTCTTTAACCAAGCTGATAAAGTTATCAAGATTTTGTGAATAAAAAGATAAAGGATGCTCATCAGCCAATGTGTTCTGCATAGATCCTGCGGCAAAACCTAGATTGTAGCTTATAACTGTGAGCGACTTATTTTTTAAATCTACACTTCCTGCGCTTTCATTTAAATTCAGCACAACACCATCTTGAACATTACTGATTTTATACTCAGGATCACTAATCCATCTGTAGAGAAACCATAAAATTACAGCGCACAATAGAATGATTAAAATAATTACAAAAGGTTTTAGAAAAGTATAAAAGATCTTCATTACAACCCCTTAACCTGTATTATAAATTAGGTCATATGCCCACATTTAGTATAAAAATGTTCAGACTAATTAATAAAGTTATTTTATTTACAGCAATATTATCGGTGAGTTACATAGGATGTCTTTCTGCCCAAGAAATTCATAAAGAAAAAATTACCATTCTGTTTGGTCATCGGTTTCCGCCATTCTACTCAATTATCAACAAAAGCGAAATTCATCCTCAGTTTAAAGGGCTTTTCATAGATATATTAGAAAAGTTTGCAAAGAGCCATCCACAATATGAAATTGAATACAAATGTCTTCCAAGAGAACGAATTAACAAAGTATTAACTGAAGAAAAAGCAGACTGCTTCGCATTATCCGATCCGATGTTTTTATCCAAAGAAATACAAAGTAAATTTGTTCACTCTGTTCCTTTATGGAAATTAAGTGATCATTTATTAGTAAGGGTAAATTCAGATATTACGGAATCAAATATTGAAAAACTCAGTGGCAAAAAAATAGCAGTGCTGCATGGCAATAGTTATGGCCCATTAGATGAATATTTTTCTAAAGGGATAATACATAAGCAGGCTGTATACCGCACATCGCAATTCTTTAAACTGCTAATGGCGGGAAGAGTTGATGGAGCAATCTGTAATAAAAAGACCTTACCAGCACTGATAAGTAGGTCCAAGTACTCGAAAGATGCTTTCAGACTTATTGAAAACCCTCTTTACGAGTATAATCTACATTTGCTGATAACACGGAACAAGCTAGATTTCTTAGCTGATTTCAACGCTTTTATAATAGAAAACAAAATTCCTGCATTGAATTAAAAATCACAACATAAATTACGATTTTTTTTATTCCTTAGGGAAATACAATGGGCAATATTGACCTTCAATCCTATCAAGTTTAACGACCTGCGGTTCTTCAATTTTTTTTGAATTCATGGAGTAATAAACTTCCATACCAGACTGAAACAGCATAACGCCGCTTATAATAACTAAAACCAAAGCCAGAATCTTCTGCATCGACAATCTCCAATAGGGATTAATTTTCTCATCCGTATTTCAATGCAAAAAACGAGCCCGACGAAGGGGATTTTCCCCCTTTAAGGACACTTCAGTTTCATAATTTCAGTCTGAGTATTTTTAGCCCTTTTCAGTTTGTCTCCGCATGAATATTCCACATATAAATATTTGCCTTTTCCCGGATATGGATCTCCGCAAATCTGACTTCCTACAATAATTTTACATCCATCAGCACCTTCGCACATTTCGGTTAATGCCTCTTTTGCATCACAAAAATATTGCTTGTATCCCAGTTCATTTCCAAGTTCAAAGCTGACATTTCCATACTTTGCACTCTCGATTCTGATAGAATCTTCACGGTAAACGACCTGCGTTTTATTGTTACCGGAAAGAGTTACCTCATCAGGATCAACAGGCTTACTGTATTCAATAGATTCGACATTCTCACGAGAAACAGGAACGGTTAGAACCTTTCCATCTTTCAAAGTAATTTTCATGTCTGCTGATAAATCTTGCACATAAACAAAAGCAGATAAAATTAACACCAAAGGAAACATTTTCCTGACAAGGTTATTCATGCTACGCTCCTTTCAAAATCCATTTTTTATGTATATATATTAATCGGAAACATCATACCAGCAAAACGAGCAGGTCTCTACCCATGCAAAAAATAATACTTCTGACACTGACAATAATAGCACTGTCGGTTTCAACGACTTCCGGTAAAGACAGTTCTGCGCTTAATGATCTTAAAAGACCTGAATTCAATTTTAGGCTGTCTGATACAGCACCGGAGCAGCCTGCTGCTAACACTGCTAAAAAAATCAACAACTCACGTTTTGCAGGAGTATTTCAAGGAACTGTTACCGTTCACTATACAAAAAAAATGGTTACGACTACAGCCGAGATGACAATCGATACTGACATTAAAAACATAAGCAAAAGCCACTATAACTACTACGTCATACCGGCCGAAGACTTCTATAAGGAATACGCGTGGGTACTGGATGGAATGAAAATACTTAGAACTGTGACCATATCAGATAATACAATTTATATTACAGACATTATTAATTATGAAGAAGACGGTGGCAATTCTCAGATACGGACATTAGTATTCAGCCCGGATTTATCAGCTCTTACATTCTTAAAAACAGAATTTGATGACGAAAAAACAATGCCTGCCACAGGACATATAATAGGTAGATTTAAACGAATTAAATAGTTACCGAGATTTATAAAAACACTATAACCGACTCTAACTTCTTGTGAATTATTATTTTTTAGGAGATACTGAAATACACGCCTAATCGTTATTTCAAAATCGGAGCTTAACTGATGTATATATTAAAAAAAGGACAGGATAATAAATTTCAAGACCTTATCCCACTTGGTGAGACCAATTGGCCTGAAAATGTAAAAGCGGAAATCTGCGAATTTTTCAAAGACGCAGGTGTCGATGACCCCATGAAACAAAAATTAGTCGAACCGGGGCTTGAAGGATTCAGACGCAAAGAAAGCGGAGACGAAATAGACTGGGAAGACGTTGTCGCTTACTTTAAATATGAAGCTCTAAGTGTTTTGGTTATGCATGATAAAAAATTCAAAGAAAAAGCTGAAAAACTTTACAATGAATTTTTCGCTAACCATAAGTTTAAAGTTTGGAATAAAGACTAAGCAGGCAAATTAAAATCAATTCCGAGTCCCTCAGTTACCAACTGGAGAACGGACTCGGCTCCTTGCCATCCGCCTGTGCATTCAGGGCTTAGGCTCACCGTCAGTGAAACAATTACACCTGAATCAAGGCAGGTACGTATCCCCTTTACAAAATTAATAATATACATGTCGGTAAACAGTTTTTCCATCTGCCCGCTGCTCATTCTGCTGAAGAAATAATCAAGATCAAGATTAAAAATCCATTTTCCTTTTAATTCAACAAGAGCAGCAGGAAACTCCCATGGTTCATATGCTGCGTAACGGATATCTTTTGGTGCTGAACCTTTGCCATGTGTTGCAAAAGCCCATTCTTTAACTTGTTTACGATACTTTTCAATAAACAATCCAAGGTAATTATCCCACCTGAATAGCGGAGTTACCGAAAAATAGTCATTATCATATCCGCAAGAAAGATATTCTTCGATGGATAGCGAACTGAACTCCTTATGAGGGAAATGAGAGTAGTCTTTATCAGAGAATAAAGCGTCATAGTGCCTATCAACGTGAAATAATCCTACATCAGAGTTTTGCTTTAAACTTGGAATCCAACACCAAAGCGCAGCCCGATGGTTATCCATTATAAAAACATTCTGCTCTTTCCACAAAAAATTAAGATTAATTGCAGTTGAATGATTACGACCCTTAAAATCAACTATCCACTCGCCCATACTTCCTCCACGCTGATAATTGCCAGCGATCTGCTTATACATTCGGTAAATTGAAAAGGAAAGGGATTGATTTTTTATGACTGATATCAAAGCGCGAAACATCATCAGCCTGCGGGCCAATTAATATGCCGCCAATACGACGGCATATTAATCAGAAAGACAGTAAAACAGATGTGTAAAGAAGTGTGTAATGAGAAGTCACTTTCCCGGCAAACGACAGGGGAGACATTTACCGAAATTTTTAAAAATTATTTACTTTTAAGATTAGACCTTAACTGCCCATCAACATTAATGTTAATGAAACTGTCCTAAAACCTAATCAGTTGAAGACTGATAAAATCATATCTGAATTTTACAATTCAACAGATTCTGATTTTATAAAGAAAATATTATTTTAAGCTGTCAATATTCAGGGGACTGCCACAGTGCGGGCAAACTCTTACGGTCTTGCCGAAAGTCGCTCCCATTATCCAGAACCGCGTAAACCAATCATCCGATCTTTTATTGGAATACTGGACGATAACCTGATTTCCGCACTTGCAATATCTTTCCTGCATGACAGTTCTCCTGACCTTGATCTTTTTAAATGGAAGGAATCACCTTCCCGCCAAACCTCTTGACATGTGACAACTTAAATCAATCATAACACAACACCTATGTCAATTAAAAATAAACATTATGGTTAAAAAAATAAACTACTCTTAAAAAATACCTAAAAAAAAGGCGAGATTACAACTCTAATGTTGTGCAATCTCGCCTAAACAAATATCCAAAAATTATGTTTATCTAATGATACTCACGGGAAACCCATACGACCTGACCAAGAACTCTCACGTTGGCAAGCTCATCTCCGCCAAGAAAAATTGGCGAATAATCTGTGTTGTCACTGTGAAGAACCACTTGTCCGGGACGTTTTTCAACACGCTTGACCATGACGGTATCTTCAACGCCGATTGCGTAAATCCCGCCGGCCAGAATACTGTCTTTGGACTGATCAACCAGTACGATATCCCCTGCTTTAAGCTCAGGTTCCATGCTGTTCCCGTAGACTTCCATCAAAACCATATTTGCCGGATTCCCTTTAGAACTTATCCAGCTTTTTTGAAAAGCGTAATAACTTTCTATAGTTCCACCAGTTTCAAACGACCCACCGCCAGCTGACAGCCTAGCCGCAACTTTGGGAATTCGTGTAAAATCATCAGCAAAAGCTTCTGCGCTTTCTTCTGGATGAGGCAGTCCGAGACCGGACTCAAGCCATGTTGAATCGATGTCGTAGCGAACTGATAAATCCAGAATCCAACGCGGAGGAACAGCCCCTTTCTTTTTAACTAATGAAATAGCCGCACGCCCGACACCAAGTTCACGAGCTAACTGGGCCTGAGTTGAAATATCTGTCTGCTCGCATAGCCTTTTAAAAAAGGAATCAAAATCTTTCGTTTGCATTACGCCCTCAAATCAATCAAAGTTTAACATACAAGTTCACTTATAGTTAACTTAGGCGAGGCAATATCGCAACCATTTTATAACAATAGAGCTCTTTTCAAATATCTTGGCTTGTAGTAAAGTATTTTTCTATTAAAAAGACACTTATTTGGAGCTTATTTCATGACAGATGAGAATGACTTGCAAGAGCTTGCAGCAGAATACGCAAGCTGTTTCGACTTTGACTTCGGAGATTCAGGAATTGCCCTGACTCTATCCGAAGATGCTCCGCCGGAATTAGTGAGCATGATCAAAGACGTACTCGGCGATTATACTCAAGAATCTCTTGTTAAGGTATACGAAAGCTTAAACATTATATCCGAAGCTGAAGATGTATTCAGCTGCGAAATAGATGAAAAAGTCTGCCCGCTATCAATTTTCTGCCGCATAGCCAGATGGTTAGATAAAACTAATGCTCGCTAAACATATTTCTTAAAATCTTCCCCGCCATCAACTACAGACAAGTTGGCTTCAAGCATATCAAGGCTTACCGAGTCAAGTTTAACCACAATCTTCTGTCCCAGCCTAAAGGCTTTACCGGTACGTTCACCGACAATCATCTGACGATCAGCCCAGAAAGTATAATAATCATCAGTCAAGTTAGCCAACCTGATCATACCTTCAGCCATAACTTCCTGAAATTCTACCCAGAATCCAAATTCCGCCATTGAGGAAATAATTCCGGTAAACTGCTCACCTACTTTATCTTTAAGGAATATAATAGTCAGCCGTTTGAGTATTTCACGTTCAGCTTCCATTGCAACACGCTCGCGACCGCTTAGATGACCACCGAGTCCGACAAGCTGCTTTTCTGCATGCATGGCCTGATGTTCATCACCGAGCGCAACCTTTAGAGCTCTATGGACAGTAAGGTCGGCGTAGCGTCTGATAGGTGAAGTAAAATGGCAGTAACACTCTGAGGCCAGTCCGAAATGACCTTCATTTTCAGGTTCATACTTAGCCTGTTTCATAGACCTGATCAGCATCCTGTTGACAAGAAATTCCTGATCTGCTCCTTCAGCACTGTTAAGAACCTGCTGCAATGATTGCGGGGTGACAGGATCAGGAACTTCACCGGCAATACCCATTTTCTTAAGTACCTTAAAGAAATTAGTGAGCTTCATCGAATCTGGACCGGGATGCACTCGGTAGAGGCAAGGCATTTCACGCGCAGTCAAAAATTCAGCTACAGCCTCGTTGGCTGCTATCATAAACTCTTCAATCATCTGATGTGCAAAATTGCGGATTCTAGGGCAGATATCTGTAGTTTCTCCCTGCAAATTGAACATAATTTCCGGCTCCGGCAGATCAAAATTCAGACTGCCCCGATCTTCTCTCCGAGCATTGATTTGACGGGCCAGTTTTTCCGCAATTTCAAGCATAGGAACAACGTCCTTAATCTTTGCACGCTCTTCTGCATCACCCTGAATAATTGCTTTGTAAACCTGATTATAGGTCAAGCGGGCATGGCTGCGGATGACCACCGGAGCAAACTTAGATGATAAAGGCTCACCGGATTTATTAAACTCAATGGTTGCGTTCATAGCAAGCCGTTCAACGTCAGGATTAAGACTGCAAAGCCCGTTACTGAGAGCTTCGGGGAACATCGGTTCAACAGATTTGGGGAAATAATATGAATTCCCACGTTTTCCGGCTTCACGATCCATAGGAGAATTCATTGCAACATAATGACTTACGTCCGCAATGGCGACTCTTAATCTGTATCCTTTCGGAGTTGTTTCAACATGGATTGCATCATCAAAATCTTTTGCAGTCTCACCATCGATGGTAACAAACTGAATTTCGCGCATATCTTCGCGAGATTTGAAATCATCTTCGCTTGGACGGTCAGGTAAAGCGGCCGCTTCCTCAAGCGCATTTTCAGGGAATTCCGTAGGAACTCCGTTATTAGCCTTAACTATAGCTTCCTGCACAAGGACGTCATCTTCCCGTCCAAGATACTTAAGAATTTTACCTTTCCACAAGTTAGGATTAATTCGATCACCGGGAGCAACTAATAATATATCCCCGCTGGAAACCTTTGAATAATCAAAAGCAACTTCAGTTGATCCAGATACGGAGGAGTCAACATTAGCTTTTTTAAAGTCTGATTTTTTTAACTTTCCACCAGCTGAAGAAGGAATTTGTACGGCCTCACTAGGTTCAACGACAATTCCGAAATCCAGTTTCGGTTCTGTGGGAGTACAAAGCAAAGCAGTTGCACCTGTAGGCCGGATAACTCTCACAGGAAAGACCTGCTTTCCTCTTTCAAGCACACTGAGAATGCGCCCTTCAGGATTTTTGCCGTTACTGCTGTTACCCAAAAGTGCAACGGAAACCCTGTCGCCGTGCCATGCTTCATTCATTGACCGTGGACGAATGAAAATATCTTTACGCCCTTTATCGTCAGGCAGAACAAACGCCGCACCTGATCTCTGAACTTGAAGCTTACCGGTAATCATATTCAGCTTTTCGAGAAGGCCGTACGCGCTTCCGGCCTTAACTATTTTTCCTTCACTTACCAGTTCAACCAGTAATTCTTTTACAAACTTGCGATGGCGTTTGGTTAAGCCAAGTCTTTTCTGAATTTCGCCGCCTGAAAGAGGCGTGGCACTGGAGCGCAAAATTTTTAGTACTTCATACGCCTTAATTACGCCGGGATTTTTGGAATGTTTCTTTTTACCCATGATAAATTTATCCTGATTCTAAATTGTTATGATTTAATTGTGCAGCTCATTCGGCTGCTGTTTTGAGATTGATTTGTTAAGTTAATTAATAAATTATTATTTGGAATTTTTATTTTCTTTCTTTCTACTTTCATAGGCCGGAGCAACCCTGTCCAGACTCCACCAGAGCTCGAAATTGCAAGGCTCTGTTTCATCAAAAAAGATGGACTCTTTAAATTCTACGCGCAGATCAATTGTATAGAAATCGTCACAACCGAGCCTGCGAAGTTTTACTGCATCTTTGGGAGTACATATTATTTTAGCAGCGCCGGTCTTTTCACTCTTAGCCCTGATCAACCGGACA
This sequence comes from Desulfovibrio gilichinskyi, assembly GCF_900177375.1. Classification (NCBI taxonomy): domain Bacteria; kingdom Pseudomonadati; phylum Thermodesulfobacteriota; class Desulfovibrionia; order Desulfovibrionales; family Desulfovibrionaceae; genus Maridesulfovibrio; species Maridesulfovibrio gilichinskyi. The sequence continues at coordinate 311,400 of NZ_FWZU01000003.1, read as the reverse complement.
TCTTGCACGTTATAGGGATGATGATCTTTAAAGATCATATGCTCACATGGTTCTTGCCCGATAAATTTGAGACTGTCGCGGTAAAACTGTTCCGGCTTTCCTATACCTGAAACCAACATATATTTTTCGTCACCGAAAGGAAGAGATTCTCCTCCCCTCAAAAATTTAAGTCCCTCAGCTTTCAAATTGAATTGGAAAACAGGTTTTTTATATTTGCCGAGTCTATCTTCTATAACATCTTTCATGGAATTAAAATCATCCGCCGGACTTTTAACAAAAAAGACATCTGCCCGTTTAAGTCCGTTTTTACCTTCGCGCCATGTTCCGCGCGGAATGACCTTATTCCAGCCATCGGTAAAATCATCAGGAGTCATTAAAACAAAGTCCAGATCACGCCGTACAGCCATGTGCTGAAATCCGTCATCAAGCACTATTAAATCCGGTTTAAACTGCTTAGTAGCCCAATTACCTGAACGCTTCCGCACTGGATCAACAACGATCCGTGCATACGGATTTTCAGTTGCGAGCATCAAAGGTTCATCTCCGGATTCTTCTACAGGACTTGCAGCAGTAACCAGATAAGGAAGCTTTGGAGGGTGAACACCGTAACCGCGACTTAGAAGAACAGACTGCATCCCCTGTCTCTCGGCCCAGGCTAAGAGCCAACCGGACAAAGGAGTCTTACCGCTTCCACCGGACCCTATATTACCCACAGAGATGCAGGGACATACAGGTTCAAAACGGGTGAAAGAATTCCTATTGTAAAGCTTAGCGCGACAAGCCATCACCGAGCTGTAGACATAACCGGCAGGGGTAAGAACAGGACTTAAAATATTTTGCGCGGTGCGTAACAGAGCCATTATTTCATCACCTGAAAAATCAAGGGGAACCTGACGGCTCCCCTTGATAATATTATTGATCCAAGCAAGCTGTAAACAGCTACATTCATAAAGGATTCACGATTAATCGCGGGCAGCTCCCATGAATCTCAAAAGGAAAAGGAACAAGTTGATAAAATCAAGATAGAGAGTCAGCGCACCCATGATTGTTCCGCGTCTAAGCGCAGTTTCATCACCTGATGGCACCATTTCACCCATATCTTTGAGTTTCTGAGAATCGTGAGCAGTCAATCCTGCAAAAACGATTACACCGATAACTGAAATTACAAATTCCATTGCGGAACTGTGCATGAACATGTTCACGACAGAAGCGATAATAATACCGATAAGTCCCATGAACATGAAAGAGCCCATTCCGGTAAGATCTTTTTTAGTAGTCAGACCGTAAAGACTCAAAGCAGCAAACATCCCTGCGGTGACAAGGAAAGTCTGGAAGATGGAAGAAGCTGTGTAAGCCATCAAAAGTACAGATAAAGTCAGACCGTTAAGCCCGCTGTAAGCCATAAAAAGACCAGTCGCCGCACTTGCAGAAAGGGATCTGATACGCGCACTTAGATAAAAAACAAGGCCGACTTCACCGACAAGAGCAATCCAGAATAACATGGTCGGTCCGTATGCTCCGGTTTCCATATTCTGCGCGAAAACCAGATTCATGACAGCAGGAGTTGATGTGGCAAACCACGCAACAGCGGCTGTCATCAAAAGGCCCAGACTCATCCAGTTATAAACTCCACGCATGAAGGCATTAAGGATTTCCGGTTTAGATCTAACTGCACCGGCAGAACCAAATTTACTCATAATTTTTTCCTCACAATTATTTTTCATCTACTAAGTCAAAGCAGAGAGTCTTAATCTACAGCCTTTTAGCACTGCTCTTAAAAAACTCCGCTCATATTCAACGGGCTTCGTTCTCCTAAAGATAGTCACCTTCTGCTAAACAGGCAAGACTTTTAGGAGAGTACTTTTATATCACACTTTAATAATGATTATTTTTTGATATTTACTTTCAGAACAGTCCCTTAACTAGGCATAACTCTATATAGCGCCAACAGCTTAGATAGATTCATATTTTTACAGAAAAAAAATGAATCTAAAGTATCACCAAAAAATTTGAAACAATTTGTATATCCGACAATTTTAAAATTGCATGTCCTGTTATAATAGTAAAAATAAGATGTTACCACAAATAGCAATTTTACAAGCTAAAATCACAGGTTTTATTTTTTTAAGCATAATACAATGCTCTTGACTTTTAAAATAATACAACCCTATTTATTGCCAGACGAAATTACAAAGTCATTGCGCGGCAATGACATCATTACCTTATAACTTAAATATTAAAAGGAAAATACTATGCAACTTAGCGCACGTAATCTTATCCCCGGAACAATCAAAGAAATCACTGTCGGTATGGTTAACGCTGAAGTCGTTATTGAAATTTCAGCAGGCGTAGAAGTCGTTTCTGTCATCACAAAAAGTTCCGTCGACAGAATGGGTCTTAAAAAAGGCGACAAAATCAGCGCTATGATCAAAGCAACCAGCGTTATGGTAGCTAAAGACTAACACACATTATCGTTTAGCTATACAGCTAAGTAATAATTAAAAAAATCCTCCGCCAGAGTATTCCGGCAGAGGATTTTTTTATTAACTTAGACTTTATTTTGAAAGACATGGTCAGCTCATAAAATCCTGAACCCAGCGCAGTATGCTCAGCATAATAAGAATTGCCCCCTCTGTGCGGGAGACTTTCCAGCCGGTACGGATAAATAGAAGAACTAATGCTACCATAGCAACAAGTATAGTGAGACCGGACATTGCCTCAGGTGAAACATTCAGCGGCTTCATAATACAGGTCAGCCCGAGCACCCCTGCAAAATTAAAGAAATCACTGCCGATAAGATTACCAAGCAGCATTTCGTTACGTCCTTTCAATGATGCGGCAAGACATGTTGCCAGTTCCGGCAAAGATGTTCCGGCAGCAACAATAGTCATACCGATAACCCAGTTGGACACGCCGAAATGAGTTGCAATTGCGGAAGCTGAATCAACCATAAAATCACCGCCAATCGCAATTCCTACAAATCCTGCAACCAATTTAGCCCAATCCATCTTGCTGATTTCACAAACTTCTTTCTCCGCATGTGGAATACCTGAAAGAGCTCTGGAAGCTCTTTTACTGTGCACAATCAGATAAACAATATATCCGATCAGAATTGTTACCAGCAAGACTCCGGCTCCGCGCCCTAAATTACCGAAATAAGCAAGCCCCAGAATAAGAGCTGTGGTTGCAAGCAATAGCGGAGTATCACGCAAAGCCAGTGCCCGCGTTGTAGGAAGAGGCTTAATCAGAGCCATAATCCCTAAAATAAAACCAAGATTAAAAATATTTGAACCGACTACATTGGATAATGATAAATCGGAAAGCCCTTTAAATGCAGCAGTGGCCGTAACCAGGAACTCAGGAGCGGATGTCCCGAAGGCAACTATGGTAAGACCGATTATAAGATCGGAAACTTCATATTTTTTAGCAATTTTGGATGCAGACTCCACAATCCAGTCAGCACCGAACCAAAGCAAAAAAATACTGATAATGAAATATATAGCATTAGAAACCATTAGAGCCTCCGGTATTGGAATAAGTATTTACCATACTCAGGTTAATCATTTTTTTCCAGCACCGAATCATCTGTTTCAAAACTTTCACGTTCAATTCTTTCAAGTCTGAAATTTGCGCGCTCAATTTTCCATTCTTTAAGCCCGTCAAGGCTCGGCCCTGCAAATCCTGTCTGTGTCTCACGCGATGGAAGAACACAAACTTCTCTTTCACCGTCAGGACCTGTGACCTTAACAATCACTTCAGTACCAAGGTTGCGAGCTTTGGGCGAAAACGATGCGGTCATAGCTGCGCCGTCCGTAATTTCCTGTTCATTCCAGTCTTCAGAGTCAAGAGAGCGCCCCAGACTGAACGGACCGGGAAAATCTTTTATCTCAAAAACATAATCCCCGTCCCTGAATATTTTTTCAATATTTTCATTATCGGCCTGATTTCTACCGATTGCGAGCAACTTGTTCCCAGCCCAGTATTGGCGTCCTACAGTTGCAAGCTTGAAAAAATTAACATCCGGCTCTTTAAGATTACGTAGAAGAGGCAGAAAACGGGCGGCATTTTCATGTTCGGTCAGTTTGCATCCTCCGGCAGGAGTGGGAATGACTTTAAAGCCGTATGCTCTGGCCATTGAAAGCTGCTCTTTGCGTCCGCGACCACTGATGTGCGGAAGTTTTTCCCTATCTACAAGGCCGGATTCTTCGCAAGGAGTAATTAATTGAGTTTTAGCGCATAAAGGACGCAGCAAAACATCTTTAACCTCAGCATCATTTCGTATTGAATTGAGTGACTCCTGACGCTGTGACATTGGTCTTTGCCCCAGAACTTCACCGGAAATAATAAATGTTGCTCCGAATTCTTCCATCATGCCGCGCGCGTGCCGAAGCATCATAATCTTGCAATCCACACAGGGATTAACAAGTTTACCAATACCATGAGCGGGTACATCTAGCATCATTTTTATATATTCACGACTTATATCAACGGGAAGAATATCTACTCCGTAAAGCTCCTGCCATTCTTCAATCTTTTCCGGATTGCCGAAAAAAGGCGTGATAAAATGTAGCCCAAGAACCTTAAGTCCTTGATCCTGGATAACCTTGCATGCCAGTATACTGTCTAGGCCCCCTGAAAAAAGGGCTAAAGCGTCATATCTATTGTTCATCGGGCGGCTGTAACCTCATTTTAATTAAACTGCAACCGGCGAATAAACGCTATAAGCGGAGACAAAATCGTTCAAATAACTGATTCATCATTTTTTCTTACCTAAATTTAAGAATCTAACAATAAATAATATGAACGTTAGAGATTGCGTTATTACGTACTATTTGGTATCGGAAGCAGTTGCTTGATTCGTCTGGACGGAGACCACCGCATCCCGCCGTAAAGGCTTCTTGTGCATGTGACAATCACTGGAGAAAAATGCGTTGAAACGTCCAACATCAAACTGGAGAATACATGAGCAAAAAATCAGCTAGCCCCGAAGACCTTCGCAAAGAAGCCCTGAGCACAGCCCTTACCACAATTGAACGTAAGTTCGGTAAAGGTTCGATCATGCGCCTTGACTCAGGAGCTATACAAGCTATTCCTGTCATTCCGACAGGTTCTATAAGCCTTGACTTAGCTTTGGGTATCGGTGGTATTCCTAAAGGAAGAGTCACTGAAATATATGGACCGGAATCATCCGGTAAGACCACACTGGCCCTGCATGTTATTGCAGAATGCCAGAAAATGGGCGGAACCGCAGCCTTTGTAGATGCTGAGCACGCCCTTGATATGAAATACGCACAGCGACTCGGTGTAAACACCGATGAGCTGCTTATTTCCCAGCCGGATTACGGCGAACAGGCTCTGGAAATAACAGACCTGCTGGTCCGTTCTGGAGCTGTCGATATAGTTATAGTCGACTCCGTTGCCGCGCTCATTCCTCAGGCCGAGCTTGAAGGAAACATGGGCGAAACTCAGGTCGGCGGACAGGCTAGACTTATGTCTCATGCTCTTAGAAAACTGACAGGAACAATACATAAATCGAATGCGGTTGTTTTATTCATCAACCAGATTCGTATGAAAATCGGTATGACCGGATACGGCAACCCCGAAACGACATCCGGCGGTAATGCCCTTAAATTCTATGCTTCAATACGTTTTGATATCCGCAAAATCCAGACCCTCAAAGACAAAGAGGAAGTATATGGTTCACGGACACGTATCAAAATTGTAAAAAATAAAGTTGCACCGCCTTTCAGAGAAGCTCTTGTGGACATCCTTTACGGAACAGGAATGTCTCGCGAAGGCGAAATTATCGATCTGGGTGTAGATTTCGGAGTTATTGATAAAAGTGGTGCATGGTATGCCTACGGCTCTGAAAGACTGGGACAGGGTAAAGAAAATGTCCGCCAGTTCCTGATTGATACCCCTGAATTACGTCAGGAAATTGAAGACAAAATACTCGTTCATCTCGGCATGAAAGAAGGCCCTGTGGCTGAGGTTGACGCTTTGCCTTCTGACGAGTAGAGCCAAATGTCCTGATGATTGACAGCCTCGGCCGACCGGGGTTTTAAGCATAAGCACATAGAATATTCACGCTACTAGAGTTTTTTTACGGAGACAGCCCATGAAGGCCAGTGAAATCAGAGAAAGATTCCTCAAGTTTTTCAAAAATAACGGACATGAAATTGTCACAAGTTCATCCTTAGTTCCTAAAGATGACCCTTCCCTGCTGTTCACAAACGCAGGTATGGTTCAGTTCAAAAAGACTTTTCTTGGACAGGAACAGCGGGCGTATAACCGCGCGACAACTTCGCAGAAATGTTTACGCGTAGGCGGAAAGCATAACGACCTCGAAAATGTTGGCCGCACTGCCCGTCATCACACTTTTTTTGAAATGCTCGGAAACTTTTCATTTGGTGACTACTTTAAAGAAGATGCCATCAAATTCTGCTGGAAATTCCTGACGGAAGAGCTGAAACTTCCTAAAGAAAAACTTTATATTACAATATATAAAGATGATGATGAAGCAGGAGAACTCTGGAAGAAAGTTGCAAATATCCCGGCTGAGAGAATTTTCAAGCTCGGTGAAAAAGACAACTTCTGGTCCATGGGTGATACAGGTCCATGCGGCCCGTGCTCCGAAGTACATATAGATCAAGGCGAGAACATGACTTGCGGACCCAATTGCGGGATAGGCAAGTGCGATTGTGACCGTTTCCTTGAAATATGGAACCTCGTCTTCATGCAGTATGACCAAAGTCAAGACGGTACTCGCGTTCCGCTTCCGCGACCTTCCATTGACACCGGAATGGGACTGGAAAGAATTGCCGCAGTATGTCAGGGCGTACAGTCAAACTATGAAACAGATTTGTTTCAGCCGATGATTCAGGCCATCGCCAAAAAAGCCGGCGTAACATATCAGGAAGACGGAGAAATCGACACAGCCTTACAGGTTATTGCCGACCACTCCCGTTCCATAGCATTCCTGATCACCGATCAGATTCTTCCTTCAAACGAAGGTCGCGGTTATGTGCTGCGCCGTTTGATAAGAAGAGCTTTCCGCTTCGGCCGCTTAATCGGCCTGACCGATCCTTTCCTTCATGAAACAGTCAAAATGGTTGTTTCAGAAATGGGCGGACAGTTCCCTGAACTTAAAGATAACGCAGACTTCATGGCCCGTATGGTCCGTGAAGAAGAAGAAAGATTCAGCCAGACCCTTGATAAAGGACTGATCATTCTCGAAGACGAAATGGCAGGACTTAAAGAAGAAGGTAAGAATACAATTTCCGGCGAGCTGGCTTTCAAACTTTATGACACTTTCGGATTCCCGCTCGATATCGTTAACGATGTTACTGAAAAGCACGGATTCACTGTTGATGAAGAAGGCTTTAAAGCCGCCATGCAGGAACAGAAAACACGCGCTAAAAAGGCGTGGAAAGGCTCCGGTGAAAAAGATACCGCAGCCATCTTCCGTACCGTTCTTGAAGCAGGACTCAAAAACCGCTTCACAGGGTATGGCGAACTTACAACTGAATCCAGAATTGTAAATCTTCTATCTGAAAGCGGTGAACATGTTGATCGCATTTCTCAGGGATCAGGAGGATGGCTTATTACGGCCGCTACTCCATTTTACGGAGAATCAGGCGGACAGACCGGTGACTCCGGTTCAGTAGGAACCATGACAGGAAATGCCGATATTCTTGAGTCGGTAAAAGCCTCTCCGGAACTCACCGCTTGCAAAATTTTTGTCAACGAAGGCGAACTTCTTCTAGATCAGGAAGCCAAGCTGGAAGTTGATGACGAAATAAGATTAGCCACTGAGCGCAACCACACGTCTACACACCTGCTTCATGCTGCGCTGAGAAAAGTTCTCGGCAACCATGTCAAGCAGTCCGGATCACTGGTTGGACCCAACAGACTCAGATTTGACTTCACTCACATTGCAGCCATGACTCCTGATGAAATCAGGCAGGTTGAGAATGAAGTGAACAGGGCTATCCTGACAGCTACATTGATTGACGTTCAAGAGTTAAGCAGCAAAGAAGCTGCGGAAAAAGGCGCGACCGCATTGTTCGGTGAAAAATACGGAGATATTGTAAGAGTTGTCGATATCCCCGGTGAAAGCATGGAACTTTGCGGCGGTACTCATCTGAGATCCACAGGAGAGGCCGGAACCTTTGTAATCTTGTCCGAATCAGGCGTTGCGGCAGGTATTCGCCGCATTGAAGCGGCAACCGGATTGAATGCTCTTGCATTCCTGCAAAAACAACGCGACGAAATAAGCAAATCACAAGATCTGCTTAGGGCTGCCCCCGGTCAGGTTACTGACAAAATTGCAGCACTCATAGCTCAGACTAAAGAGCTGACTCGCCAAAATGAACACCTTCAAGCCAAGCTTGCTTCTGGCACAGGAGCAGACCTGATGAACTCTATCGAAGAGATCGCAGGAATAAAAGTTCTTGCTGCCAAGCTTGACATGACCAATGTGAAAGCATTGCGCGATCAGACAGACGCACTAAAATCCAAACTGGATTCAGGAATCATCTGTCTGATAGCTGAGGTTGAAGATAATAAAGTTTCCTTGATCATCGCAGTGACTAAGGACCTGACAAACAGGTTCAAAGCCGGTGCGCTTATCAAACCCGTTGCAGCTGAGGTAGGAGGCGGTGGCGGCGGCAGGCCAGATATGGCTCAAGCCGGCGGTACCGACCCCAAAGGAATTGACAAGGCTTTGGCAACCCTGAAAAAGATAGTTGCTGAGTCGTAATAAAAACAAGAAATGGGCGATTTGCTCTTGACAGCAAATCAACATTATATGTATAAGTCCCATTCTCAGATTCTACGTAAGGAGCATTTCAAAATGAAAACATATATCCCAAAAGATGAGGACATCAACCGCGAATGGTACGTAGTTGATGCAACCGACATGGTACTTGGTCGCTTGGCAACAAGAATCGCCACAAAGCTCAGAGGTAAGGACAAAGCTATGTTCACACCTCATAATGACACAGGCGATTTCGTCATCGTTTTGAACGCTGACAAAATTAGAGTTACCGGCAATAAGCTGGAACAGAAGACTTACTACAAGCACACCAACCACCCTGGCGGTATCAAATCCAGGACTTTGAAAGTTATGCTTGAAAAGAAACCTGAAGCTGTTATCGAAATAGCTGTACGCGGCATGCTTCCTAAAAGCAGCCTTGGCAGACAGATGATCAGAAAGCTGAAAATATACACAGGCACAGATCATCCGCATGAAGCACAGCAGCCTAAGACTTTCGAATTTTAATTACAGGGTGGAGCACTAAAATGAGCCAAGATTTCAATTACGGTACTGGCAAAAGAAAGAATGCTGTAGCACGTACTCGCCTTTATCCAGGCACAGGCGTGATCACAGTCAACGGCAGAGCTTACGAAGATTATTTTCCTCGTAAAACTCTCCAGATGATTGTTCAGCAGCCTCTTAAACTTACTAAAAACGTTGGTAAGTTTGATATTAAAGTAACCGCAGACGGTGGCGGAGTAGCTGGTCAGGCACAGGCTGTCAGACACGGTATTTCTCGCGCACTTCTCGCTATGGATCCAGAACTTCGCACTCTTCTTAAACGCGCAGGTCTTTTGACTCGTGACGCTCGTAAGAAAGAACGTAAAAAACCTGGTCAGCCAGGCGCACGCGCAAAGTTCCAGTATTCAAAACGTTAAGTCGAATTTACGACTTATATCTGGATTTATTCAGGCGGAATCGTTTTTGCGATTCCGCCTTTTCTTTTGCACCGCAAAAAACATCTATCATTATTTATAATCTTCCTTCCTGCATACTTAAGCGTTTATATTTTATTTATAATTATTTATTTTTATTGAAGATAATTAATAATATGCATCATTAAGCACTGGTCAATCTCCAAGAAAAAATATATTTACTTTGAAAGACTTTAGAATACTAAACCAGCAGCAGTGAATGATGAGCATAATACACACCCCCTTATACGATAATATTTTCTTTGCACGGCAGCCTATTTTGCTGCCGGATCAATCTTTATGGGGATACGAGCTCTTTTTCCGTAACAGCAGTTCTGCGACAACCGCCATCATAACTGATGACTATCAGGCGACTTTAATCGTTGCGGCAGACTCCTGCTCAATTCAGGGGGAAAAGCTTTCCCGTGATGTAAAGCTTGTTATCAATTTTTCTCATAAATCCATCATTGAAAAAATACCCTACTCTCTGCAGCCCAGAAATACTGTAGTTCAAATCCCTGAGATGACTCCGCCTACTCCGAACCTTATAACTGAACTTCAAGAACTTTCTAAAGAGGGCTATACCATTGCCATCGACGATTTTACAGGAAGTAAGCAAGGTGCTATTTTACTGGAGTATGCCGATCTCTTAATTGTTGATATTAAAGATACAAATGAAGATGACCTTGAACAGATAAAGTGCACTGCAAAAGCAGCCGGGGTTAAGCTGCTTGCAAAACGAGTAGAAGACATGAGCCATTTTAAATTGGCTCAAAAATCAGGATTTGATTTTTTCCAAGGTTTTTATTTTAAACGACCTGAAAACATATCCGGTAGAAAACTACGCCCAAGCGAAATTGTTAAACTTAAACTTTTCAAGCTTATTGAAGACCCTTCACAGGATTTCGAAGCTTTAGCTGACTCTCTGCAAAATGACGTTTCAATTTGCTACAGACTGCTTACATTGCTGAACTCTCCGACATTCGGATTCTCGCAAAAAATAACTTCAATAAAGCAGGCAATTGTTCTTGCAGGCTGGAGGCTCACAAAAAACTGGCTGCGAGTTATACTTTTAACAGATTTAGCGTCAGACTCAAAAAGCTCTGAACTGCCTCAACTTGCAACGCAGCGCGCAAAATTTCTTGAACTTATTACTCTAGACTCAAAACATAACCTTAGCCCGCAATCAATGTTCTTATTCGGCTTGTTCTCACTTTTAGATGCGATGTTCGACATGCCTATGGCATCCGTCACCCAATATCTGCCTATTGATAAAGAACTGAGAGCTGCATTATGCGGTGAAGATAATATCTATAAAAAACATCTTGATCTGATTAATTATTTTGAAGAAGCACAATGGGATCAACTCGAACAAACAATCCTTGAGCTTGGACTCACTCCGGTGTCAGTATCACGCAACTATTATGATTCAATGCGCTGGACAAACAGTTTTTTCCAAACACCATGATCAGTTTAGAAAATTGGAGGAAATATGAGAGAAGATTGTTATGACGAGTACCGGAAAAGACTGAACATACTTATCACCGGGAATAGTCCGCTACTGCATTCTGTAATGCTTGAACTTCATAACCTCGGTCATTCAATTTCTATTACTAAAATTCCACATGAGACCCTTTTTGTATACGCCAGCCAGCAGCCTGACCTGATAATATTCTCAAATTTTGAAAATGCTTACAATACCTTCTCATCTATCCGCGAAATTAATCCTGATGCGGAAGCTCTCTTTGTTATCGATATCAATAACCCTGAATCATTCGAAAATTTTTTTGATTTTCATAATGTCTCGTTTATATCATCCACGGCAACAACAGAAAGTATCATTTCAAAAATATCTGAATTTCATAAAGCGATCATCCGTAATAAACAATCCGCCCAGAACTCAAAACTCTACGATTTGATTCTTCAAGGGCTTCCGTTTCCCGCTATTTTAGTTTGCGCCTGCAACGGTGAAACAATTTTAGCAAATAAAGCGGCTCTTGAAATTTTACCTATTACAGGTTCAGAATCACGCATACCTTTTACATCTTTTCTTCCTGAAGATGTTCGCAATAACCTTTTCACCGATCAGAAAACTTACCGCACCCATTCGCTTAAATCAGTTTGTGCATATGACAAATTCTGGGATCTGACTTTTGAACAAGTCGCTCCTTCTGTTTTCTTACTACTGGCAGTTGATGTGACAGAACAGCGCAAACAACTACAGCTCAGAGAAGAAATGGAACGCATTGCGAGACATGACCTGAGATCTCCTACAGCTACAATTGTCGGTATGTCACGCATTCTCGAAACGGAAGCAAACCTTGATAGTGATTACAAACAACTTGCAGAAATTATCCGTAAAACAAGCGAAAGGATGATCCGTCAGATTGATACATCTTTAACACTCATCAGACTTGAAACAGGTTCCCTTGTTACAGACTCACACCCATTCAATCTTTTTGGAGCAATCACAGCCGCTATAGGTGATGTGAGTCAGTTGGTTGAAGAAAAAGAACTTGAAATTCAATGTTTTTTAGAGGATGAACCTATTCAGGACGAATGCCCGCTTGTTTGCTATGGTGAAGCTTCTCTGATTATAACCATGTTCTCCAATTTGGTTAAGAACGCTGCTGAAGCAGCTCCTGAATGTTCGACAATAACAGTCCGCCTTAGCGACACTGAGCAGTCAATAATCACAGAAATTCATAATTTAGGTGAAGTGCCGAACTCTATTAAAAACAGCTTTTTTGATCGTTATGCAACCCACGGCAAGCGAAATGGAACAGGGCTCGGCACATATAGCGCAAAACTCATCGCTAAAGTCTCGGGCGGAGATATCTCTTTTACAAGTTCTTGGAATCAGGGAACATCTCTGATCACAACTCTCCCAAAACCTTCTGAAAATTTGAACAGGAATTAATTTAATGCCTTCTAAAAAAAAGCCGCGCCCTCTCCTTGTATACGCGGATAAAGACGGTCAAATATTCGACCATCCGGAATTTGAAATGATCTGCCGCAGAGGGGATGAGCTTGCTCAGCCTAAACCGGAAGAATATATCCCGCTTCCTCCTGACAGCGAATTTTTCTTACTACCAGGAAGAGTTCCCCTTGGACTCAACTCCGAGACAGGTGAAGTTGAAGAGGTTGAAGGGATAGCTGTAGCGGCTTTTGCATGCCCCGGCCATACATTAACCGGACTTGCAGCCTACGGAAATACTGAAGGGGCTCCGGTTTTACCGATGTTCGCTTACGGAGCTGTAGGTTACGCCAACGGTAAATTCTGGATCACAGCCAAAGTTGTTGATGAAGACAAACGCCAGATCTTCACTAAAATTCCGCAACAGAAAATTGATGCCGGTGCCAAAAGAGTTATGAAGGAAATGCCTGAAAACCGCCTAGTAAGACACCTTGCAACCTGTGCGCTTACTTACGGCTGTCCGGCAGCAAAAAACTTTGCCCTCGGCAGATTTGAAGCACCTCTTCCTACCGCGCAAACCTGCAATGCTCGCTGTATCGGTTGTATTTCAGAACAACCGGAAGAGTCCGCATTTCCTTCCACGCAGGAACGCATTAAATTTACACCTACTGCAAAAGAAATTACGGAAATCATGCATTACCACGCCAAGCGTGAGCAAAAACCTATTTTCTCTTTCGGGCAGGGCTGTGAAGGCGAACCGCTGACTGAAGCAAAACTGATTTGCGAAGCTGTACAGAAATATCGCAGCGAAGGCGGCAAAGGAACTGTTAATATAAACACCAACGGCTCCTTAACAGCGACAATGAAGCCTCTGCGCGAAGCGGGACTTACATCTATCAGAGTAAGTATGAACAGCTTCCTTGAACCTGTATACAACGCATATTACAACCCCAAGGGGTATAAGTTTGAGGATGTCATCGCTACCATCAAGACAGCAAAAGAGCTTGGACTTCATGTCTCGCTCAACTACCTGTTTTTCCCGGGCGTAAATGACACTGAGAATGAAGTAACTGCGCTTATTAAAGTCGCCACCGAATCAAAACTGGACTTTATTCAGCTTCGCAATCTGAACATCGACCCGGACCTTTATATGGAACTGGTTGAAGGATACGATTTCGGCCCATCCATGGGATTCATCAACTTCCGCAAAAGAGTTCAGACAGAATGCCCTTGGATCGGCTTCGGCTACTTCAATCCATATCTTGGCGAATCGTAAACTCTTAAAAAAATCAATTCTCCGGACATACCAGCCGTCAAAAGACAAATCGTTTTTTGACGGCTTCTTAATTATTAAAAACTTGTTAAATTAATTTTTGTTCAGTCAAAAATTAATCATCGAATCTGACGCTGCGTCCCTTTCCACTAATCCAGCTGAAGTGTATAAGAGATAAATGAACCGCCGCCTACTACCACTGATAATCGTCGCACTACTGGTGATGGCAACAGCCTTACCAAACAATGCTTATGCCGATAAATTACGCACATTCGGCGTTCATTGGCAGTTCGCAGTGAATATGGTGCAAGCGGGTCTATCCGGTATTTTAACAGGCAATCTAGAGCATGTTAAAAATAATAATTTCCGGTTCAGCGGTGAGTTTGTAGCGGAAAAAAGTCCGCTGAAAGTCGGAAAAATTAAAATTATCACGGATATCCGTTTAGGCGATGGAAGTGTTTACTTTAATGATTCACAGATTAGGATTACCAAACTTGGAATAAGCGTACCCGCACTCGAAATTCTAAATCCCGACATTTCAATTAAAGGAAGCGGTAGATTCATCACCGGAACAGGGGCTGCTGAGTTTAAAAATTTATCTATCGCAGTCGGCAACCTTCCGCTCATAAACACAGACTTAAATTACTTACCTGACTCTGATGGAACTCTTTCGTTAAAGATCATCGACCCGCTTCCGCTGCTGCAAATCATAGCGGCTAAGTTTCTCAAAGGAGTCGGAACGGACTGGGAAAAACAAGGACAAGTTGATCTTTCACTTATACTGCGCAAAATCAACTCTACCCCGGAATCCATAGCTCTGCTTGATTTTAAAGAACTTTCCGTGGCCTCGCCTGACGGATTATATTTAATAGACAAGTTTTCAGGATCACTAGAAGGTTCTGCCCCGATCGGCAAATCGCAAATAAAGGCAGCCTTACAAATTGATTCAGGTGAAGCACTTTTCAACACTGTATATTTAAATATGAATAAGCATCCACTGAAAGCAACCCTGCTTTCAACCATGGCTGATAAATCAGGAAAAATATCTTCGCAAATAGATACACAGTGGGCAGGAATGGGAAATTTAGCAGCAACAGCACTTATTAAAAAAACTGAAAAAACATTTGCTTATTCCGGCAATGCAAATATTCAAATTCCGGTTTTGGCTGCACCTTTTAAAACTTTTGCAGTTGAACCTTTTTCACTTGGAAAACTTTCCGCAAACGGTTCACTCGGAGTTGCATGCAGCTTTAAAGGGAACTCAGCGAACACTGTTTTAACCGGAAAAATAAATCTGGCAAATGGCGAATTTAATTCCCCTTCCATTACTTCAAAATCAATAACAGCAAACCTTCCTTTTTCCGCATCGCTGGACCAAAATATGCTTCCGAAAATAGACAAGGACTTGGCAAATCCACAGCAAGGTTTAATCAGCATCGGCAGTTTAAATACGGATAAACTGACGTTATCAGATTTCAACATTCCGCTGACTCTCTCTTCAAATAAAGCTGTTTTCGACCGCTTAAGCACAATACCGCTTGGAGGCGGAACAATTCAGCTTTCCGATCTTGTTGTCGAGAATCCTTTTTCCAGCGACTTCACTCTCCACGGTAAAATGAATGCTCATGAAATAAATATGTTACCGCTTTCACCGCCATCTCTACCTGTAGACGGAAAAATCGGTGGTAAGCTTGAATTCTGGCTTCTAAAAAAATATCTTTCCACAAGCGGAAATTTATCCGGCGAAGTTTACGGTGGTAAAATTACCATATCAGAAATATTTGCGGATAATCCGTTTGCTAAATCACGGCAATACGGTGCTGATTTCAAAATCAGAAATCTTAAAATTCAGCCACTCAGCGAAGCACTTGATATCGGACGGATTACGGGCAGAATAAACCTAGATCTTAAAGATCTCGTAATCGCTTATGATCAGCCTGCAAAATTTAAACTTCGTATTATTACCATTCCTGATCCTGATTCAAATCAGGCCATCAGTCTCAAAGCTGTGAATACTTTGTCCGTCATCGGAACCGGATCAGGACTTACAGGGGTCGGCGTCGGCATGTTTTCAGAGTTTTTCAAAGAATTCAGCTATGACGGAATAGGTCTTGAATGTACTCTGGATCACGATTTGTTTATAATACGGGGCTTGATAAGAGAGGACGGAATCGAGTACATAATAAAGAAACCGCTATTATTCGGTATAAATGTTATCAACAGCAACCCTAAAAATCTTATCAGTTTTTCTGACATGCTAAAAAGATTGAAAAGAATTTCAGGGTCGCGCTAAATTCCATAACAGGAGATAATTATGTTTAAAAAAACCGCTCAGGTTTTATCATTGATGACTTTTTTGGCAGTTGCCGCCTGTGTTACCGTTAATATTTATTTTCCTGCAGCACAGGTCGAAAAAGCTGCGGAAAATATAGTTGACGATATTTACGGAACGGATGCTCAGCAACCGGCGAAGACAAGCAAAGACAGCTCTTCACTGGCCCATTTTTTAGCGTTTATGACGCCTTGCGAGGCAAATGCTCAGGGTGTTACAGAATCTGACATTGAAGGTCTTAAACAATCCAATTCCGCAATACGAGGCTTAAAGCAAACCATTGCAACCGACCACCAGCAGCTGATTCCATATTATGAATCAGGAAATATCGGCATCAACAAAAGCGGTTTGGTGGAACTTAGAAACAACGACGGTATGGACATTGCGGCAACGGCAAAAGTACGCAGACTTATAGCGCAGGATAACAAGACAAGAGAAAAGCTGTACGAAGAAGTGGCCGCGTCCATGAACATTCCCGGAAGTGAAATTCAAAAGGTCGTAACGATATTCACTGAAGTGTGGCAGAAAAAAGCTCCGGCAGGATGGTGGATTCAGGACGGGGCCGGCAACTGGAAGAAGAAATAATTAACCACTAAGTTTTTACCAACAAAAAACCCCTGAAATTTAAATTTCAGGGGTTTTTAATTCCGGATTATATTCAAGCTTTAGAAGTTAACAGTTACCTGTTCGGAATCGTCCTCTCTGGCGACAATTTCTCCGATTTTCCAAGATTTAATGTCCATGCCATTAAGTCTGTTGATAACATCTTCTTCTTTATCTTTCTTAACAATCATGATGTAGCCGATACCGCAGTTGAAAATCTGCAACATTTCAGGCCAGCTGAGATTACCCTGCTCTTTCATCCAGTTAAACACAGGAAGAACTTCCCATGAACCGAAATCAATGTTTGCAGTTACCTGATCAGGCAGGATTCTAGGCAGGTTGTCATAAAATCCGCCGCCGGTAACATGAACCATACCTTTAACATCAATTTCGCGGATGATATTGCGCACAGCGTCTGCATAAATTTTAGTCGGAGCGATAAGAACATCTCCGATCTTTTCATCCGTACCGGGTAGAAGATCATCCGCAGCAAGACCGGACTCTTCATACAGCTTGCGTACAAGAGAATATCCGTTTGAATGCACTCCGGACGATGCCAGACCGATAATTGAATCACCGTATGTAATGGAAGATCCATCAACAATATTTGCGTTATCAACTATGCCGACACAGAAGCCGGACAGGTCATATTCGCCATCAGCATAAAAACCGGGCATTTCTGCGGTTTCTCCGCCGAGGAGTGCGCATGCTGACATTTTACAACCTTCAACTATTCCGGAAAGAACTGTCTCAGCTACGCCGACTTCCAGTTTTCCTGTTGCAAAATAATCAAGGAAAAATAAAGGCTTTGCGCCCTGAACCAGTATATCATTCACGCTCATAGCTACGAGATCAATACCGATTGTATCGTGCTTGTTTAACGCGAAAGCCAGTTTTAATTTTGTTCCCACGCCGTCTGTTCCTGATACAAGAACTGGCTCTTCCATCTGGGTAAGGTCAAGCTTGAAAAGCCCGCCGAAACCACCGATGTCTGTGACCACACCTTTGGTAAAAGTGGAGCCCACCATACCTTTAATGCGACCTATAAAATCATTTGCCGCTTCGATATTAACACCGGCGGCCTTATAAGCATCTGAACGACTTGCCATATATTTATCTCCTAACAATCTCTAAGAAGGGACTGTATATGCTGAAATCGGCAAGAGTTCAAGGAACATAATTGCACCTTTTGCCGATGGTTGAACTGTTTAGGACCGCAGCTTGCATTGATCATTAAGAGCCGACGTAAAAGCATCGGTAATTCTCAATACTTAAAAATCAAATAAGGCCCAGCTGTAAAAAGTCAAAAGATAATAACAGTTAATATGTTAGGCACGTTCGCTTTTAGAAGTTACTGAGAAGGTGTCATTTTCTAAACAATCTGATACAGTATGCCACGGAGAAATACCATGTACAAGAAAACTTTAATATTCGGATTAATTATTTCAGGAATTCTTTTCGCAGGCTCAGCTTTGGCAGGAACTAAGTTCATTAATAAAGATACTGCCAAACACCGCGAAGACACCATTATCAGTACGGAAACTGATGGGAATAGTAATGTTACAATTGAGTCGGGAAAGGATGCTACAATAATAAGCACTCAGCCGAAAAAGAAAGACCAAAACCAACAACAGGAAATTGGTCCGATTCTTTTTGTTCCTGAAATCAAAAGATAAGGATCAACCATAATGTTATATCCTGCCAGGCTTTGGGAAAATCTAAAAGACGGCAAAGTCCAGTGTCGCCTTTGTAATCACTTTTGTATTATTGAATCAGGCCAGCACGGAGTATGCGGAGTCAGGCAGAACATTGACGGATCGCTTATGACCAAAACCTATGATCTGGTTGCGGCTATCAACGTTGATCCTGTCGAAAAAAAACCGCTCTACCACTTCCTGCCCGGAACCAAAACATTTTCATTAGGAACGCAAGGATGTAACTTCGGTTGCGAATTCTGCCAGAATGCCACTCTGTCACAGCACCCGAAATCAGGCCGTGAAATAACAGGACAAAAAGTAACACCGGAAATACTTGTGGAGCTAGCCATAGCCCATGAGTGCAAATCCATATCCTACACTTATTCCGAGCCGACAATTTTCTTTGAACTGATGCAGGACACCGCAAGGCTTGCCCACGACAACGGTCTAAAAAACATCATGGTTTCAAATGGATTTCAGAGTCCTGAATGTCTTAAAGAACTTGCTCCACTGATTGATGCGGCCAACATCGACCTTAAAAGCTTTAATGACACGTTCTATGAAGATATATGCAAAGGCAGATTAAACCCTGTGCTTGAAACACTTAAGCATATTAAAAAGTTCGGCTGGTGGCTGGAAGTAACAACCCTGCTTATTCCCGGTAAGAATGATGATATGCCCGAGCTGCGACAATTAGCAAAATTCATTGCCACTGAACTTGGCGAAGAAGTCCCGTGGCACATCTCCCGCTTTCACCCTGACTATATGATGCAGGATTGTCCGGTTACGCCCATGAAATCGCTGAATCTTGCCAGACAAGCCGGAACCGATGCCGGACTTAAATATGTATATGTAGGCAACGTTCCAGAAAATGACGGTTCTTCAACCTTCTGTCCGTCCTGCAATACAGAAATTATACGTAGGTTTGGATTTTCTTTGGATAATTTAGGGGTGGAAAACGGCATGTGCAAGTACTGCGGATGCCAAGCAAATGGTGTTTTTGAAGATAGTCACGATTAATTGTGATATAATCAAAAATTATTAAGTTGCTGTAATTAATTAATAAAGTATAAAGAGCCTAAAAATATATTCACTTTTATAAAAAAAACACTTGCCAAGCACATGCGTTTCAACTATCCCCTCTCTTGTGCACAGCGCAAGTGCAGCAAATCAGTTCAGTCGGGGCGTGGCGCAGTTTGGTAGCGCGCCTGCTTTGGGAGCAGGATGCCGGGAGTTCGAATCTCTTCGCCCCGACCACAGAAATTACAGGGTTAACTAAGAAATTAGTTAACCCTTTTTTTTTGGGTATACATGCCCTTCTTTAAGGTAGAGCCCAATTATCCTTTCAAAACTTTTCTACAAGATACTGACGCTCACCAACCTTAACCCAATATTTATAACTCCAAAAAGAATATACAGCTTCTTTAAATTTTTTAAAATGCTCAAATGTTGGGTGAATAGCTATCCTTAGCATTGACATATCACCTGAAATCAAATTTGATTCAAAGTCTAAATTCCTGCTGAAAGAAAATTTTGGATGGCAACGGTCCTCGAGCTTGATTAAAGTATCAGAATTCATACGTTTCAACTTCTCATAACTCCCCCCTTCTCCATGCTTTATTGCGTTTGCAACAAGTCTAAGCT
Organism: Desulfovibrio gilichinskyi; assembly: GCF_900177375.1. NCBI lineage: Bacteria > Pseudomonadati > Thermodesulfobacteriota > Desulfovibrionia > Desulfovibrionales > Desulfovibrionaceae > Maridesulfovibrio > Maridesulfovibrio gilichinskyi. The sequence goes on along the minus strand of NZ_FWZU01000003.1, from coordinate 291,202 downwards.
CATACAATGCAGGAAATTTTGTTTCACTGATATCCACACCAAACAACTTGAAATAATTTTCTGCAAGTTTGTAACTATTGACCTTTGGTTCATTTTCAAACTTGTAATGCTTCAACTCTTTATTCAGAAAACAGATAACTTGTTTTTCCCAGAGATGCGACAGACCAACTATTGACATCCCGAGCATATAAGCATTTATCTCTGCCAACTGAGAACAAAATATACCTGCATCATCTGCAATATCTGCTTCCCCTCCTTCATATTGATATCTATCATTTTCAGCCAACCTTTCAGCTTCACGAACAAATTCATTGTTCCAGTTCCCAAAGGAAGGAACTAAACGTTCTTCTACCCACCTTGCGTACCCCATAATTTCTGTTTGAAATGCTTCACATTTATAGGGATCAAACCATAAGAAAACATCTTCTTTATTCATAACGCTCAATCTTATTTTAAGAAGTCAAAAAACTACAAAGCCAAAGCTGATTCAGATTTTCTCTGACATTACCCGCACAACACTACAAAATATTACAGCCAGCATCAGACAGAGATATAAGATATTCTTTGTTGATCCACTCATCTCCTTCCTCTTCGCTAAGATCCTCAAGTTTATTCCGTTGTAAGTTTATAAATTCCATGGAATACTTTTCTACATAGGAATCCACTTCAAGACCCTTCTCTTTACTCAGCTTTTTAAAAATAGAAACTTGAATGATATTTAACTTCATATTATTTAAAATTTGGTTAGTGATTAATTTTTTTAAAAACTTGCATTTCCCTTTATTTTATATCCTGCAATATAAAAAATCTAGGGATATTCATGGGAGAAAATCTTGAACATCCCCCTCATTACCTATGATGAAACAATAAATAAATTAACATGGCTTGGCGCAATTGAAGCATTGCGGTCAGGACATCTTTTCCCGAAGGCGCAGGTGAATGATATCTTTCTTGGTCCGGCAGAAGGCACTCTGCTGAGCCGTGGTGCTTATATCGAAGGGCTGGGATATGGAGTAAAATCTACTACGGTATTTGCGGGTAATTCAAAAATAGGCCTGCCGTCAGTGCAAGGGGCTATGCTTGTTTTCAGTCACGAACATGGACAACTGACCGCCATAATCGAAAGTAAGCTTATTACGGAATTTAAAACAGCCGCGGACTCTGTTCTCGGAGCATCTCTTCTTGCCCGTCCAGACAGCGAAACATTGCTGATAGTAGGGGCCGGAACAGTTGCCCGCAGTTTGATAAAAGCTTACGGAGCCGCATTTCCGAATCTTAAAAATATTATTGTGTGGGCTCGACGCGCCGAAAAAGCAGAGCAACTCGCACAGGAATTCATAGACAACGATATCAACGTATCATTTGCCGCAGACTTGCCTTCCGCGGCCCGAAAAGCGGATATAATTTCGACTGCGACTATGGCTCGCGAACCTATATTGAAATATGACTGGATTAAACCGGGGGCGCATGTGGACCTGATTGGCGCATACAAGGCCGACATGCGTGAGGCTGACGATAAATTGATATCTACCGGATCACTGTTTGTAGACAGCCGTAAAACTACTATCAACCATATTGGCGAACTGACTATTCCTATTGCAAACGGAACAATTACGGCCGAGTCAATCAAAGGCGACTTGTACGATATGATCAATGATTCATCGCTCGGAAGAAAATCTGAAACAGAGATTACCATTTTCAAAAACGGCGGCGGAGCGCATCTCGACCTTATGATGGCTAACTATATTATAGCGAAAGCTTAATGGTAAAACGAGTCCATTCTCCAAGAACGGAGTCAACTTCCAAACGTCCATGATGAAGGTCAGTGATAATGAAATAAGATACTGACAAACCTAGCCCTGTGCCCTGCCCTACATCCTTTGTTGTATAAAAAGGCTCAAAAATGCGTTTGCGGACAGCGTCATCAACGCCTGTTCCGTTATCTTCAATTTCCACTAGAACAGCATCGCCGCGCTGTTTCACACGGCAGATAAAACGCGGATGTCCGTTTTCATATACCTTCCCCATCATAGCTTCTGCGCCGTTTCTAAACAGATTCAAAAAAACTTGCTGCATCTCACTCTTTTCGCAATACACTGCCGGAACATGCTCATCATACTCGCGCACTATCTCAATATTTCTGAAATCATATTTCTTTTCCAGATTATAATCATTGGCAGCCAGATCAAGTGTCGTATCCAGCAGCTCAATAATATCATGAGGCTTCAGCTCCTTTTCACTTTTTCTGCTGAAGCTGAGCATATTGTGCACAATGGCTCCTGCACGTAAACCGGACTCGTGAATACCCTCAAGCATTCTTGGAATATCTCTGTGCTCCAGATATTTACGAATGTCTTCCAGCGAAACACCGCACTCAGATGCCACTGTTTCGTTTTTCGGAATGTCCCCGAAAATTCGCCTTTGAATGTTAAGTACGTACCCGAGAATACTTGCCAGAGGATTGTTTATCTCATGCGCTATTCCGGCTGCTAGCCCGCCGATGGATAACATTTTCTCAGATTGAACCATCATCTGTTGTAATTTCACAAGATTCGTAACATCATCAATGCGCACAACCGCGCCGTCTACACCGTTGGCTACTAACGGATAAATAGTTATATTCTCGTGTATTACATCACCTCCGGGAGTGTTTGTCCGCAGCGAATCTGAACATGGAGTTCTAGTGCGTATGGCCTCATCAACGCGGGCCATTTCAAAGGCAATGCGCGGCAAAACTTTTCCAAGCGACTGACCAAGAGCCTCTTGCGCTGAAAGAGAAGTGACCTTTGCAGCCTCTATATTCCACTGAGTGACTTGGCAGTTTGTATCAACGCCGATGAGCAGGGACGGCATGGAATCGATTATGTTTGAAAGGTAATTACGTGTTTTTGCCAGTTCAGCTTTTGTTTTTTTGAGATCGTTGATAAAGCGGGCCTGCTGAATGTTCTTATATGCGATGTCCGAAAGTTGGGTGGCTAGAGTAAACAATACGTTGGAAACCTTGCTAAACTGCTCATGCGACATAGCTGAAGACTTTGCGAAAGCCGCAGCTACATCATCTTCATCCGCTCCGATATCACGCGCATAAGCTCGCATATTGACTTCGTCCTGCCCCGCATCACGCACCTGACCTATAAGCCAATTAGCCACATGGTGACCGCCGACAGAAATTCCTGCACCGGCGTCCCACAATCCACCGCTCATACATTTGCGAATTGTCGGTCCGTCACTCTTTAACAGCCCGAGCATTGCATCAGACCTATAACAGTTTGCCAGACCTTTTTTTGTCTTACGGATAATTTCACACAGTTTACAGAAATTGCTTGTCTGCGTTATCGGCGAACCGTCCGGACGGGTAATGAGTGATGCAACACCTGTTGCATCTGAAAACTCATTTTGAAGACGCTGAATATCTTTAAGGTCGAATAAATCTTCAAATACGATCCCGTCAGGTGAATCAAGGGGACTGGTTAAAGCGGTAATACGTTTTTCTAAAAGATCTTCGCCCTTTTTGCGATCAGTAATATCACGGGCAATTCCTAAAACTCCGATAAGATTTCCAGAGCTGCTTTTTATGGTACTCCTGATGATTTCTACGAATTTGCTTTTGCTTGTGCCAGCACTGGTAAGCCGTTCTTCAGTTACGCTGGGGCAGCCATCAGCCATTGCCATCTTATCCTGCATACGCGAAAAATCAGCCACCTCTTTAGCAGCAAAGTCATAATACGTTTTACCGACAATATCTTTCTTCGGTAATCCCCAAAAAGATTCAAATGCATCGTTGCAAGATAGATAAACTCCATCTGGATCTTTAATCCATACTAAACCGGGAATAGCATTCAGCAGACAACTAAATCCATCCTCAGACATACCACTGAAAGGATTATCCGAAGGTAACTCCGGCATACAATGGGACGCAATCCGCAGTGTATTAAACTCACTTAAAAGTTTACTTTTCTCATTGTCGTCATTTGACATATTGCCAGTCCCGATTTTGTATTCGTATACATTTGATTCAACTTTACGTGCATATTACTTCATGATTCACATCTTTTCAATTTATAACATACGAATAAAAGAACTGCATTATGATCACGAAATCACATTTTTAGAGCCTCTCAATTTTAGCAGCAGATTAATTCTTAAGCAAACTATGCTTGTTCACATTCCATACACATAGCACGGCATAAACAACACTGATAATATACAGCTAACTTCATTAAAAACAGAAAAATCCGAAATGCTAACCTGCTACAAAATAACGGCTCTATAATGCGTAATAATTAAAATAATGATCAAATTTTAATTATATATTTATTTACAAGTAAAAAGTTGACAAATTTGTAATTTTAAGACTACAGATATGAGACTTAAAGCATGAATGATTTTTTAAAATTTAGGGGGAAACTATGAATCAAATACTAGGTGTCTTAAAAAGAATTTCATCAGGCAGCCTTGTACTGCAAATTGTTATAGGTATTCTGGCGGGAGTTGCTATTGCTATTATAGCTCCTGAATCGGCCAAGTCCGTCGGTCTGTTCGGCAATCTGTTTGTAACAGCACTTAAAGCTGTGGCTCCAATCCTCGTATTTGTTCTCGTAGCCTCTTCTATCGCAAATCAAAAAAAAGGGACGCATACCAATATGCGCTCCATTATATCACTCTATCTGATAGGAACCTTTATGGCTGCTCTGGTCGCTGTAACTATGAGCTTCCTGCTTCCGACTACATTAACTTTATCAGCTACTGAAACAGCCATAGCTCCTCCCAGTGGAATAGGCGAAGTTCTCCACACCTTGCTCTTTAAGGTTGTAGATAACCCTGTTCATGCGCTAGCAACCGGAAACTTTATAGGCATCCTTGCTTGGGCTATCGCTCTTGGATTCTTTTTTCAACATGGCTCTGAAAGCACTAAAACTGTACTGCATGACGTTGCTCAAGGCGTATCCGGACTTGTTAAGCTGGTTATCCGCTTCGCACCACTCGGAATTTTCGGTTTAGTCTCCATGACTATTGCAACGACAGGCTTTGACGCATTAGCCGGATACAGCCACCTGATTATGGTACTGCTTACTTCAATGGGAATTATTGCATTGATAGTTAATCCGATCATTGTCTGGATGAAAACCAAACAGAATCCTTACCCTCTTGTTTTTACCTGTTTAAAATATAGCGGAATAACAGCATTCTTCACCCGCAGCTCTGCAGCCAATATTCCTGTAAATATGGATCTGTGTAAAAAGCTGAACCTCCACGAAGACACCTACTCTGTCTCTATTCCTCTCGGAGCCACCATTAACATGGGCGGAGCTGCCATCACTATCACAGTTATGACTCTGGCGGCTGTTCACACTTTAGGTATAAGTGTAGATGTGGCCACAGCTCTGCTACTGAGCTGTATAGCTGCAATTTCCGCTTGTGGAGCTTCTGGAGTCGCCGGCGGCTCACTGCTTCTCATCCCTCTTGCCTGTAGCCTCTTCGGCATACCTAATGAGATCTCCATGCAGGTCGTAGCGACCGGTTTCATTGTAGGAGTTATTCAGGACTCTGCTGAAACAGCTTTAAACAGCTCAACTGACGTGCTGTTTACTGCAGCAGCAGATATTGCAGGCATACGCACTGAAAGCGCAGCAGATGACGTTGAAGAACCTGAAGAAACTGCTGAATCTTTTTAAATCCTCATATCAGTCAGATCTGACTGATACTTAAAATTATCACTGCAAAGCCCCGCACAAAATTGTGCGGGGCTTTGTTATTTATGCATCCCACCTGCTAGGTTACGGTCCAAGAACTTTTCATTTTTAAAAATTAGCACCCATCTTAACTAATAAATATTCTTCATCAAACAGTAAAATTAAGCGTAGCGAGTACTAAGTAATAACTATTGGCATAGTACATGTATGATTATCCTTATATGGAAAATATTTCCTAATTCTGGAGGGATATATGCAAATTCAGTCAACAGGCTATACTCAAGCGGTCAATACTCAATATTCATCAAGCGCAAGGCAAAAAGAAGCTGCGCAAGCTGTCTCTTCAAGCTCCGGCGACAAGGTAAGCATTTCTCCAGAAGCAAAAGAAAAAGCTCAAAAAATGAATTCGGAGAAAACTCAGGAAGAACTGGGGCTAGAAGAGTATCAAATAGCACCATGGGCTGTCGGTTATGAAGCACCGTGCAATTTCATTGAAGTTAAGATTGGTGGTAAAATGGACATGCAAAAAGAAGCATTTAGGAGTCAGCATCAACAAGAACTGCTTGAATATGGAAACATAAAACAAGAAGCCTATAAAACAGTATGCAAAAAATATAATATTACAAAATATTCTGACTATAAAAATCAGTCCATCTCGGACATTGAAAATGACTTCCGTAGTATTCTTGCAGAAAATCCACGAGCTAAGGAATTAATGGAGATACTTGATGTGCCAAAGAAATTATAAAATAATATTCCAACAACACCAATCATTACTATAATACTATTCTGAAAAATAAATTACAGATCAATTATTCATTCTGCTATTTGTTGAGGCAATTACTTCCATTTTACGTATTGCGATAACTAAGTAGAACTCACAAATTGTGCCCAGCACCTCAAAAAAACCTTATCAAAATCGCTTATACACATAATTATATATTACAATAAATATCTAATTTAAATGGTATTATAAATATTTATTAACATCTATTTACCATAAAATATAATAAACAATATAAATATAGCAGATAATATTTCATTCTCCGACGCAATATAATTATTGGCACAATAAGTGCAAACTTATTCTTATACGGAAACAATTTCCTAATTCTGGAGGATATATGCAAATTCAATCAACAGGCTATGCTCAAGCGGTCAATACTCAATATTCATCAAGTGCAAAGCAGGAAAAATCAGTTTCTACAACATCTTCAAGTTCTGGAGACAAGATAAGCATTTCTCCAGAAGCAAAAGAAAAAGCGCAAAAAATGAACTCTGAGAAAACTCAGGAAGAAATGGGTCGTGATCTCATAGAAGCATGTGCGATACCGGATTGGGCTGTAGGTTATTTGGCTCCTAGTATGATCATTAACCCAACTCTAGATGGATCTATTACCAAATCAGAAGAGATATTTAGAACCCAGCATCGAAGTCAAACAAGTGAATATTCAGGTATGATGTTTGAAGCTTACACAGATTTACGCGAAAAATATAATATTGAGAAATCTTCAGATTTTGCGAAGTACTCAGCCACCGACATGGAAAACGATTTCCGTACTCTTCTTGCAGAAAATCCTCGTTCGAAGGAATTGATGGAAATTCTTGATGTGCCTAAAAAATTATAAATAGAAGTGCCCCTAAATGCATTTTCAGCACTGAGGGGCACTATACTATATACATAGGCTAGGTTGTTTTAAGCTACCAGCTGAATGTGGTCATTGGCCGATTCCAGTTGGATACTCTAAACGCCCATTGTGAGGGTTGTCCAAGTGCATACATCGCTTGCAAATGATACTCGACCATATTCGCATTTGCAGCACTCCATGAATTAGGATCGCTCTTAGTATCTCTCTTCCAAACATCGCCAGCTACGGCAATAATCTGACCATTGTAGTCAAAACCTGCTAGACCTGGAGTAAAGCCTGAGCCAACATAATTATATGAATGATAGTCGTCGTAACTACCCCAACCAAGATAAGTCACATGATGTTCTCTAATCCCGCTAAGAGTTGAAGGCATGGATTGTCCAGTAATAAGAGAAGTACCACGCACTTCATTCAAAGCGGCATTATCCATTTTTTCCGCGTTAACACCTTGACTTTGGAGGGAATCCAAAATCGGATTACCTGCCATTGCAACAGCTGAGATACTCAGAAGTGCAATAGTCAAGACAAGTAAGAATACTTTCTTCATAAGCTTAATCTCCTTAAATAAGTTAATGTTTCAGCCTAGCCTAAATATTTTAACGCATGCATTAATTCACTCGAATAGTCTGCAATGCACGTGTTGTTCTTTCTTCCGGAGCCACATTTCGTCCTTTAGGAGTAGACAGTTTATGCTTTTGCGGCAGCCCGAAACCATCACGTCCAACAATCAATGTTTCACCGGACCATTCATCAAACAGGTCGTATAGCGGAACTCTTAAATTCCCACGCGTAGGATCAGCAATAAAAGCTCTGCCTTGCGAAGCTCCTTTGAGTACAACGAAGTGATTTGTTTTTACTCTGCGCAAAAGGATTATAACGGGACCTTTTAAAGCAGTAATACTTTCATGCGGCAGCATCACTCCATCAGCTGTGTATCCAAGACCTTCTGCTGTCTTCTTTAAATCAAGCATTGAAAATCCTTCGACAATTCGCTCTTTAATTTCCTCGTCGGAAAGATGAAATACAATATTATCTAATACCGTTATTTCATCGATCTCGTCTTCGAAATAATCTGTAAGAAGAATAGAAAGAGCCGCGGCACCACATGAGTAGTCTAAAGTTTGCTTCTTTATATTTTCCATCTTTATCTCTTGCATTGATTTAAGAGAAAAATACGGCTTTTGAGCATAAACTCGCAGAGGGGAAAACAGCCCTAGGCAAATGATGAACAAACATATGAGCTTGCTCTTTATCATTAGAAACTCCTAGTTAGTCTTAACGAAAGATTCGCTGCTCCTGCATCATCGTTCAGCCCGAAGGTAACTTCAGGAGTAACTACCCAATCTTCAAAGGCGCGGTATGAGGCAGAAAATGATAGGTCTATAGGTTCAGAATCAGAACCGGCAATCTTTACGTTATCGACTTCCATTTCGGAGTAATATCCGTAGCTAACGCGACTACCGACTGATAACTTTTCATTAAGAGCAAAGCCGAGCCCTAAATAGCCTGAAACTCCAAATCCCGGAGTAACTTCATACCCATTTATTTTATCAGTTAGTGAATACTGACAGGCGATTCCTCCGAAAAGCATCGCTGGATCAAGTGTACGCACAAAACTTAGACCGGGTGAAAAAGCCCAATGTCCATTCCCGTTATTAAGTGCATCTTTCCAGACACTTGATATTGCATAGTAAGTTTTTTGACCTGTGGGAGCCGTTATCCCGAGAGTGGCAGAAATAGCAGGAAGGTTGTCCGTTTCTTTAAAGAGCAGATACTGACCGCCGAATGAAATATCACCTAGGTCAAAAGAATTTGTGTTTCTGACAAATTCATTTGTCGAAACATCTTCAATCGTAGCATATGTCCCCGGAACAGTGACCCAACCCTCAAGTCTATCCATTATCCCGGCTCTAAATGTTAGGCTGGCTTCAAACATTCTGGCTGTGTAAGCTGCGCGGTCAAAATATCCGACATTCATCATTGAATATGCTGTTCTGCTCTGTTTGTAGCGCAACCCCAACTCAAGCTCCATTTGCCCGGGGTTTAAAAGGACTGTAGATCCTGTCAAAAAATCAAGCGGTGGAGCCTTTTCTTTTTCTTTACCAAAGGTCTCTTTTTTGTCTTGTGCAGCAACTTCCGGGTCAACAACTTTCTTTAGAGAAATTATTGAATTGCAATTTACCGGAACTTTTCCAAACTGTTCACTCTCTATAAAACTTTTGTTGCTGCCACCTAATGTCAGTTTACCAATGATCCTCTCACCACTTTCCAAAACTATTTCGTACTTATTGTCTGTTTCAACATTTAAAATATCTTTAGACATAAGCTTTATATTAGCCCCGTACTTAGTTTTAAATACGCATATCCCGTCATAAAACGTTATTATTTCACCTGAAATCTTATCACTATTACTCATTACAATAGTATCAGCTATTGAATAACATGGCAGCGATAACAGATATAAACTAGCTATAAATAATAATTTTAATAAGACTTTAAACACTTTAACACCTCATTTTACAATATAATAGGATAACTTGTTTTTAGGTACGTATGATTATATTATTATAGTGTCAACAAGTGTTAATATTTTATATACAATATATCATGACCTATAGGTTTATTTAATACATCATTATAAAACTTAAGACTTGTATTTAAGAAACAACCATGGGGAAATATATCCAATTAAAAAAAGGGGAGTTATTTAGCTCTGACGAAATTTGCGGGACTACTTAAAAGAAGAGTTTTAAAAGAAGCAGGAATGTAGGAGAAAACTATCGGTGATAACGTTATTACGAATAGTAATAAGATTCTTCAAACAGACCTATAATTATCAGCTATGACAATTTACAAATACTGCATGATAAGCATTAAGATCAAAAAATAACCCCGACCTCTCATAACGAGAAGCCGGGGCATATTGGGAACGGAATAGTTTTAACTAATCAGCTTATTTGAAAGCCATAGTTGCTTTAACAGCTTTCTGCCAGCCTTCGTACAGCTTATCGGATTCAACCTTTCCAAGTTTAGGACCAAACTCACGGTCAACACCGAAGTTTTTAACGATGTCGCTCTTATCTGCCCAGAATCCTACAGCAAGACCTGCAAGATATGCAGCGCCAAGAGCGGTAGTTTCAATGCACAGCGGACGTTCTACAGGAACGCCGAGCACATCAGCCTGAACTTGTAAGATAAGATCGTTAGCTACAGCACCACCGTCAACACGAAGTTTTGCCAGTTTGATACCGGAGTCAGCTTCCATGGCGGAGAGAACGTCTTTGGTCTGGTAACACAAAGAGTCCAGAGTAGCGCGAATGAAGTGCTCTTTAGTTGTAGCACGGGTCAGGCCGAAAACAGCACCGCGAACTTCAGAATCCCAGTAAGGAGCACCAAGACCGACGAAAGCCGGAACCATGTAAACACCATCGGAATTAGGTACGCGGGTTGCGTAAAGTTCACTGTCTCTTGCTTCTCTGAACATGCGCAGACCGTCACGCAGCCACTGAACAGCTGAACCGGCTACGAAGATGGAACCTTCAAGAGCATATTCAACTTTACCGTCAACACCCCATGCAATTGTGGTGAGCAGGCCGTTCTTAGATGGAACAGCTTTTTCGCCGGTATTCATCAGCATGAAACAACCGGTTCCGTATGTGTTTTTCGCCATACCTTCGCTGAAGCAAGCCTGTCCGAAAAGTGCTGCCTGCTGGTCGCCTGCCATACCGGAGATAGGAACTTCAAGTCCCTGGAATTTTTCTTTAAGAGTATATCCGTAAACTTCTGAAGAAGGTTTTACTTCTGGAAGCATACAAGCTGGAACGGTGAGATGTTTCAGCAACTCTTCGTCCCATTTAAGTTCATGAATATTGTACATAAGAGTTCTGGAAGCGTTAGTGTAATCAGTTACATGAACTTTACCACCTGTCAGTTTCCAGAGAAGCCATGTGTCGATGGTTCCGAAAAGGAGGTCGCCCTTTTCAGCTTTTGCACGAGCTCCTGCTACGTTATCCAGAATCCATTTAACTTTGGTGCCGGAGAAATATGCATCTATAAGTAATCCGGTCTTTTCCCTGAACATGGGATCAAGACCTTTTTCTTTAAGCTCATTACATATATCCATAGTCTGGCGAGACTGCCACACAATAGCGTTATAAACAGGTTTACCGGTTGTTTTGTCCCAAACAACAGTGGTTTCACGCTGGTTAGTGATACCGATAGTTGCAATCTCAGAGCCGGAAATATCAGGATGGGCTAAAGCTTCTGCTACTACAGACTGAACCGAGGACCAGATTTCCATTGCATCATGTTCAACCCAACCTGATTTAGGAAAAATCTGGGTGAACTCTTTCTGAGTTACATTAACAATGTCGCCCTTCTTGTTGAAGATAATGGCGCGAGAACTGGTGGTACCCTGATCAATCGAAAGAACGTACTTCTTACTCATATTCTAATTTCCCCTTGGTAATTAGGGTGAAGAAATCTTCACCCCCAGTTACTAATATTGCCTTCTGTTAAGCAAATTCTGTAAATTAACCGACAAGAACTTTGTAGAGCATAGCCCCGGCAACACCACCGCAAATTGGTGCTACTACAGGAATCCAAGCGTATCCCCAATCGCAGCCGCCTTTGCCAGATATAGGCAATATCATGTGTGCAATTCTAGGTGCAAGGTCACGAGCAGGGTTAATAGCATAACCGGTAGGTCCACCCAAAGAGAGACCTATAGCCATGATGAAGAAACCGACGATAAGAGGGTTAAGACCTTCTGCAAAATTATTTGCGCCGATTCCCAAGAGAATGAACAGTAAGCAGGCAGTTCCTATAAATTCGCAAATGAAGTTATTAACTGCGTTACGGATAGCAGGTCCGGTTGAGAAAACAGCTAATTTGAGATCTGGATCTTCAGTAGCTTCCCAGTGTCCACGATAAGCGAAATAACACAAAACAGCTCCGATGAAACCACCTGTCATCTGTCCTGCAATGTAAACAGGGACATTAGCCCAAGGAAACGCTCCGATGGAAGCAAGTCCGATAGTAACCGCAGGGTTGATATGAGCTCCTGAATGCTTGCCTGCAACATAAACCGCAAATGCTACAGCAAATCCCCAACCCATGGAAATGACAATCCAGCCGCCGTTCTGTCCTTTTGATTTTGACAAAACGACGTTCGCAACAACCCCACACCCGAAAAGTGTCAAAATCAAGGTTCCGACCATTTCACTTAAAAAGAAATTCATAATCCACTCCCACATTCCTTAAAACAAGTTAAGTCCAAAGCGCTTCCTTTCGGAAACGAATGCCTCTACAAGCACTATTCACTTTTGACGTTAGTCACCCTCCCTTCTTTGTTATTTTGTGAAAAGAAAAAAATCAACAACAAAATGTTCGAAATTGAAAGAAAATTACATTAATCGTTTTCGGTTTAGCAAAAATATACATTTTCAAGCCTGCTCAACCATATTCATAAATTCAAAAAACCTAAGTTTTAAAATAATTTTATAAAGCCCAGCTAAACAGCTTAAACTGACAAGCAACAAAAAAGCCGCTGATCAAGATGACCAGCGGCATAAACAAATATAAAACATACAGCAACCATTTCAAAAATTGAAAGATTACCATCATTTAAGCTATAATGAAAACGATAGACAAGGTTCATATCTTTTTTGACCTTATTCCGCATTCAAGGTTTATTAAGACATTTAGCTCACAATATAATTTTTCGAATACTCTCTGAATGATTCTGTCTGTTCTTTAATCCACGCATCATCTTTACCAAGCTCTTTAGCGATAATTTCAGCTGCCTTAGGAGCAACCTCTGCAGCCGCTTTAGCGTCCAGAATCAAAGCTCTGGTCCTGCGGGCAAGGGCATCGGCAACAGTCTGAACCCACTCATGACGAGCTGCCCATACAACTTCAAGCCAGGAGTAAGGAAGATCAGGATGCATACGAGTATCAAGTTCAGGAAATTCAGAAGCAAGAGCTTTAATTTCGGCAGCTTCGCTTCCGTAAACATGCATATGATCGGTATGATCAAATTCTTCAGTGTAACCATGCAGTTTCAAATGCTTAGTAGGGGAAGGACGGAAAGCATGTCCGCCCATCGTGATAGCATTATCAATACAATCTTCAGCCATGTGTCTGTAAGTAGTCCACTTACCGCCTGCAATGGTCAGCAGCTTATTCGGAGAAACCGTCAGGTAATGATCTCTGGATAATGCTGAAGTTTTAGCAGAATCTCCTGCGGCGACCAAAGGTCTGATACCGACAAATACACTACGGACATCTGAACGTTTCAGAGGCTTAGCAAGATATCTGGCTGAGTGATCAACTAAAAAGTCGATTTCTTCTTCAAGTGGTTTAGGGTCCATGGAAACAGAAGAAAGCGGTGTGTCAGTTGTTCCGACAACCACTTTGCCATGCCATGGAACAAAGAAAATAACGCGGCCGTCATCAGTTTTAGGCACCATAATACCGGTATCGCCGCCGAGAAATTCGCGGTCAATAACGATATGGATACCCTGACTCGGGGCGATAAGTTTTTTATGATTGGAGTTGTCCATATTCATAATGTCGTCAGTGAATATACCGGTGGCGTTTATAACTGCCTTACCTTTTAATTCATATGACTTACCGCTGATCTTATCTTGTGCCTGAACACCGCATACATATCCGCTGGCATTTTTAACCAGTCCGGTAACGCGGGTATAGTTCATGGGACAACCGCCCATATCTGCCATTGTACGGGCAAGAGTCAGGGCAAGACGGGCATCGTCAAATTGTCCGTCGTGATAGGTCACGCCGCCTTTAAGCTTACGGGTCAGAACACCGGGGATCTCTTTAATAGTTTTAGACTTGGAAAAAATCTGGGAAGGACCGAAACTGTATTTCCGGGCAAGCATGTCGTAAGCTTTCAGACCGATTCCGTAGTAAGGGAGTCCCCACCATTTGTAATCAGGCACTAAAAATTTCTGATTGTAGCACATATGCGGGGCGTTCTGTTGCAGAATTCCACGTTCCTTCAAGGCACCCATAACTAAAGGAATGTTACCCTGCGCAAGATACCTTACGCCGCCATGCACCATTTTAGTACTACGGCTGGAAGTAGCTTCAGCGAAATCACCCTGTTCAAGAACGAGAACAGAATATCCTCTGGCTGCGGCGTCCAAACCGGAACCAAGGCCGGTGGCCCCACCCCCGATAATAATGAAATCCCATACCTTGGAACTGTCTTCCATCTGTTGAATAAAATCTGAACGTTTCATACAACACCCATTTTTTTGGTCCGGACAATCGTCTCCGGATAAAAGTTTAATATTTTTACTCTGAATTCGAATCAAAGAGAATCACGCTGACACAGACTCGAACTCTCTCCACTTCAGTAGACAAAGCTTTTGCAACAAATTGGAAACGGTTAATGTTCATTTCTGAACAAAATGTGACATATTGAAAACAAATATACAAGAAAATGTTTATATTTTATAAATTTTTATAAAAAACAAATAATCCGAACTGTTATCTGACATAAATATTAAAGAGGATTATATTATAAACCAAAAAGTCATTTAAAGAAACCTAAATCATCACAAACAACCACTGCCGGAGAAAATATCATGCTTCAGCCGACCAGAAATGAATAAATACGCGTTATATAGCCGTCAAAAATTAAAATTTACCTTGCCTGAAAACAAATCTATTGCTAATAATCATGGAAATTTTATATATTTTATGTAATAATAATGTTCTAAAAACATCACTTTTCTTACGCATTATAAACGCTATGTTCATTCTTGACAAAGAAGAGGATTGTGATCTTGACTGACAAACTTAAAACCAAAAAGCGTAACAACTTGAAATTAAATTTAAGCTCACTATCAAAAAGACAGCGTGAAATATTAGATATTGTTAATGACAAAGGGTTCGCACCCATTGAATCGTTGGCTCAACAATTTGAAGTAACGCCTCAGACTATCCGGCGTGATATAAACAAACTTTGCGACCTCCAGCTCCTGCAGCGTTTTCATGGCGGAGCAGGACGGTCATCAAGTGTTGAAAACGTTGATTATAACGATAGAAGAAATATCTTATATCAAGAAAAAAGACTCATCGCGGAAATGGTAGCCACACACATTCCTGACCGCGCCTCCCTCTTCATAAACATAGGGACAACCACTGAAGAAGTAGCCAAAGCTCTTTCAAGCCACAAAGGTCTCAGAGTTATTACCAACAACCTCAATGTTGCCCTGATAATGAGCAATACTGACTGTGAAGTCATTGTTGCCGGAGGAATGGTACGACAGCGGGACAAAGGGATTACTGGCGAAGCAACAGTCGAATTCATCAAGCAGTTTAAGGTGGACTACGGTATAATCGGAGTTTCCGGCATTGATGAAGACGGGACCCTGCTCGACTATGACTACCATGAAGTAAGTGTTGCCCGTGAAATTATCAACAATGCCAGAAATACTTTTCTTGTCACAGACCACACTAAATTCAACAGGAATGCCATGGTCCGCATCGCTGATTTATCCGAAATTGATGCCATTTTTACAGACAAAAAGCCCTCAGTAGCTTTTAGAGATCTGATGAAAAGCAAAGAAGTTGAACTATATGTGACAGCTCCGGGACAAAAAAGCGAATAAGACGGCAAAGGATAAATATTTCAGATTTCACATTTCCATCGATTAAAACATCTATTCCAGCTCACCTCTCAGGAGTATGCTTATATACTATAAGAAATTTGCATAGCCATAGAACCGCAACTATGCGATAATATGATTATGCACTGTGCAGATTATGGCATCTTTAACGGACCAACACCGGAAGAGACATGATTACAAAAAGCAAGAAACGTATATCAGCAGAGCCGCGGATCAATAATCTTTGGCTTCCTATTCTTATAGGTTCTCTCCTTTTTTCTTTAGTTTTAATTTTCTGGTGGTCCCTTAGACAAGAAGACCGAGCTGACCATCGAGATTTGGTTATAGAACACGCAAAAAAACTCTCAGAAGATATTCAAGCGGACATGCGCTCCAGAATTCCTGCGCTCAAACGTATTGTCAGCCGCTGGGAATTTGACGATGGGACCACAGAATCAAGCTTTAAAAATGATGCTGGGCATTACGTTATTGATCTCCCCGGCTTTCAAGCCATTACATGGATAGACAAAGCTTTGCATGTCAAATGGATTGTTCCATTAGCTGGAAATGAAAAGGCTGTGAACCTTAATCTAGGATTCGAAGAAAATAGAAGGGTTTCTCTTGAGCAGGCAAAAAACACAAAAATGCCGATCATGTCTAAACCAATTGATTTAGTACAAGGCGGCAAAGGCTTTATAATTTATTTTCCTATCTACACTAAGCAAGGTTACGACGGATTAATTTCAGCAGTTTTTCGTATTAAACCATGGCTTAACCATGTTTTCCGTACTGATGATATTCCCAATGACATTGACGAATTCAAAATATCCGTAACCTTAGACGGAATTCCCGTATATACGCAGACTGGCTGGGAACTGCTACAACAAAGCTCTTTTGATGCAAACGCGGCAGCAATAATCATGGGGCATAAGATCATAATTTCTTGCCGCCCGACAAAATTTTTCTTCGCCCACCATCAAAATAATCATGCATCAATAGCTTTATTGATCGGCTCTATTTTAACAATCTTGATTGCGTTCATTGTCCATCTTTTTCAAAAGACGTCCGCGGAAGCATGGCGTACCTACTCCACACAAAATACACTCGAATTCGAAATTGAAAATCATGATAAAACTACAAAAGACCTTAAACAAACATCAGCCCAACTTATGCTTGCTGCAAAAGCCGGAAAAATTGGAATTTGGAGCTTGGAAATAGCAACAAATTTATTGAAGTGGAATGAAAGAATGTTTGAGCTATACGATGTGCCGTCAGATATTAACCCCAATTATGAAACATGGGCCACCGCTCTGCATCCTGAAGACGCAGAAGACGCCAAGGGTAAACTTTCTGCTGCGGTTGAAGGAAAAGGTACATTTGATACTGAATTCAGAATCATTACTGCAAGCGGTGAAATAAAATACATTCATGCCGCAGCTAAAGTCGAGCGAGACGTAAAAAATAATCCCCTCCGCATGACCGGAGTAAACTGGGATGTAACAGAGCAGAAAAACATCGAAGAACAGATCCGCCACATGGCAACACATGATACGCTTACAGGTCTGCCGACTCTCAAACTTGCCAAGGACCGCGTGAGACTTGCCTTTGCTATAGCTACCCGCAAAGAACTGATGACAGCTGTAATGTTCGTAGACTTGGACGGCTTTAAAAATGTAAACGATACACTCGGCCATGATGCAGGTGATATTGTTTTAAAAGAGACAGCGAAAAGATTACTTTCCTGCGTAAGAAAAGTAGATACGGTTGCGAGAATCGGCGGCGATGAATTTTTAATTGTTTTAAATGAGATAAACTCAAAAGAAGACTTAAACAAAATTGCAGCTAATATAGTTAAATCAATCGCAATTCCATTTATTCATGAAAACAATCAGGTCACTGTCGGGGCAAGCGTAGGTATCGCGGTTTGCACTGCTTCCTGTGCCCAGCATGATGTTGAAAGACTCATTAAAGAAGCTGATGACGCTATGTACTCAATTAAAAAAACGGGCAAAAACGGTTATGCCTTCGCAGAAAATGATTTTGCAAAAAACAACTTTTAACAATTAACTGAATCTTTCAGTCACCTTTAAGCAGCGGAAAAACTTCGATAAGTTCACGCTTTCCTTTTGCCTGAATAAATCTGCTTTGCTCCGCTTTAAACCAGCTGTTTAAACCACTTTGCAATGAGGCAAGCACTTCCCTAGAAACAAGTATTTCACCTGGTTCTGCATGGTCACACAATCTTTTAGCAGTATTTACGGTATCACCGATTACATCATAAGCCTTAACCTTAGAGCTGCCCAAAGCCCCTTCCATAAGCGGTCCGTAATGAACACCTATACCGACGGACAGATATATTTCTGAAAGCAGCTTTCCCACCACGGCTGTAAACACAAGAGCAGCTTTAATAGCCTGCTCACCATCAGAAAACACCGCCATAACTTCATCACCTGTGTATTTGGCTTTTACCGCTTGGAAACGTTGCCAGACATCTTCGGATAACGAGAAATACCTGTTCAGCATACCTACGACAACTTCAGGGGAATGAAGCTCGCTCCAAGCAGTGAATCCGCGTATGTCCATAAAAAGTACATACCTTTCCCGCCGTCGTAACCCTAGAGAAGTTTCAGGATCAGATAAAGCGCGGCTGAGCAGCTCTCGGCCAAGTAACCATTCTGAATATTCGCCCAGACGGTCGGTCAGTTCAACCACCTTTTCCATATGCATCATGGAATTAACCCGTTCCAAGCCAATAATGATGCCGAGCATCACTACTACTGAGGCAAAAAAAACGTGACTTCCGTCTGTAAAGAAGACCGAAGGTGAAATATTAACCGGTTTGGAAAGAATTTCAAAAATCCAATACATCCCCAGCATTATTAAAGTGCGCACTAAATTTTCAAGGACTATAAATAACTCCCCGGTCTTGCCGTCAAACTTTGTTCCGAGGAATGAAAATAATCCGATCAAAATTGAAAATCCCCAATAGGCCCAGTGATTAAAACCTTCGAAAAACGCCATTCCGTCAAACATAAATTCAATAACAGTATACACAGCAGGACCGATGAGATTGCCTATAAATTTACGATTCTTCCCTTTAAATTCCCATAAACCTAAAAACCATGCCTGAATCAGACTTCCACACAATAAAGCGTATAGATCCGGTTCAAAAAGAATTTCCTGCCCATGCAGCAAAGCTTCAAGCAAAATATTCGCCAGCGGAAAATGCGCGCTGTTGGAAAAAAATTCATGCGCAACATGATGAAGAAGAGAGCCTCTGAATGCGACAGAGGAGGTCTGAGGGACTAAGGTCAGTGATGAGGTTTTATCAATTGAAGATTCTGTCATGCTTATTCATACCCTATCATTGGATATTTTTACAAACATTTATATTTAAATCACATGTAAAAAAAATGCGGTACGCCAGAAATTCTGGCAAACCGCATTTTGTAGTATAACTAACTACAAATTATACTGTTATCTCCTTCAAAGATTATGCAAAGCCACCGTTAACACGTAGCACCTGCGCATTGACCCATTTGCCATCAGGTCCAGCCAAAAACGAAACCGCAGCTGCTATTTCTTCCGGTGTGCCAAGACGTGGTTCCAGCGGAGCCATACTACCGATTTTAGCAATCTGTTCCTCGGTTTTACCTGCATAGAATAATTCCGTTCCAATAGGTCCGGGGGCAATAGCATTAACAGAAATACCCTGACCGCGAAGTTCATTAGCCAGCACTCGCACTAAACCTTCAACCCCAGCTTTGGCTGCGATATATGGTCCGTACCCAGGGAAAGCCGGCCCGATAACGCTTGATGACAAGGCAATTATTCTCCCGCCACTTTGCAGATATTCCGCAGCTTGCCCTAAAACGATGAAAGCCCCTCGAAGATTCGCATTTATTACTTTGTCGAAGATATCCATATCCGCACCCTTAATGTGCATAAGCGGCATTATCCCGGCACTATTCACCACAACATCAACACTACCAAAAGTCTCCATTGCCGTAACAAACATTCTAGAGACATCTTCAACTCGTCCAACATCACCCTTTATAGCTTTTGCTTTCCCGCCATTATTGATTATATCTGAAACGGTTCTTTCTGCTTCTTTTTCATTGCCAAGATAATTGACAACAACAGAAAAACCATCTTCAGCTAAACGCATAGAAATCGCTCTGCCAATACCGCGCGAACCGCCAGTAACAATAGCTGTTTTGCTTAACTCGCTCATTACATTCCTCCTTTTTCAGCAGCATACCCTTGATTTTAAGAGTAGCTTATTACAAATTACATTTATATCTCACCAGCAGCAACTAAACTTTCATCTCCGCTTTTTTAAAAAAACAAAGTGTATCACACCCCACGCACGCCCAAGCTTGTTAATCAACATCAAAAATTATAGTACAGCAATCTAAACTCTAAGACTTAAAATGATAACTATCCAAGGAAAAACGCTGTGCTCGAATATATTTATTCTTTACCTGTTGAACCGTTTCTGTTTTTAGCCGGATTAATTGTCGGCATCATCGGTGCTTTAGTCTTCCATTTTAACAGAATGACTCTGGCGAATCTGAACGCGCGAAACCGGCTAACGCAGTTAGAAGAGCGCCTTACACGTATCCCAGAACTGAGTCAGGAATTAGCACACGCTCAAGATGAAGTATCTGCCCTCAACCATGATCTTGCCGACCTGCGTGAAAAAAACGGTTCAAGTGAATCCACAATCAATTCACAATCGGAGCAACTTAATAAGGCCGATGAATTAATTAAAACACTTCAAAAAGAGCAAAGCGGATTTTTAGAAACCCAACAAAAGCTAGTGAGAAGCAGAGCAAGATTACAGACAGAACTCGAGAATGAACGCCAACAAAGCATTGAAAAAATTGCTCTGCTGAGCAGTGCAAGGGAAGAACTTTCCAACCAGTTTAAAGCCCTTGCAAATGATATTCTCGAAGAAAAAACAAAAAAATTTACTGAACAGAATCAAACAAATTTAAATCAGCTTCTCACACCATTGAAAGCAAAAATCGGTGATTTTCAGGGAAAAGTTGAAGAAGTTTATTTGCAGGAGAGTAAAGATCGAAGTGCTCTTTCTGAACAGGTTAAACAATTAATGGAGCTTAATCAGCAGCTTTCAGCGGATGCTCATAATTTAACTAAGGCTCTCAAAGGACAGACTAAAACTCAGGGTAACTGGGGTGAACTTATTTTAGAACGGGTTCTCGAAATGTCCGGCCTGCGCAAAGGGCAGGAATATGATGTTCAGGAAAACCATACCAGAAATGACGGATCACGCGCAATGCCTGACGTAGTTGTACATCTGCCGGACAGCAGGCATCTGATTGTCGACGCAAAAGTATCACTCAACGGTTATAATGATTACGTTAACGCAGAAGATGACAACAGCCGGAACAATGCACTTAAACGCCATCTTGATTCAATGCGGACACACATCAAAGGACTGTCAGGAAAGAATTATCAGTTGCTGTACGGTTTGGAATCGCTGGACTTCGTAATCATGTTTGTACCTATTGAATCAGCTTTCATACTCGGCAGTACCCAAGATGCTACCATGTGGCAGGACGCGTGGAATAAAAATGTATTGATTGTAAGTCCAAGCACTCTGCTCTTCGTTATCCGCACAGTTGCACACTTATGGAGGCAGGAACAGCAAAGCCGGAACGCACAGGAAATAGCCCACAGGGGCGCTGAATTATATAATAAATTTGTGGGATTTGTCGAAGATCTCACAAGGGTGGGAGAACGTCTGGGCCAAGCGCAAAGCGCATACGATAACGCCTATGGCAAGCTGACATCCGGTAAAGGGAACATTGTTAGACAGACAGAACTTTTGAAAGAGCTGGGAGTAAAACCTAAAAAAACTTTATCAGCAGATATAGTCAGCCTCAGTTTAGAAAATCCAAACTATAATGAAGCTGATGAACTTATTTAAAATTATTCTCTGCTGCAAAAAAAAGTGACCGAAATTGCTTTCGGTCACTTTTCAATAAGTATTTAGAATCAGCCTACTTCTCGGCCTTCATATCTGCAATGATTGTGATCAGTTCATCAGCCTGTCTGGACATATCTTCAGCGGCTGAACTGGCTTCTGCCGCGGCTTCTGCGGTCTGCATTGCGATTTGATTAATTTCATCAATCGAACGGTTAATTTCTTCAGAGGTAGCTGACTGCTCTTCTGCGGCAGTAGCAATGCTTCGAATCCTTTCAGATGAAAGTTCAACGCCCTGAACAATCTGATCAAAGACGCTACCTGAATTTCGGGAAAGCTCTGTAGCTGTCGAGATGTTATCTACAACGGAATCCATATTCTTAATATTCGCCTGCGCTACCTTCTGTATGCCTCCGATAGAATCACCGACTTCCTTAGTCGCTCCCATCGTTTTTTCAGCGAGCTTTCTAACTTCATCAGCTACAACTGCAAATCCTCTTCCGGCTTCGCCGGCACGGGCTGCTTCAATAGCGGCGTTCAGAGCAAGCAGATTGGTCTGGTCTGCAATATCTTCAATTACATTCATAATGGTTCCGATGTCATGCGCCTGCTGTCCCAGTTTCCCCATATCCACTTTCAGATTTTCTGCCTGTTTCTGGATTGCGTCCATCGATCTGACTGTTTCGGTGATTACTTTTGAACCTTCAAGTGCACTGTTCTTAGATTGATTAACCTGCTCGGCAGTATCTCCGGCATTTCTGGCAACTTCGAGAACTGTTGCATTCATTTCTTCCATAGCGGTAGCTGTTGAATGAATTCTTTCACGTTGCAGTTGGCTGCCGTTCTCAATTTCCTGCGACTGAGAAAGCATATCTTTTGACCCGGCTGAATTGCGCTCAGCAATACTTTCAAGCCTGTCAGCAGCCATATGCATTCCTTCAACTTTTGCACATTCAGCTCTTGCCTGTGCTTCAGTCGCCTGCGCAACAGCTTTTTCAGCTATCAGAGTTTTTTCCTCGGCCATGGCCTGCTTTTCCTTGATTTCAGTAATGCCCTGTTCAAGTTTTTCAGTCATGCCGTTAACCGAACCCTGCATTCTCCCGATCTCATCGGTAGATTTTGCAGGAAGGCGAACAGTAAAGTCACCGTCAGCTATCGCTTCAAGCGCACCAACCGTCGCATGCAGCGGTTTCGTAATTGAATTAGAAATCAAAAATATCGCGATTATCACTAAAATTATCCCGGCAAGCCCCAAGCCAAGCATCATATTGCTTAAATCTTTGGCCTCAGCGAGGACATGATTCATCGGGATACTTAATCCCAAAATCAGTGGGCTATGAGACCTCCCTAAAATAATCGGAACGAATACATAATAAGTAGCCCCGTTGTCCGATGTTTCGTACTGTGCATAAACCTTTCCTTTGAGGACCTGATCTTTTACCTCTGCTCTGATAGATGCACTTATATTTTCATCTGTGAAGAAATTCTTTTCCCCTTCAACATATTCTTTGCTTTGGGGATGAGCCATATACCGTCCGCTGTTGGACAGCAAAAAGGCATATCCTGTCCCGAAAACGTCAAGACTGTTTATAAATTTATCAATGGTATTCATCGGGAAATCAACCCCGGCAACACCTATGAATTTACCGTCAAGATTTATGGGAGAAATCATGTCGACCATTAACACATTTTTGTCGCCGATTGCATATGCGTAAGGTTCCATGACAATCTCACCATCATTCTTTTTAGGTAGAAAGTACCATGCACCATCGGCATTATCCTTATCATAACCTACGCTGGGTATTACTTTGAGCTGACCGGAATCACGGTATACCCATGGAACGAATCTTCCGTCAGGATTATGAAATTCAGCTCCTTTAAAATCATCATCTCTTCCGTCGAGAGCATTCGGCTCTAAAGCAATATAGGTACCAAGAAATTCTTCATGGTCCTTAAGAAAATTTTTGACTGATCCCAGTAAAACTTCTCTGGAATCGTGACCTTTCTTCGCGGCCATTCCTTCAACTATGAGGGCAATAGTACGCGCGGAGGTCATAGCTCCAGTCATATCAGTATCTATCTTATTCGCATAACTTTGCGCCATTTCAATGCCTTGTTTTTCGGCACCGTCACGCATTTTATTAATAAAGATATTTTCCTGAATCAATGTAAGACCTATAATTACAGGTACAACGATTGCCAGAATTATCATTATTTTCCAACGAAGATTTAAATTTCTCAAAGTAATTCCTCCAAATAAATTAAATACAATAAAATCTAAGGCGGTTATTCATAATAATAATACACTAACTAATTATAATAACAATCTATGTCCTTTAAAAAGAGCCAAATAGACACTCTCTTGTAACAACTAAAATAATATTAAAAAAGGTAAAAATTGCGGTCATAAGTAAAACCCTAAAAATAACGGTGATCAATTACTTACATATCAAAATAGATAAAAAAGTTGACTTATAAAAAACAATTCAATATCAAACCCCTCCGAGTCGGGATGTAGCGCAGCCTGGTAGCGCACTTGAATGGGGTTCAAGGGGCCGGAGGTTCAAATCCTCTCATCCCGACCAAAAAGGCTCGATATAAAGGCTGGTTAACATAATGTTAACCAGCCTTTTTTTATGGAATTTGACAAAAAAATTACGCAATTACGACTATAAGTTGAGTCTCCCAAATGCGGATTTTGTTACTCAACTCGATAGCTTGATAAGACTTTTTTCTGCCATTCGTCTCTTAAACTAAAACTGCAAAACACTCTTATACACTCTCCAATAATATAAAAATTACTATTTTATAATTATTGACACGATATATTAATACAAATAAACAGATATTTTTGTACGAAATAAACTTATAATTTATTGAGGTAAAATTGTTATGAAGTTAAAAGCTATATTTTTATTATTGTTATTAGGAATGTCATTAAGCGTTAGCGGATGTTCAGTTTATATGGCGGCTAATCAGCCGGACGGCAAAGAAATGTCTATGATCATTGAGGGGCAACCCAGATCAGTAATGCTCGGAGAATTCGGACAGCCTGTCAGCACAGTTAAGCGAGCTGACGGCTCAGTAGAATATGATGTTTTTTCATTTGTTGACGGCTACTCAGGCGGAGCGAAAGCAGGACGAGCCTTATTTCATGGCGTTGCTGATGTTTTTACATGCGGTTTATGGGAAGTGGTAGGAACTCCCGTAGAATCAGTCGCTGACGGAAATAAAATGTCTTACAAAATTTTATATAATGAACATGAAGAAGTACAAACGATTATACCTCTTTCGAAAGATGCTCAGAAATATGAAAAAAAGCGAAATAATGGTTTAGCCGGCATTTCAAACACTTCACAAAGCTCAATCCAAAAAACTGCTGAGTCAAAATATAGATCACCAAAATAGACTTCAACTTCCGGACGAAATGCCTTATTTAATATTACTCACTCCTATCGAAATTTTACGATCCTGTGATTCCTTTCACAGGATCTTTTTTTTATGTTTAAATTTTTTTTCAGACATCAATTCTTCTAAATCACATCTAATTATTTAATCAATATATTAAATAGTTATTCAATAGAAACTTGCATTGCACCAAAGAAAAGACTCCTAAAATCGCATAAAATAACTGTCCGCATGTTTATTTTTAAAAAGGCTTAAAAACCCTATTGTTACAGCAAATACTTTTTTTAACTGTAACTTGAAATCAGACGGTTTAAGTCGGTTATTTACAAGAAAAGAGAAGCGTTTTTTATCACGCCCCCCCTTGACGAGACTATAAATATTAACATACCTATCGAGCAGGTAAAAATACCTATCTAAAGAGGAGGTATTAATACCTCCTGCATTGATAGGGAATGAGGCGCGTCGAATCGGTGTGTCCGGATTTTTTTATATCGGCTGCTCCCTATGAGGGATTATGAGTCGGAAAATCCGGAAATTCACGAGGAGAGGCAACAAAGGACGCTAAGTATAAAGCTGCAACGTCCAATGCTTTGAGAGAGGGGATCGATATCATGGCAAACGGAAAAAAATTATTGCGATTGTCCAGTCTTCTGATCATCCTTGTCGGGGTGCTCGGCTTCCATTTGGAAGCGATGAGTATGGTAGGAACCCCGCAAGATGAAAGCAATGAGCGTCCGGATCTAATTATGATCGACACTATTGCTGCTCAGCAGAAACTGGAATTGCCTGCGGTTGTGTTTCTACATGATGCACACACAAAGGCATTAGCAGAACAGGGTAAGGACTGTACTGCTTGTCACCAGAAAAAGAAGGACGGCAAAACCTCGCTCAAATTTATGAGAGTCGAGAACGGCAATCCTGACCAGCTTAAGGAAATTTACCACAACGGCTGTATCAGCTGTCATACCAAAGAAGCAGCAGCAGGCAAAAAAACCGGACCTCAGGTCGGTGAATGTCGCAGTTGCCATCAGGTTGACCCCGAAGTTAAAGCGGAACACGCAGCAGCACGCATGGATAACACCTTGCATTTCCGCCACTGGGACTCAAAAATCATTAAAAATGATAAGGGCCAGGACACTAACTGCGGAAGCTGTCACCACGAATACGATAAAGCAACACAGAAGCTCGTATACGTAAAAGGACAGGAAGAAGGGTGCGTGACCTGTCATACTGCCAAACCTGAAGGTGATGTAAAAACAAACACTTCAGAAGCTTTCCATGAGCAGTGTATAACCTGCCACAAAGACCTTGCAGCAGCCAAAGCCCAAAAATACGGCCCTGTTCAGTGTGCCGGATGTCATGGTCTTGCTGAAGCCGCAGACATTAAAGCTGACGACGCCAAGTTGCTGAAAAAAATGGGCGGAACATTACCGCGTCTCCCGAGAAAGCAGCCTGACGCAGTACTTCTGACTGCTCCGGCTCCAAAAGGAACCGTCGGCAACGAAGCTGCCAAAGGCGAAATGATTCCTGTTGCTTTCAACCACAAAGCTCATGAAAACGTTACAGATTCATGTGCATCATGCCACCACAAAACTTTAAAGAAATCATGTTCGGAATGTCACACCGACCGCGGTTCCAAAGAAGGTGGATTCGTTTCTCTGGATCAGGCTATGCACAATCCTGACAGCGCACGCAGCTGCGTAGGTTGTCATGCCATCAAGCAGAAAGATCCCAATTGTGCAGGTTGCCATGAGTTGATGCCTAAAGCAGCTCTAAAATCCAAAGAATCCTGCGTTGTCTGCCACAACGGTCCTAAAGGTGATACAAATCCGGCAACTCTTGACGCCTCCGCCAAGGCTGAGCTTGCTGCAGACCTCATCTCCGAAAGACCTACTTCTCCGACAATGCTCGATACTGCTGATATCCCTGAATTCGTTACCATCAACGCTCTGGAAAACGAATATAAGGCAAGCAAACTTCCCCACCGTAAGATAATTCTCACTTTGGTGAAGAACATAAAAAGCAGTCCACTAGCGAACTCGTTCCACAACTCTCCTCTGACTGTCTGTGCAAGCTGTCATCACAACAGCCCTGCATCCAAGACACCTCCGAGTTGTGCAAGCTGTCATGCTAATGCGTCAGTTAAAGAAATAGACGGACGTCCGGCTCTCAAGGCAGCCTATCATGGCCAGTGTATGACCTGTCACAAAAGCATGAAACTCACGAAGCCTGCTTCTACCGACTGTTCATCCTGTCACGAACCGAAAAAGAACGGCTAGCCCGAAGGAGAACGGATAAATGTTACGCAGAACATTCCTCGGAATGCTTGGCACAGCCTGTGTGGGAGCCTCAATTCCAAGTGTAGCGTCAGCTAGCAAAGAATTCAAAGGCTACCCCGGCAGCAAGGGCGTCCTTTTCGACGCAACCCGCTGCATAGGTTGTCGCAAATGTGAATCAGCATGTAACAAAGTCAATAATTTGCCCGCTCCGGACAAAAAATTTGATGATCTGTCAGTGCTGGACACAAAACGCAGAACCGACGCAAAGACTCTTACTGTTGTTAATAAATATGAGAGCGGCAAAGGCCCTCTTTTCCGCAAGTCACAGTGTAACCACTGTATGGAGCCGGCCTGTGCTTCAGCTTGCTTTGTAAAAGCATTTAAAAAACTGCCTAACGGAGCTGTCGTCTATGACGAATCAGTGTGCGTAGGCTGTCGCTACTGCATGGTAGCATGCCCTTTCGAAATTCCGACTTATGAATATGACGAACCTCTGCACCCGAGAGTTATGAAGTGTACTATGTGCGCTCCTAGGCAAGCTGAAGGCAAATTGCCCGGCTGCGTAGAAGAATGCCCTAAAGAAGCTTTGGTTTTCGGCGAAAGAGATGAACTCATCAAAATCGCACGCGATCGCATTAAGCGCAATCCGGACCGTTACATAGATCACATTTACGGTGAAACTGAAATGGGCGGAACAAGCTGGCTCTACCTCTCCGGAGTTCCTTTCTCCGAACTGGGAATGCGTGAAGATTTAGGAACAAAATCTGCTCCTGAACTTACTGCAGGCGCGCTTGCATCCGTACCGATGGTAGCTGGTCTCTGGCCGGCACTTCTCGGCGGCATTTATGCAATAAGCAAACGCAAAGATAAAGTTGCTGAAGAAGAAAAGAAAGAAGCCGTTGAAAATGCTATCGCCAAAGCCAGCGCGCAAGCCGAAAAGACTCTTTCTGAAGCACTCACAAAAGCAGATGTCGCTAACAAGCGTCAGATCGAAGTTGAAGTCAAGAAAGCTGTAGAAGAAGCCCTTGCTCCTAAAGATGAGCAGGAAGAAAACAGCGAGGAGGAATCCTAATGTCCAATCCCGGCAACGCAGGATCAAAATCTGCAATCACTCCGTTTAATGTGATTGCAGGTGCCATCATTGTTATGGGGCTGGTCATAACTGTTCTCAGATTCACCAAAGGGCTGGGTGCTGTCACCAATCTTGACGACAACAACCCTTGGGGAATTTGGATCGGATTTGACCTTCTCTGCGGCGTAGCACTTGCGGCCGGTGGATATACCACCTCTGCAGCATGTTACATCTTCGGACTTAAACGGTTTCACTCCGCAGTACGTCCGGCAATTCTAACAGCATTCCTCGGATACGCTCTGGTGGTTTTTGCACTGATGTACGACCTCGGTCGTCCTTGGAGACTGCCGTTCCCTATATTCTATCAGCAAGGAACAACCTCCCTGCTTTTCGAAGTAGGTCTGTGCGTTATGATATATCTGACAGTACTGTTTATAGAATTCACTCCTGCCGTTTTCGAATGGCTGGGCATGAAGAAACTCAGAAACGTCGTAGTCAAACTGACTCTGGCTCTGACTATATTCGGAGTAGTACTTTCAACACTTCATCAGTCCTCTCTCGGAGCACTGTATACAATTGCACCGTCTAAGCTGCACCCACTGTGGTACTCGCCTTATCTGCCGGTGTTCTTCTTTGTATCCAGTATCGCAGCAGGGCTCTCAATGGTAATTTTCGAAGGAACCCTTTCCCATAAAAAACTGCACCGCATGATGGATGAGGAATACCTCAAACACCATGACGGCGTAGTTCTCGGATTCGGTAAGGCAGCATCTCTGGTGCTCTTCGCATACTTCGCCATCAAGATGATCGGACTGGCATACGGCAACAACTGGCATTACCTGACAACAGGCTACGGTGTGTGGTTCATGGTTGAAATGATCGGTTTTGTTGCACTGCCTTGTTTCCTCTACGCTCTCGGTGTCCGTGAAAAGAATCTGTCAATTATCAGGAATGCAGCGATTATCACTGTTCTCGGTATCATTCTCAATAGATTCAACATTTCACTGATAGCGTTTAACTACCACCTGCCTTCGTCAGAAAGGTACTTCCCCACTATGATGGAGATAGGAATTTCCATCTTCGTGGTCACCTTAGGTGTGGTTATATTCCGTTTCATTACCACTCGGATGCCGATTTTCTTCGAACATCCGGACTACAAAGGCAAACACTAGTCGCCTAGGAGAAATCAAATGGAACTACACAACCTGCAAGAGTACTACACTTTCACCAAAGGTATCGTGTACTTGATCATGGGCGGAGCTCTTATCGGAGTAACTCTGTTCTGGCAGTACCTGATGGGTGGAAACAACAACGACGATTAAATCTACAATGATTTAACCGATACTTGAGGAGATAAAAAATGTACGATTTTCTAACAGGGCCTATGCTCTGGCTGACATTCATAGTCAGCTTCGGTGGCCTGTTGGTGCGCGTCGTGCTCTACATAAAGGGCCTCAGCCAGCAGCTTGACCGAGTAGCTTACCGCGCTCACATGTCCTATGGACTTAAAGGTGCGTTCAATTCAATCATCAGCTTCCTGAACCCCGTAGGCGCCCGTCTCTGGAGAATTCGTCCAGGGTTCACGCTTATGTTCTTTGCATTTCATATTGGGATAGTGATCACTCCTATTTTCCTGATCGCTCACAATGTAATGCTACAGGAAAACCTTGGAATCAGCCTTCCGGCTCTTCCAAGCGGCGTAGCTGATTTTATGACATGGATGGCAATTGTTGCAGGTCTGTTATTAGCTCTGCGCCGCGTTGCTTTCCCTGAAGTAAGAATTGTTACCACAGCATATGATTATCTGATGATAGTGATAACCTTAGCTCCTTTTGTTACCGGGCTTATCTCCAGATATGCAATCGGTGACAATCAGTTCTGGCTTATCGCCCACATCATCACGGGTGAAATCTGGTTGTTGAGCCTGCCCTTCACAAAGCTCAGCCACGTTGTTCTGTTCTTCATGTCCCGTGCACAGCTCGGAATGGATTACGGCATCAAACGCGGCGGCATGAAGGGTTCCTCCATGTCCTGGTAACAGGAACCGATTCATTCAGACTCATAGAGGAGAAGCACAATGCCTGAAGGAAAGTTATGTAATAGAAACCCGATTAAGACAGATGAACAGCTTAAGCTGACTCTGTCCGACAGTCGCGGTAAGCAATACTACGAAGAAATGAAAGAACTGGACGTCGATTCTGACGCCCTCTGGGGAGCAATCCAAAAGACACTGAAATCCAGAACCAAAACATGGCTGGAAATCTGTGCTCATTGCGGACTCTGCGCCGAAAGTTGCTTTCTATATCAAGTTAACGGTCGCGTACCTACTCAGGTACCGTCTTATAAGATTCAGTCCACACTTGGACAGATTATAAAAAAGAAAGGTAAAGTAACCAACGAATTCATGCGTCACTGCATGGATGTCGCATGGTCACAATGCACATGCTGTAACCGTTGCGGAATGTACTGTCCCCACGGCATAGACATGGGTGTTATGTTCTCTTACCTCAGAGGCCTTCTTTACTCTCAGGGATTCGTTCCGTGGGAGCTTAAAATCGGTTCCGGCATGCATCGCGTTTACCGCGCCCAGATGGACGTAACCACCGAAGACTGGGTTGAAACCTGCGAATGGATGGCTGAAGAAACCGC
Source organism: Desulfovibrio gilichinskyi (assembly GCF_900177375.1). Lineage (NCBI taxonomy): Bacteria > Pseudomonadati > Thermodesulfobacteriota > Desulfovibrionia > Desulfovibrionales > Desulfovibrionaceae > Maridesulfovibrio > Maridesulfovibrio gilichinskyi. Next base: position 259,860 of record NZ_FWZU01000003.1, on the reverse strand, counting down.
TGAAGAATGGCCGGGTCTTGAAATCCCCGTGGACAAGCAGGATGCAGACATCATGTATACCTGCAACGCACGTGAACCTAAGCATTATCCTGAAGATGTAGCTGAAGCAGCAATTCTATTCCACGTAGCCGGTGAAAACTGGACCGTACCTTCAGAAGGGTGGGAACAGACTTCCCTCTCCATGTTTGCAGGGGACTGGGAATGCTGTAAAGACAACGTCCTTAATGTATACAGTGCCATTGAACGTTTGAACCCTAAACGTGCAATCGGAACCGAATGCGGACACGCTCATCGCGCAACAGTTATTGAAGGACCATACTGGGCCGGCCGGCCTGACGGTTTACCTCCTCGTCCTTACATCCACTACGTAGAATGGCTGGCTGAAGCATTACGCACCGGCAAGCTTAAAATTGATCCTGCAAAAAGAATCAAAGAGCCTGTCACCCTGCAGGATTCCTGCAACTACGTTCGTAATCAGGGCCTTAAAGATATCACCAGAGAAATCATCAGCTATATAGTTGAACCTGGATACTTTGTTGAGATGTCTCCTAACAAAGAGCACAACTACTGCTGCGGCGGTGGTGGTGGATTCAACGGAATAGGCATGTACCGTGAGCAGCGTAACGTTGCTCTGCGCAAGAAAATGGATCAGATCCTCGCTACCGGCTGCAAGCTGGTTATCGCTCCATGCCATAACTGCTGGGATGCTATCCGGGACCTTGAGGAAGAGTATAAAATCGGCATCCGCTGGTCATTCCTCAAGCCGCTGATTATCGGTATGCTGGATGTGCCCGAACATCTGTTGCCACAAGACGAAGAGTAACTACGACCTTTATCGGCAAGAGAGTAGCATCAACAGTCCGCAACGAACGAGGTGTCACATGTTTAAAAAAATTCTTTTGGCCACCACCGGATCTCCGGCAAGCTTCGGAGCTGCCCGCGTAGCCTTCGATATGGCCAAACGCTACGGCTCGGAAGTAACAATCTTCCATGTTCTGGGAGTGCCTACCAAGGCTTTCTCTAATTTTGTTAATGATGTTCGTACCGGCGAAGAAGTTGAAGTGGATGAAGAGTATATCTCATGGGTTGAAGAAGAACTTAAGACCACTTACGCAAAACAATTCGCAGGTGCCGAGAATGCCAGAATCGTGATTACTACCGGTGCTCCACACCGGGAAATTCTACGCGAAGCACGTGCGCAGGATGCTGACCTTATCGTTATGGGCGCAAGCTCAGGCGATAACGCCATATACCGTAAAGGTTATCCCGGCAGCACATTGCAAAAGGTAGCTAAAGCAGCCCGCTGTCCAGTGCTGACTGTGCATCGTGAATCCGCATCATACTGGGGCGGTTTCTCAAGCATCTTATTTGGAACAGACTTCTCCAAACAGGCTGTAAGCGCATTTAAATTTGCTCTTAACACAGCCCGTGAGCTTGATTGTACTCTGACCATCTTCCACGCGCTGGACATCAGCGGCAAGGTTCTGGATCAGACTCAGATTGAAGATGACCTTATCGTCGCCCGCAAGCGCATCCGTGAAACATACGTTCCGCTGATGGGTGACTTTAAGAACTTTGATATCGAAGTGTGGGAAGGAGCTCCTTACGTGGAGATAGTTAAACTTGCCCGTGAAAAACAGGTGGACCTTATTGTTATGGCTCACCACACTCACGAGCTTGACGCAGAAAAGGCAAAGATCGGTTCCACTGTGGAACAGGTCATTATCCGGGCAAACTGCCCGGTTGTCAGTGTCAGCAAGCCGGATAAAGTTTAACTGCCTACAAATGGCCGCAGCCGATCAATCTCGGTCGGCTGCGGGTTTTAAAATTTGCCGGTTAATTCTAGCTTCATCAGGAGGATTGTTATGTCTAAGAAAATTTTAATCGTAGATGATGATCAAGAGATTCGTTCTTACTTAACCGAACTGTTCGGTGACAACGGCTATGAAACAGTGACCGCCGAAGACGGAAAGGCCGCTATAGAAGTTGCTGAGAAAGAAATCCCTGATCTGATCACACTTGATCTGGAAATGCCTAATGAATGGGGTCCACGCTTTTATCGTAAGCTGACCCAGAACGAGGATCTTAAACGAATCCCTGTCATCGTAATCAGCGGTCTTAATGCTAACCAGTATGCAATTACTAAAGCAGTTGCCACACTGACCAAGCCTTTCGATGCGGATCAGTTAATCGGAATCGTTAAAGCGACAATCGGCTAAGTGCTTATAAAATCTGATACGGCCGATCTGCAACCTGGTTACAGATCGGCCTAATTTACATTGGCAGGGCAGACTGGTATGGTGCCGCTTTTCTCCATAGCGGGAATTATTTCCCGTCAAATAACACCATAGGTGATAAGCATGCCCAAAAAGATAATGGTTGTTGATGATGATCCGGATATTGTTGAATATCTGGTCAACGTGTTTGAAGACCACGGTTACCTGACCTGCCGGGCCTTTGATGGAATCACAGCTTTCGATGTTGCCTTGGAAGAAAAGCCGGATTTAATAACACTTGATCTTGAAATGCCGCATGAATGGGGCCCGCGTTTTTACCGCAGGCTAACTCAGGAAGACCAATTTTCAGATATACCTGTTATCGTAATCAGCGGTTTATCGGGCATTCATCTTGCCATCAAACGTGCAGTCGCAACAATAAAAAAGCCTTTTGACCCTACGGATGTAATAGAAATCGTCAGAAAAGCTCTCAGTGATACTGAGGACTAGCTTTCTGACAAGATAGCTGTAAATTGCGCCGCAACTTTTACAGCAACAACATATTCCCGGGAAAAAAGCCGGAACAGTTTTATGTTTTTGGAGGAACGGGATGAGCAATGAAAAGTTAATGCTTGTAGATGACGAGGAAGGCATAAGACGCTTTCTCGGGCTCACTCTTGTAGATCTTGGATATACTGTCCAGACTGCTGAAAACGGTCAAGCAGCACTGGAATTGCTTAAATCCTTTCGGCCTTCCATCATTCTTACAGATATTAAAATGCCTCAGATGGACGGCATTGAACTGCTTAAAACTGTAAAGCGGGAATTTCCTGAAATTGAAGTCATCATGCTGACAGGGCATGGCGATTTAGATCTTGCAATTGAATCACTTAAATTTGACGCTGCGGACTTTATCACAAAACCTATAAATGATGAAGTTCTTGAAATTTCTCTGGTCCGGATTCTGGAAAAAATCCAGATGAAAAACAAACTCCGTGAATACACCGAGAATCTGGAACGTTTAGTCGATGAAAAAACTCAAAGAATAATCGATCTTGAACGTCAAACTGCGGCCTGTCAGGTAATTGAGGGACTCAGTACGGCCCTATCAAATGCATCTAATGAGATGGAAGACGACTCCGGACTTTTCAATGAACTGCCCTGCCTTGTTTCAATACACACCAGATATCTGGAAATAGTTGCCGCCAATAAGCTCCTTAAAGAACGCCTTGGGGATGTTATAGGTAAAAACAGTTTCGACATTTATTCAGACCGGACATCCGGGGCAAATGCCTGTCCTGTTCAAAAAACATTTTCCACTGGTAAAGGGCAACGCAGCAAAGAAACATTCCTTGGAAAGGACGGAGAAGAAATTCCTGTCACAGTATACACCGCCCCCATTGCGAATAAAGAAGGCGAAATAGAACTCGTTCTCGATATTTCAGTGGATATGACTGAACTGAAACGCCTCAAAGACGAACTCCTGACTACTCAGCATAAATTCGAGCGATTATTCGATGAAGCTCCCTGCTATATTTCTGTACAAAATAAAGATTTCAGTATTGCCGAAGTTAATCGCCGTTTTAAAGAAGATTTCCATGACGCCCCCGGTTCACTGTGTTTTAGAACCTACAAGCAGAGTCTTGAGCCATGCGCGGAATGCCCTGTTCAGCTAACATTTCAAGATGGCGAATCCCATCAAATGGAAACAGTTGTAACAACTAAAAAAGGTGAGCAGAAAAATATGCTGGTATGGTCTGCTCCGATTCGTGATCTTTATGGAGAAATTACGCAGGTAATGGAAATGTCCACCGACATTACAGAAATACGGCGACTGCAAGACCATTTAACCTCACTGGGATTTATGCTCGGCTCCATGTCGCATGGAGTTAAGGGAATGCTTACCGCACTGGACGGCGGGATTTACAGACTTGAATCAGGACTGCGCAAAAATGATCAGGAACGGATAGATGCGGCTACGGCGGTACTTAAAAACACTGTCGGGCGGGTTAAAAAAATGGTTCTGGATATTCTCTATTACGCAAAATCACGCGAGCTTGAGCTTGAATCCGTAGAAGCTTCAACCTTCCTTAACGAAACAGTGATGCTGGTAGAGCCAAAAGCCAAGAACGCCGGACTTGAAATTAATATAAACATACCGGAAAAACTCGGCACAATTAAAATCGATTCGAGTGCTATGTCTGCAACTCTTGTAAATTTTCTCGAAAATGCAGTAGATGCCTGTGATAAACCGATTGAAGGCAGAAAACACTCCATAGGGTTCTCTGCATCTTTAAAAGAAAAGAACCTGATAATTGTAATATCCGACACCGGGATTGGTATGGATCAAGACACCAAAAATAAAATTTTCACTCTTTTCTTTTCATCTAAAGGTAAGAAAGGAACCGGAATCGGTCTTTTCATTTCCAACCAAACGATTGAACAGCACGGCGGAAAAATAGAGGTGGAATCCGAACTTGGCAATGGAACGGTTTTCACAATTACCCTGCCATGCACAGTTTAAACGACACCTTTAAACAAGCCGCAAGGGATTCTGGATTCTTAACTCTACTCTGTTTAAAGCCGTTTTTAGCCTCTTTCAAAATTCTCTCCATCCTGTTATCTACTCAATGTAAACAACGCTCTTTGCGTTAATCTAAATAACAGAGCAGAGATATATTCTATGAAATTAACCACCCGAAGCAGATACGGAGCACGCTTGCTGCTCGATATAGCTCTCCACTCCCAAAATGGTCCTGTCCCGAGCAAAGACTCAGCCAGGCGGGAAGGTATTTCTCTTAAATACCTTGAAAAAATATTAAAAATGCTAAAACAGGGCGGATATATCAAAGGTAAACGCGGCCCGAACGGCGGAAACGTACTTCTCCACGCTCCAGAAGACATCTCCATCGGAGCTATTGCCCAGATTTTAGACGGTCAGGAAAAAATTCTGGACTGTGTCGGAGATGAAACCTCCTGCCCACGCTCTGCCGTCTGTTTGCGTCGTTCTATATGGGAAGATGCAAATCAGGCCATGTATAAAATGCTCGACTCATATTCTTTGGCGGACCTGATGAAAGACTCTTATCTCTGCCCTGCGGAAAGGCTTAAATAACTTACAATCGACCTTGTATTTAATGCCTGATGGAGCAAATTCCGTGTTCAAACGATTACGCGAAAGTTTAATCATGAAAATGATTCTGTCAGGCGGCATCACTCTTTTGCTAAGTGTTCTGCTCTGGACAAGCTTCAACGTTCTATTTTTCAAAAAAAATATCACTGAAAATGTTATGTCGGACATCGCAATGCTGTCCGACACCATTTTGCAGAGCCTCCATTACGCCATGATGCTCGACTCCAAAGAAGACATCAAAGAAGTAATCCACAACATCAGTAAGCAACGCGAAATCAAAAGCATCCGCATCTATAACAAAAAAGGGCGGATTGTCTTTTCCAATAAACCATCCGAAATCAACATGGTCATTGATCTGAAAACTGTATCCTGTTGGACCTGCCATCAATACGATCCTGTCCCGGCGACCATGACCCTGACAGAACGCAGCCGCATGCAAACAGTCAACGGCGAAAAGACCATAAGTATTATGACTCCCATTGCCAACTCGCAAGGGTGCGCCCCCGGTCCATGCCATGTTCACGCAACTGAAGAGCGTCTTCTGGGACTGTTGGATATGGAAGTCTCAATGGAAAAGAAAAGTTCCATGATTGCGACATTTGAACGCGCAAATATAACAATTGCCTTGATTGTTTTTATGGCGACATTTGCCGCTCTTTTTGTCTATGCCTATAATTTTATTTTCAAGCCTATTCGACAGTTGATTACTGCTACTAAAAATATTGGTTCGGACAAAGAATTTGTCGGAATAGAACTTGATCAGGCAGATGAAATAGGCGCGCTGTCCGACGCCTTTAATATGATGGGCCGGCAGGTTATGGAAAAGCACAGGGAGCTTACTGAACAGAAAGAAGAATATCGGGAACTGTTCCATAACGTGCCTTGTCTTGTAAGTGTTGTAGACCTCAACTTCCGAGTTATACGCCACAACAAGGTTTATGAAGAACATTTCGGAAAGCCGGACGGAAGACATTGTTACCAGATCAATAAGGACCGTGACAAAAAATGCGTCGAGTGTCCGGTTGAAAGGACTTTTTTTGATCTGTCCCCGCACATGAGTGAAGAATCCGGTCTTTCCAAAACAGGCAAGCCCATCCATTGGATTGTATACACGTCTCCTATCAGAGATCATTCCGGTAAAGTTGTTGCCGCAATGGAAATGATGATCGACATCACTCCGCGTAAAGAACTCGAAGAACGGCTGGCAGCTTCCGAACAACGGTACCACGCTATTTTTGATTCTATCCCCGGAGCAGTCTTTGTCGTCGATGCTGAAACTTTGGTCATTCTTAACTGCAACGAGCCTGTCAGCACCATTTACGGATATTCTGCTGAAGAAATACTGGGCAAAAATTTCACGGAATTATTCAGGGAAGACGAACGTCCTGATTATGGGCATCTGGTTAAAATCAAAAAAGAAATCGGTCCTTGCACCCAGGTCACCAAGTACAACAAGAACATTTACGCAATCATGCGCATGTCTCCTGCAAGATTTCGTAGCAATAAGGCTCTGATTATCACCTGTAGCGATGTGACTAAAAAGCTTGAGGCCGAGCAGCAACTCATTCAGGCAAGCAAAATGACCACTCTCGGCGAAATGGCTTCAGGTGTCGCGCATGAGCTTAACCAACCACTGGCAATTTTAAAAACAATCAGCAATCTGCTTATGCGCAAAGTTTCCCGCGGGCAAGTTATCGACCCTGAAATTCTGCGCGAAATGGCAGAAGGAGTTGATACTCATGTGGACCGTGCAAGCAAAATTATTGAACACATGCGCGAGTTCGGGCGCAAAGGTGATCTCAAAACCATGCCCGTGCAGGTTAACGATGTACTAAAACGCGGCTTTGAATTTTTCAGCCAGCAGTTGCGGGTGCGCAATATAGACGTAGTATGGGAACTTGATGAAAATCTTCCTTTCATAATGGCTGATTCAAACCGTCTGGAACAGGTCGTTATCAACCTGCTGATCAATGCCAGAGATGCGATTGAAGAACGCTGGGCCGAAAGTTGCCCGCTTTCAGAGGACAAAAAAGTTTTCATCAGTACGTACTTTACCAATACCAGAGTAATCATGGAAATTTGCGACACAGGACACGGCATCCCCGAAGCAATCCAAGACAGGCTGTTCGAACCGTTCTTCACCACCAAAGATGTAGGGAAGGGAACGGGGCTCGGGCTTTCAATATCCTACGGAATCGTACAAGATTACAAAGGAGCAATACAGTCCTCCACCCGCGAAGGCAGAGGAGCCTGCTTCACCATTGCATTCCCGCGCATGGAGGTTGGAGGTTGATGGAAATATGATTTCTGAGTAGGTTCCCCACTCAAACGCCAAGCGCGATTTATACTCAGGAGTTTTTACATGCTTGACTTAGCAATGATACCGATAAATTTCGTTTTAGCTTTCATTAATTCTATGGGCGTCGGTGAGCAGATATCCATTGCCTCCGGACTTATTTATATTGTGCTGAGCGTTCGGCAGAATGCTTTATGCTGGCCTTTCGGGATTGTGAGTGTTGCCATTTGGATGGTAGTTGTCTTTAAGGGTAAGCTTTACTCTGATGCATTCCTGCAATTCATATACGTAGTGCTGGGTTTTTACGGCTGGTATCAATGGCTCCGCGGCGGCGCAGATAACGCCCCCCTTCAAATACAGAAAGTTGATCGCAAATTAGCCCTGCGCCTTACGGCAATCGGGCTTATCACATTTTTGCCGCTCGGCTATGTCACAGAAAACTACCTCGGCGCATCTTTTCCGTGGTGGGACGCCCTCACAACAGTCCTAAGCCTTATTGCCCAGTATCTGCTGGCTAAAAAATACCTCGAGAACTGGATTCTGTGGATTACAGCCGACGCGATGTATATCGTCATTTATTACCTTAAAGGCTGGACCGGATACAGCGGACTGATGACCGTTTATACGATTATGGCTATTATCGGATTTATCGGATGGCTCAAATCTTACAAGGCTGACCATGAACAGCAATGCCAATGCGCATAGTTATTCTCGGCTCCGAATGTACGGGCAAAACCACACTTGCCGCAAAGCTTGCTGAATATTTTAAAGTAGATTTCGTGCCGGAATATCTTCGGGAATACTTTGAAAGGAAAAACGGAATCCTCGCAATAGAGGATGCTATTCCCATTGCAAAGGGACAACTGGCAAAAGAACAAGACCTTGAAAACAATGGCAACGTTCCGCTCATCTGCGACACCGATATAATCGCCTCAATCGTCTACTCCAAATATTACTTCGGAAAATGTCCTGAATGGATAGAAAAACAGGCACAAAAGAGGAAAAACATCCATTACCTGTTATGCGACATAGATGTTCCGTGGGTTGCAGATGGACAGCGTGACAGGCCGGAAGAACGGGAATACATGCAGAACCTTTTTCTGACCGAACTACGCACCAGAAATCTTCCGTTCAACATAATCTCCGGCAACGTGCAAAGCAGATTTGAAAAATCTGTCGCAATCATTAATAAGCTATCAAAATAAAAAAAGGGAACCTTACAACAGGTTCCCTTTTCCAGTTCTAGCCGTTTTTTACTATCTGAATTCAACTTTTACAGGATTCACAAGTTTAAGAACGGAATCCTGTTTGAACTTATTCTACAAGAATAATCCTAAAAACTAACTTACAAATATTTCAGGTTCTTTGCGCTCTTTGCAAGTATCAGCCAGAAATTGTGATACTTTTAAAATCCGCGGAGCTTCCATCTTGCGAGCTCCGGGAGTACAAACTTTAACGCAAGCACAGCACAGTATACATTTTTCAGCATCGGTTGTGATGTGCGATCCAACAGTTATGGCTTCAGTAGGACAAACACGCGCACAGGCTCCGCACAGTTCACAATTTTCCTGTGAAAACGGCGACATGGGTTCACCGGCCACACGCTCTTTATATGGTGTGTTGCCCGGGACTCTAAGTTTTGAAGATGTATCAAAAGATTTCGCTGCGAGCTTTTCAGCCAACTTTATGCCGAAACTTTTCGCTTTATCAATATCGGCAAAATCAGGTCTACCGACTGAAAGCGGAATTTCCGAAGTGGAAAAAGAATGTTCTCCGATGAACGCCGCTCCAGCTACTGTTTTAAAACCTGCTGCTTCGGCAAAATCTGTCAGCTCAAGCAAAGCATCTTCGTATGCTCTGTTGCCATAGACAACAACTGACACAACAGGCACGCCGTTTCCTTTTAAAGATGCAATTCTTTCCAGCATAACGGACGGCAGACGCCCGGAATAAACAGGCGATCCGATTATGACCAGATCATCCTTAGAACAGTCGAAATCATCAGGGATCCCTTCCTGTCTGGTCACATCAAAAACAGTAAGTTCATCTGCCTGAAGACCTTCCGCAATAGCGTACAAAACCTGCTTTGTCGTTCTGGTAGGTGAAAAACAAATCAATTTAAGCTTAGAACAGGACATAACCACTCCATAAGATTACAAAATTTAATTTTTTAATGTTTACTTGGTTAAACGGTCCCAGTCGGCCTTAAATGTAGCAAGGCCTTGATCAGTAAGAGGATGTTTGACAAAATCACTTATAATTTTAAACGGAATAGTTGCCACGTCTGCGCCTATCAACGCAGAGTCAAGAACATGCAAAGGGGTGCGGACACTTGCCACAAGAATTTTAGTCGGGAATTCATAATTATCAAAAATTGTCCGTATCTGAGAAATAAGTTCCATCCCATCGTGAGAAATACCGTCAAGCCGTCCCACAAAAGGGCTTACGTAAGTTGCTCCTGCCTTTGCGGCCAAAAGAGCCTGAAGCGGAGAAAACACGAGAGTCACATTTGTTTTCATTCCCTTTTTATGAAGAGCTTTAGTGGCAATCAACCCTTCGGTTGTCATAGGTATCTTAATAACAACATTTTTTCCGAAATTAGAAAGATCTTCCGCTTCATTTATCATTTCTTCGGCGGTTTCGCCCATAACTTCTAGGCTGACAGGCCCTTCGACTTCATTGCAAATTATCTGCGCCTGCTTACGCCAGTCCCCGCCTTCGCGGGCTAAAAGCGTAGGATTTGTGGTGACTCCGTCAAGAAGCCCTTGGCTCTGCGCTTTCCTTATTTCATCAATGTTGGCTGTATCTAAAAAAAATTCCATTAAAATATCTCCTTAATCTTGATCATGTATATTATGACTGGAATATTTAATTGAGCTCTGTTTCAAGCCCACTACATGTGCTGTTTTCATATCGCAAATAAATCGCGAGCAAAAGCACTATCTTTTAATATTTACAGAAGTTTAATTTATCATCAGCTAACTATATTTACATTTAAAATTGAGACCTTAAACATCCTTTATATTAGATAGAATAAAAATTTAACACTATATTGACAACTTTTGCGTTGGCGGGTAATTACCAATCATTATGAACATTTCTTCATCTAACTTTACCCTTTGTAATTGGTGGTGGCGCATGTAATGCGTCGCGGGTTAGGTTACGTTCATTAGAAAGTGACTGGCAAATAAAGAATTATAAAACCGCGACAGTGAAAACTGGTCGCGGTTTTTTATTATCAGCGGCCCACTGTCTAAAATGAGATTCAGGAGAGAAAAAATGGCTGACAATTCAACAATTACTGCAGACGGTTTTTTCGGTGAATACGGTGGACAATTCGTTCCGGAACAACTCATCCCTATCCTTAACGAACTTGCCGACACTTACAATAAGTATAAAGACGATGAAGAATTCAAACGGGAATTGGAATATTATCTATCCAAGTATTCCGGCCGCCCTACTCCTCTTTACCTCTGTTCCAACCTGACAAATGAACTGGGCGGAGCAAAAATATATCTGAAACGCGAAGATTTAAACCACCTCGGCGCGCACAAAGTTAACAACACCATCGGTCAGATCCTGCTTGCAAAACGCATGGGCAAAAAGAAAATCATCGCCGAGACAGGTGCCGGACAGCACGGGGTTGCCACAGCTGCAACCGCGGCTCTCATGGGAATGGAATGCACTGTATACATGGGCGCAGTTGACGTTGAAAGACAAAAACTTAATGTTTTCCGTATGCAGATGATGGGCGCAAAAGTTGTCTCTGCGCAGTCCGGGCAGCGCACCCTTAAAGAAGCCGTTGACGAAGCTCTCGGTGCATGGATTAAGGACGCAGACGACTCTTTTTACCTGCTGGGATCAGCAGTAGGACCGCATCCATATCCGTCTATGGTCCGCGACTTTCAGTCAGTTATCGGTAAGGAAGCACGGGAACAATGCCTTGAAGATGAAGGACGCTTGCCTGACTATTGCATTGCCTGCGTAGGCGGCGGCTCAAATGCTATCGGCCTTTTCTCTGATTTTGTAAAAGACGAAACAGTAAAACTTGTCGGCGTAGAACCGGCCGGTCGCAGCCTGAATCCCGGCGACCACGCAGCGACACTCTGCCTCGGTAAGCCCGGCATAATGCACGGATTCAATTCCTATATGCTTAAAGATGAAAAAGGCGAACCCGCTCCGGTTTATTCAATATCTGCCGGACTCGACTACCCAAGCGTCGGTCCTGAACATTCACACCTTAAAGATTTAGGCAGAGCAACGTACGTACACGCTTCCGACAAAGAAGCGGTTGATGCTTTCTTCACACTTTCTCAAAAAGAGGGAATCATTCCAGCACTGGAATCATCACACGCGCTGGCCCATGCCATAAGGCTTGCTCCGACACTTCACAAAGATAATATCATCATCGTCAACTTATCCGGTCGCGGTGATAAAGACGTAGCTGAAATCGAAAGTCTGATCAGCAAAGGTGAATTTTGCATGCCGTAAATCAAGCAAATTCCGCTTTTCGTGTGATATAAAAGTAAAAATCCTGTCAGCTTTATTTATAAAGCTGACAGGATTTTTGTTATCTGTCCATTTGCCCCGGCAAAGTTTCCCCTGCAAGCCATCTGGCGTATGTGCCTTCGTAGTCCAATAAAATTTGCTGCATCAAAGGCAATAATGATGCGATATGCCCGTTAATTCCTAAATTTGCCAGATAAGTATGCTGACCGGCAAAGATCAGATCTTTTTGAATCATGATCATGGCATTTTGAGGAACGGCGATGCTGTTCTCTGATTTAAAACTTGCACTGCAAGCTTTCAGGTCATGCGATATCCAGTTGCGGCAGGCAATAGGACGCACTTCATATATTAAACATTTATTATCTTTCAAAAACGGACACTTGCCAAAATATTTTTTTGAAAATTCCTGCAATCCTGCGCAATGGAAATTTTCTGATTCTTTCGCGCATGCTGCAACAATTTCCTCAAGCACGCCAGCATCAAAATTCTCGGCTAAATGTAATGCAATACTGAAAGCTTCCTGCGGTGACACTGTTATGTGCGAATAACAACAATATGAACAACCGCTAACGCATGCTATCTTAAACGAAGGGTCAAGCTTACTGATCTGACTTGTAATAACATCAAAATTTCCTTCAAAACAATGTCTTCCTTTATCAGCAAGTATACGTGCAAAAAGGTTGTGATCCGGAGTAATGCCCTTTAAATCCGCGCACACAGCAAGGGCCATATCATTAAACCACTTCTGCATTTCAGCATGTCCTTCAAACATTGCGTAAACATGAGCAAGTTCCTTGCTTATCACCGCGTCAGAGCTAAAATTCATCCTTTCCTCCATCTTACGAATGAATTTATTTACCCTGCACTCAAAAAACATGCAAACGCTGACAGCTCTAATCTATGGCTTAGAGTCATCCATAACCCAAACATCAATAGGAAGTTTGGCATATGTGATTGCTTCGTTTAAGCGGCGTAAAAAACGAATGTCTTTTTCCTTATTCATGATAAGAACAACACCGGCCCGTTTTCCGGTACATGAAGCGTAATATAAAGACTGCCCTATGGCTTCGGCCCATTTTTTCCCGAAATCCATTTCAACAGCATGAGTTTTAGTCAAGCAGTCCACGCGCGTAGCATCAGGAAGTACATATTCCATTTGCCCGTGGTTCTGAGTGCACCATAACTCTTGATAATCTCTTTCTGCACCAACGGCAGCAGGCGGCAAGAGGAAAATCAGGGAAAATAAAATTAACGCTTTCATAAAAGGACTATGCCACTCATCCTTTTCCGTATCAACGTTTATTCTATATTTAAATAATAAAACACGTTTTTAAATATGTAAATAGATACTAAACGCCGACGATAGAGAATATTCCAAGTAAAATTTTATATATTCACTACCTCTTGAAAAGAGACATAAACATGTGTGATAAGAGTCCGTGCCGGTCACAGGGCTCCCTAGCTTAAACTTTAAACTATACATGTCATATATTTCATAGGATCTAACAAATAATGACCATCCGAAATTCCTACAAAGACCATCTACCACTCATAGGGTTAATAATTTTTGCGTTCCTATTCGCTTGTATGGGCGAGTGGCGGCCATTTTTCTTTGATATAGATGAACCCAAATATATAACCGCAGCCCTTGAGATGTTCAGATCAGGCGACTGGCTCCATCCAATGTTCAACGGCTTACCGCGCATGGAAAAACCGCCCTTGCCATACTGGATGGCAGTTCCTGCGTTAAAAATGTTCGGAGCATCCTTCAGTAACGGAACACTCTTATTTATTACCCGTATTCCGGCAATTTTAAGCTCAGTTTTAACGGTTACAGCCACTTACCTGATAGGGAAAAGGCTGTATTCTGCAAAAGTAGGATTACTGGCAGCTTTATTACTGTTAATTGCGCCTACTTTTAAAATTGAAGGGATGATGCTCAAAGCGGACATCATTTACACAGCCGCGGTAACATGGGCGACATATTTCTACCTCCGCAGATTTCAAGGAAACAGAGGTATTGCGAATCTACTGGGAGCAACAATAGCCTTATCTTTTGGAGTATTAACGAAAGGCCCGTTCGCACTCCCTCCGTTGGCAGGATATCTCATGGCAGAACTGCTTAGAGACAGACCATGCAAGAGCTATGTTAATACCTTTATAAAATCTGCGGTCCCTACTTTACGCAAAGAATCTTTAACCATCACTCTAGGAATTATTCTTGGATGCGGTCCGTTTTTGTTATGGATATGGTCTGCCAGCTCTCCGGGTATGAACTATCTATCAGGAATGCTCGGTGACGCTGCTGAAAATACAGCGCATAAGGGCAGCCTTATTTTCTTCTATTTGGGGAGCCTTGGATTTTACAGCTATGAAGCAATCATTTTATTTTTCCCATTAGGATCTTTTTCTTTAGGAGCAATCCATAACCTTCTTAAATATGGACCTGATAAATTTAAAGAAAAAAATATTATTGTATGGACTTCCATCTTCTATCTGCTGCTGAGCATCTTTGTGTACAGACTGAGGGCGCACCGCTACTTTCTGCCGATTTTGCCGTTATTGTCAGTTGTCACTGTAAACTGGTTGCTGACAGCAACGCGTGACAAAATGTTTAAGAGGCTGTTTGTACTCGGAAACGTAATCATAGCCGGAACAGCTATTTTCATTGGCACCGCAGTTCTGGCGACTGGAGAAATCTCTGTAAATCTATGGAAAAATGTTCCTGTAACAAACTTCAGCTCAGAGCTTCTGCCTTTCGCCATTTCCACCTTTGCTGTGGCGGCACTGATGATATTTTCTGCAATCAGAAATTACCGAAAACCTATGGCATTCCTTTCCATAGCCTTCCTTGCCCTGCTTGCAATATACCCTTTATATTTTAATGCCGCTCCGAGAATAAATTCAGAAAATAAATTTCAGCCAACCCCTTTGATTGCTGTAAATCTGGCAGAAATGATCAAAAAAGATCTTTCCGCTGATTGCCTCTTTATAATTTCAGAACATACAATGCATACCAATCCGGGCCTCAGCTTCTTTTTGCGTAATGCTATCAACAGCTCAAATGGGAAATATTTGGCAACTCTTCCTTTTGACGTTCAAAAATTCAACGACATGATTATGGCGCCGGTTGTTTCACGGCAGATTCTGAAAAACAAATATCCGCATGCGGAACATACTCCGCTGTATAAATTTATAGACAAGTCTAAATTCCGCAAATCAGTTCTGATCCTAAGCGGCGCTGAGCTGACTCAGCTATACCGCAATTCAATTTATCTGAATAAAATATTCGGTTCTCCGGCTGCATCAATTCCCATACAGGGAGCAAATGTTTCATGGGATTACGAACTCTTCTATGTAGTATTTATGAAAGGTTTTTAATACGTCACTATTCTGCTTAAATAATAAAGCCGACTGGAAGTTATTCCAGTCGGCTTTATTATTAACAAGCTTAGAAAAATGAAAATACAAGACTTAACTAATCAACTTAGCAAGTCCCTGCTCTAAATCTTTTTTCAAATCATCTACGTCTTCCAGCCCGATATTAAGTCTGAAAATAGTTTTTCCTTCGTATGCAAAGAAATTATTTCTTTTCAATTTCCCACCTGTAATAAGGCTTTTATACCCACCCCAGCTGTAACCGATACCGAAGAGCTCAAGGCTGTCTACAAAGGCGGAATGATCCATATTTTCGCATTCATCACAAAGAGTAAATGCGAAAAGTCCGCTCGAGCCTTTAAAATCGCGCTTCCAAAGTTCGTGCTCAGGATGACTTTCAAGCGCAGGATGTATGACTTTATCTACAGCTTTATGAGCTGTCAGCCAGTGTGCAACATCAAGCGCGGATTGTTCATGGTGTTTAAGGCGTACATGAAGAGTTCTAAGACCACGCAAAGCCTGATAGCAGTCTTCCTGCGAAGCAAAACTTTCAAAAAGATGACAACATGTTTTGAACTCCGCCCATCTTTCTTCAGTAGTTGAGACTGTTCCAAGCAGAATATCTGAATGGCCTGTAATGTACTTTGTGGCAGACTGTATGGAAACATCCACACCAAGCTCAAAGGGGTTGAGATACAGCGGAGTCGCCCATGTGTTATCAATAACACTGACAACTCCCTTCTCACGGCAAACCTTAGCAATGGCCGGAACATCCTGAATTTCAAAAGTATTTGATCCTGGTGATTCCATGAACACCAGGCGGGTTTCATCCTTTAAAAACCTGCTGATATCCGGGCCGATATTTGACGGTAGAAAATCTGCTGTAACTCCGTACTTTGATAAAAATCCGGTGCAGAAATGACGTGTCGGACCGTAAACATTATCGCAAATGAGAACATGATCGCCCTGTTTAGTATAGGCCATCAGAACCATAGCAATAGCATTGATACCGGACTGGAAAGCTTTGCAGCGATATGCACCTTCAAGCTCTGCCATAGCCGCTTCAAAAGCATTCTGCGCGGCAAGCCCGCTGGTTCCATATGCAATTCCTTCAAATTTACCCTGCATATCCAGCTGCATATCTGCGTAACAGTCAAACAGCACTGTTGAAGCACGGTGCAAAGGAGGATTGATCGTATTTATATTTTGAAGGGCTTCTTTTTTGCCCCCGGTAACTAACTTTGTTGCGATATTTTTCACTTCTTAACGCTCCTGTTTGCGCAGACAATTAATTATTTCAATAAATAAAAAAGAGAAGCCCGCCGCCTTCAAATATTTTAAATATAAATAATAAAATATTTAAAGGCAGGGACTCCCCGTTTAAACCTGAATGAAAACTTATCAGAATCAGTACATTTCGTTAAGCTCAGCCTCGATAATTTCAAGCGGGAAATCATCGCTGATGACCGCATGCCCGACCTTATCAAGAGCAACCATCACAACTGATCCATCTTTTACTTTCTTGTCCCGCTTCATGAGTTCCATGATATCGGCAGGACGAATATTTAAGCCGCCAGTTGCAAGAGAGAGTCTGTCCATCACGTTCTGGTGCAGCTTTAGATCTGAATCAGAAAGCATTCCTGCCCGGTTGCAGGCGCGGGCGACAATTCTCATGCCGTGTGCTACGCACTCTCCGTGTGACAGTTTATATCCGGAAAAAGTCTCAATAGCATGCCCTACGGTATGACCGTAATTGAGTATACGCCTAAGTCCTCCTTCCTTTTCATCTCTGGAAACCACGTCTGCTTTTATTTCACAGCAACGGGCAACCACGGCTGACATAACTTCCTTATCAAGCGACAGTATTTTGTCAGCATTATCCAGCAGATATTCCGCAAACTTCCTATCTGCGATAAAACCGTATTTTACAACTTCACCAAGCCCGCTCAGAATTTCCCGTTCCGGTAACGTACTCAGTGCAGATATGTCTGAATAAACCCGCTTAGGCTGATAAAACATTCCGCAATAATTTTTACCGCCGGAAATATTTACAGCCACCTTTCCGCCTACAGCAGAATCAACCTGTGAGAGAAGCGTGGTCGGCACCTGAATAAAGTTTATTCCGCGCATATAACTTCCGGCAACATAACCGGAAAGATCGCCAACGACTCCGCCGCCAAGGGCAACAACAACATCCTGACGAGTTATTCCTGCTTCGAGCATAGCTTCAAGCAGGGACCCGAAAACATCCAGACTTTTGCTTTTCTCACCGGCGGGGACAGTAAGCAGGAGCGGATCAATATTTTCAAGAGCAAGCTTCTCAATTAATGAAAGACCGAAAAGTTCACGGGTATTTTCATCACATATAACAACGGGGGTACGACCGAATTTCCGCGAACAGAGATCCGGGATGAGATTATCCATCACCCCGTCTTCAACTAAAATCTCATAAGAGTTATCAAACTCTCCTTTCAGCGCAACATCGACCCTCGGCATTATTTATCTCCGGCAAAAGTTGATTCCTGCTGGCGCAATGATTCTTCATGAATGTACTGGAAAACACGAAGCATGAAATGTTCGTCCATACCGCGGGCAACACCTGCACGGGTACGTTTTTCAACAGTTTTTTTCCACTGTGCAGGCTGCAGAAGAGCAATTCCTTTTTCTCTTTTGAGAGTACCGATTGTACGGCCTATTGCCATACGTTCAGCAAGAAGTTCAACGATAGTTTCGTCTATTTCATCAAGTCTGATACGTTTTCCTTCAATTGCATGAATAAATTCTTCGTCTTCAATAGCGGGATAACGAACCTTGAGTCCGGCAATAACTTTTCCCAGATCTTCAGGGGTGAACTGCTGTTTGCTGTCACTTAAAGCTTTATCGGGATCAATATGAGATTCAATCATCAAACCGTCAAAAAGCAGATCGAGTGCTTTCTGTGCAACAGCGGGGATAAGTTCTCTTTTTCCACACAAATGGCTTGGATCACAGATGATAGGCAAACCTTCACAACGACGGCGAAGTTCAATAAAAATTTTCCAGTTAGGATCATTACGAAACTCGGAAGCTTTTGCAGAAGAAAATCCGCGATGAATAGCACCGAGTTTTTTAACTCCGGCAGCATTTAGACGCTCGAGAGCTCCAATCCAAAGTTCAACATCAGGGTTGATAGGATTTTTTACAAGCACCGGAATATCTGTGCCCTTAAGGGAATCGGCAAGAGCCTGAACAGCAAATGGGTTAACAGTGGTTCTTGCGCCCACCCAGATAAGGTCAACATTATACTTAAGGCAGAGTTCTACATGTTCAGGAGTTGCAGTTTCAGTGGAGATAGGGAGTCCAGTTTCTTCACGTGCTTCAACCAGCCATTTAAGACCTTCTTCGCCCATACCTTCAAAACAATTGGGACGGGTACGAGGTTTCCAGATACCGGCCCGCAGCATATGTGCTCCGGTCTTAGCCACGCCGCGAGAAGTTTCAAGCACCTGTTCACGGGTTTCAGCACTGCAAGGACCTGCAATAATAAAAGGACCTTCGTGTTTAAATCCCCAAGAATCAATACCTTTAATATCAAGTTTAACACTCATAGTTAAGACCTCCGAAATTTGTTGATAGGTTTTCAAGAATGGACCAAGTCGGAATTCTTAACTAAGAATCAAGCAGCAGAAGGAACCGACCGGGCAAAAGAAATATGTAAGACAGGGGGATCAAAAGATCTCCGCGAGTAATTTAGGCTTCGGAGTCTCCGTTAAGGGCTCTTTTGAGGGATACTTCAAGCATCATTTTTTGCAAACGGATACTCTTTGAATCACTCTCACGAATATCCCCTGCAAGACCGCGCAGTTTATCCACAGCTTCAAGGCAGGCTGTTATCATAAGTTCAGTAGGTACAAGATCCGTTGAGCGTATCAATTCTAAAACATTCTCAAGAGTATGAGAAAGTTCTTCAATATTATGAAGCTTTAATAAATTGGAACCGGCTTTAACGGAATGGGCATCTCGGAAAATAGAATTTATAAGTTCATGAGAACCATTCTCAGTATTTTTTTCTAAAACAAGTAGCCCGGATTCCAAGCTGTCGAGACGTTCCAAGGTCTCTTCTTGGAATATATCTAGTAATCTGTCGCCTGTACTCATTTAATGTAATGCCTTTATTTTATTAATTCTGCTTCGCTCGCTAACTACGGGTGATTTTTTTGCAAGTATTTAATTTTAAGTATACAGCCTATCTGCCCTACTGTATTAATTTCGTCAATCTCCGACTCCATAAATTTATGGGCCACTGTAAACCCTTCCCTTTTCTCCTGCAACCATCTACAATACCGCCCTCGTGCAGATTAATCCTTTTTACAAACTTTCTCAAATTTCATAACATATAATTTTTCCCAGAGCATAATGCGGAGCTTAAAAATATGGCCTTAATGAGTGTTAATAATGTTTCAATGTCGTTTGGCGGACCACTGCTTTTAGATAAAGCTTCGTTTCAAGTTCAGGCAGGACAGCGTATATGTATAGTAGGCAGAAACGGTGAAGGCAAATCTACACTGCTTAGGCTTATGAGCGGTGACTTGACTCCTGACAGCGGAATTATTTCAACCCAGAAAGGAGTCACTGTAGCCAGACTTTCACAGAAAGTGCCGGAAGTTCTTAACGGTACTGTCTTTGATGTAGTCGCAGAAGGACTTGGAGAACTGGGTAATGCACTGGCAAAATATCATCGCGTCAGCACAGAAGTTGCTAACGGCGGCGATGTTTCCAGACTTTCTGAAATTGAAGACATTATGGAACAGCATGGCGGCTGGAATGCCATGACCACGATTGAAATGGTCATATCCCGCCTCTCGCTTGACCCTGAAACACGCTTTGAAAACCTTTCCGGAGGACTGAAAAGGCGCGTACTCCTCGCTCGCGCACTAGCCAGCACCCCGGACATATTACTTCTTGACGAACCTACCAACCATCTGGATATCGACTCCATTGCATGGCTTGAAGAATTTATTTTAAAACATATCAAAACTCTAATTTTCATCACCCATGACCGGATGTTCCTGCGCCGGATTGCTACCCGCATTATTGAACTGGACCGCGGCAAACTTGCTGACTGGACCTGCGATTATGACACATTCTTAAAACGCAAAGAAGAACTGCTGGACGCCGAAGAAAAAACATGGTCCGAGTTCGATAAAAAACTTGCCAGAGAAGAAGTATGGATCAGGCAGGGAATTAAAGCCCGAAGGACCAGAAACGAAGGAAGAGTTCGTGAACTGGAAAAGTTACGCAGCGAGAGAGGTAAACGCCGCGACCGGACCGGAACCGCAGCGATTCAGATTCAGGAAGCGTCCCGTTCAGGTAAAATTGTGGCTGAAACGGAACATGCATATTTTTCATGGGGCACAAATCCTGTTTTCGATGATCTTAATATCACCATCCTGCGCGGGGACAGAATAGGAATTATCGGACCTAACGGAACCGGTAAAACAACACTTATTCAAACCCTGCTCGGTAACCTTAAACTCAAATCCGGTAAAATAAATTTAGGTACCAAACTTGAGATTTCATACTTTGACCAGCACAGGGAACAGCTTAACCCGGATGCGACAGTTCGCGACAGCGTTGCAGACGGCAATGATGTTGTTACAATGGGCGAACGCACTAAGCATGTTATGGGCTATCTTAAGGATTTCCTATTTCCGGCCGAACGCGCCAACAGCAAAGTAAGAGATCTTTCCGGCGGAGAAAGAAACCGTCTTCTGCTGGCCAGACTGTTCACACGTCCATCCAACCTGCTTATAATGGATGAACCGACAAACGACCTTGATGCTGAAACTCTGGAACTTCTTGAAGACAAATTGATGGAATACCCGGGAACTGTTATTATAGTCAGCCATGACCGTGCATTTTTGAATAACGTAGTGACAAGCACAATCGTTTTTGAAGGCAATGCCACGGTAAAAGAATATGTCGGCGGCTATGACGACTGGCTGAGACAAAAACCTAAAGAAGAAAAAGAGAATAAACCTAAAACGCTGAAATCTGTTAAGGTTGAGCAGCCGTCTCTTGCGAGTCGCCCAAAAAAACTCAGTTATAAAGAACAGCGTGAGCTGGAACTTCTTGAAGAAGAAATGAAAATTCTTCCGGCTCAGATCGAGAAGCTTGAAAAAGAGATCAAGGCAATACAGGAATTAATGCTCGATTCAGACTTTTATAGAAAATCGGCACAGGAAATGGCTAAAACCACATCCAAGCTGCAAGAACTCGAAAGCGAACATGAAAAGACTTTTGAACGCTGGGAAGAAGTTGAAGCCAAACTTGCCGAGTATAATTCTTAATACCAACCTGCCGGATATAAATACCTTTTAATTTGAAACAAGTCTTAAGTGGAGGATAAAGGCAAGACTATTGCCATATCCTCCGCTCGAGCGTAAATTCAGCCGATGAAATCAAAAGCATCTTCTCCTTTCTGGGTGCCCATTTATGCATTCATGATCACAATTATTTCCGGTGGCTTGCTGCTTAAACTGGATATTTGCCATCCTGACAAAACACTTTCACTGATTGATGCAATATTCACAGCAACATCAGCCGTTTGTGTAACAGGCCTTGCTGTAGTTGATACAGGCTCATTTTTCAGCCGTACAGGTCAAAGCGTAATTCTGGCTCTGATACAGCTCGGCGGATTAGGAATCATGACCTACGCAAGTCTTGTAATATACCTTCTGGGCAAAAAGGTAAGTGCCTCAGACCGTATCGCTGTAAGTCAGACTCTTATTCACGACCCCTCTTTTAATATTGGAAGATTTATTGTCGGAGTGGTAGCCGCAGTTCTTTCCATTGAACTTATAGGAGCATTTCTCCTGAACAGAATGGACCCGCATGGATTTGCGCCCTACTCGGCAATATTCCACTCTGTCTCAGCTTTTTGTAATGCGGGATTCTCATTGTACTCAGACAGCCTTTCCTCATGGAAAGACAATGTAGGTATCAACGCTGTTTTCATGGCTCTCATTGTCTTGGGAGGTCTCGGATTTTATGTATTGATAGAGCTGTGGCAAAAGTTATGCGACTTTATACTTAAAAAGAAACGACCTATAGCAGCGCACCCTATTTCCTGGCAGACGCATGTGGTACTTGAAACTACCCTGATTTTGATCATTGCCGGAGCGGTGGCTATCTGGCTGGCGGAAAGCTTAAGAGTTCACGTAATACCAAATTTTGAAAGTAATGAACTGAGTGCCTTGTTCCAGTCTGTCACCTGCCGTACTGCAGGGTTCAACACGCTGGACATTTCCAACATGACTAATGTTTCACTTATTTTCATGATATTTCTAATGGTCATCGGAGGCTCCCCTGGATCTTGCGCCGGCGGGTTAAAAACAACGACCTTCCGTGCGTTATTCGCATTTGTGGTTGCCAAGATCAGGGGGAGAAGTCAGGTTCGCGTCGGCTGGTACGCTCTGACAGAAGACAGTATAAATAAATCCCTGACACTGATGGCACTTGCAGGAGTTATCCTCGGGATAGCAGTTATTCTGCTCAGCATAACTGAGGGCGGAAATATCCCGCATACTCAAGCCAGAGGACATTTTATTGAAATATTTTTTGAAACAGTCTCAGCATTTGCAACCGTGGGCCTTTCTACAGGGATCACCCCGAAGCTGACTTTTTCCGGTAAAATAATTATCATTTCACTGATGTTCGTTGGAAGACTCGGACCTGTATGGCTGCTTACGGCCATTAACAGCTGGCAGAAAGAACCGCGCTACAAATTACCGGAAGACGACCTTTCATTAGGTTAATTTTCTATAATTAATTGTATACAGACTTGGAGAATTAAATGGCAGGCAGAATAGAAGTAGGAGTTATCGGACTTGGAAAATTCGGACTTGAATTAGCCCGCAACTTACGTGAAATGGGACACGGAGTAACCGGAATTGATTCCAGTACGGAAAAAGTAAAAATTGCAAAACCCTACCTGACCCATGTTTTTCAGGCTGACGGTACAGACCAGCAGACTCTTGAACAACTCAGCTTTCAGGATTTTAATTATGTTGTAGTTTCCACCGGTGATTCCATGGAAGCAAGCATTCTGGTTGTTCTGAACCTACAGGAAATTGGCGTTAAGAAAATATGGGTCAAGGCAATGAGCGACGCTCATAAGAAAGTTCTGAACAAACTCGGCGTGGATTTCGTTGTTTTCCCCGAACATTTCGCAGCTAAACAGCTGGCCTACAAGCTTGCAACTCCAGGGATGCTTGATTATCTTTCCATGGGACAAGATGTACTTATAAAAGAGAAAAAAGTCGGCGACTGGAAAGGAAAAACTTTGATAGATTTGAATTTAACGAACAATTTTCAAGTACAGGTCATTGCTATCCGGAAAGGCGGCACTGACGAACTTAACTTTGTACCTAAGGCTACAGAGCCTTTAGAAGAACACGACATGCTTGTCCTGATAGGCTATCACGAGAATCTCGTCAAAATGCCTTAAAATTCGTCAGATCATCCATTATTTTCATCTAAATTATAAAGATCTTTCTCAATTTCGCGAGTGTGCCTTTCCTCCTCTTCAATTACGAGCATACGGTCCCGTATCTGATGCGTCTTTTCAATTGCGTCATCAAGATCGACTCCGGCAGCAATCTGCATTTTCCGCAGCAAAGACAGGATGTCACTGCGGAGTTTAGTCCCTATCTCGGACGAACCGAATTCGCGGAGCATATCATCATCAGTTGTGCTTTTTTCTATAATATAGAAGCAGAACTTGCGGGCTTCCTCTACGCCTCTGTTTTTCTCAAGACACATGGTCAGATATCTAAAACAATTTTCCCAGTCGCCAGATTCAAAATGAGTTCTGGCTATGTTAAAATATAGATTTTCATCCTCACTGTCTAAAGTTAAGCCTCGTTTATAAAACTGCAACGCCTCTTTATACATGCCCATTTTACGCATAGAAATGCCGAAGTCATTGAACATATGTTTATGTTCCACCTCAAAAGCAGATTCGAGCTGCACAACTTTAGAAAATATTTCCTGAGCTTTTTCGATATCTCCCTTTGCAAGATAAGTAAGGCCGAGTCCAAAAGTTGCCCTGACATTATCCTCGTCAACTTCAAGCGCACCGGAATATTCCATTTCTGCGCTATAGAGTTCTCCCCGCGATCTATGGTTCTCACCTCTCTGCACGGTCTTTTCTAAATTTTCCATAGAAGGACGAACTTCTTTTTGCCAATAATCGAGCTCCAGAGAATAATCAGAAGAAAATTCTTCGCTGGAAACTAATTTAGCAGGACCTGTCGGAATATTTTTTAAATTAATCTCTTGCAGTTTAAACATCTCTGACGGAGTTTCACGCACGAGCCAATACTTTTTATTTTGACTCTTTGCGCCGCTGTCCGACTTACGAGAAACAACAGTTACTAATTCCGGAGCCTTTTTATTCTCTTCCTGTACGGGAGGAGTGTATTTAAAAAAATTACTTTTTGATCCCATTTAATTCACCTCTGAAGAGGTATTTTTAAATTTTATTAAGTTTACCCTGCACCGCTCCTTAAAAATAAAAAACGGCTTGTCATATATGGAACTTCTTACAAAAATCAGCTAGGTTTCCGAGCAATGCGCAAATACTATATAATTATCCATCTGGCAGCCCTTTTGATGATCTTGCCCGTTTTTGCGGCAAAAGGCTACGCTGGAAATAATCCACATAAAGCCCCCACAATAACGTGTGAAATTATAAGATCATTACCGCACGATGAGTCAGCATATACTCAAGGCTTTTTATATCATGACTACTATTTCTATGAAAGCACCGGCAAGCTCGGTCACTCTGCCATACGTAAAATTGAACCGGAAAGCGGGACTGTCCGCACAGAGTATAAAATTGACAACGCCCTTTTCGGAGAAGGAATATGTCTTTGGAATAACGAAATATTTCAACTTACATGGAAATCGGAAAAGTGCTTTGTGTACGATTTACATTCCATTACGCGCTTAGCCGTATTTAAATACCAAGGCCAAGGATGGGGGCTGACCTCTGATGGAGATTTTCTGATTCAAAGTGATGGATCTGAATGTTTGACCCTGCGTGACCCGCATGATTTCAAGAAAATAAACAAGATTTGCATTACTGACGGTATTAAAAAAATTTACCGCTTAAATGAACTGGAATATGCAGACGGAGTCATCCTTTGTAACGTATGGCACAAAGATATAATCGGAGCTATCGACCCGGCTAACGGTAAAATAATATTTTGGATCGATATTTCAACCCTTCGCCCCCTTGCCGGAAAAAATGCGGAAGTTGCCAATGGCATTGCGTGGGACAAAAAAAATAAACGCCTTTTCGTTACCGGAAAATTCTGGAACAAAGTTTTTGAAATTAAATTTCCCCCAATTAAACAAATTACATCTGACTCATAAAATATGTATAAATCACTAGGCATCTGCGCCGGAGCCTCTACCATCGGCATGGTTTTACTTTCTTCAGAAGATGGAAACTTTACTATACTTAAAACCGCTTCTGTTTCCCACGAAGGAAATCCCGCTGCGACAATACTTTCCCTTTTAAAAAAATTCGGCAACCTGGATAACGTTAAAATTGCAACTACCGGCAGAAAATTCAGACATCTTTTAAACCTGCCTTCCATATCTGAGCCGCAAGCCCTTGAATCAGCTTTGTCTTTCATAGATCTTGCCCGAAAAGGATACCGCACACTTCTAAGCGCAGGCGGTGAAACCTTTATGGCATATCTTTTAAGCGCGGACGGTAAAGTTGAAACAGTTCACACAGGGAATAAATGCGCTTCCGGCACAGGAGAATTTCTGGTTCAGCAACTTGGACGCATGGGCCTTAATCTTGAATCAATGGCTGACATGGACGAAAATCTGCCACCATATAAAGTTTCCGGCAGATGTTCTGTATTCTGTAAAAGTGACTGCACCCACGCACTGAACAAGGGAATAGCAAAGGATGCCGTTGTAGCAGGTCTGGCAGGCATGATGGCCGGCAAATGTTTAGAACTGCTTAGAAAACTTCCTTCTGACAAAGTAGCCCTTATCGGAAGCTGCACCATGAACAAGTTCATGGTCAGGGAACTGAAAAAAGAATTACCGGACCTGTTAATTCCAGAGCATGCCCATTGCATGGAAGCCATCGGAGCGGCTTTGTGGGGATCTGAAAACGGAAAAATCAATTCTGGAGATTTCAGTAATTTAATCAGTCATGGGAACACCAGTTTTACCTTTTTGCCACCTCTCAAAGAGTATATCGATTCCGTAGAATTTCATGAGGAAGAACAGGCAGAATTCACTGAAGGCAACAAACTGGCTTTAGGTCTTGATGTCGGATCAACTACCACTAAAGGAGTTCTGGTTGATCTTAAGCTCCTGAAAATAATCGCATCCTGCTACCTGCGTACTGACGGAGACCCCGTCGGAGCGGCGCGCAAGGTTTATGCCGAGCTGGCAAAACAAGTTCCTGCCGGAACCGTTGCCACAATTATGGGTGTTACAGGATCAGGGCGCAATATAGCAGGGCTTCACGCCGGAACAAGCGGTATAATCAACGAAATTACCGCGCACGCAGCGGCGGCTGTTCATTATAATCCTGAAGTTGATACCATTTTTGAAATTGGCGGTCAGGATGCCAAGTATACATGGCTGAAAAATTCCGTTCCCTGCGATTATGCCATGAACGAAGCATGCAGCGCAGGCACAGGATCATTTCTTGAAGAAAGTGCCAAAGAAACACTTGGAATTGAAGTAACAGAGATTGCGGAAATTGCTTTCAAAGGACAAAATCCTCCTAATTTCAACGATCAATGTGCAGCCTTTATCGGATCTGATTTAAAGCTGGCAAGTCAGGAAGGAGTCCCGCTTGATGATATGATAGCAGGGCTGGTCTACTCTGTTTGCATCAACTACTCAAACAGAGTCAAAGGCAACCGCACACTTGGAAATAAAATTTTTATGCAGGGCGGCGTCTGCTACAACAAAGCCGTTCCCGTTGCCATGGCAGCACTGACTGGCAGAAAAATAATCGTACCTCCTCATCCGGGTCTGACCGGAGCATTCGGAGTTGCACTTGAAGCCGCAAAAAGGACGCAACAGGGAATATTATCCGAAGGATTCTTTGATCCGCACCTGCTGTCGAAACGGGAAGTACGGTATAAATCCTCTTTTATCTGCAACGGAGCCGGACGTGACTGCGACCTTGGATGTTCCATTGCCCGCATTGAGGTGAATAATAAAATTTTCCCTTTCGGCGGAATCTGCAACAGGTTTGATAATTCCAAAGTATCATCGCGACAAGCCGAAGGTGAAGACCTTGTCACATGGCGTGAAAAAAGAGTTTACCGCGATCTCGCGGAACCTGAAAAAGGTCAGCCTACTATCGGCATGAACCGTTCATTACTCATGAACACATGGTTCCCGTTCTATAATTCTTTTTTCCGTTCACTTGGGTTCGGAGTAGTTCTCCCTGCCGGAGTGGATCAGGAAAGCATTGAACAAAAAGGTGCACCCTTCTGCCATCCGGTTGAACTGGCTCACGGCAGTATGGGCGAACTGTTAAAGCTGAGTACAGATCATATTTTTCTGCCTCATGTACGGTCACTTCCGCTTATAAACGGTAATCGGTCCTCAGCCTGCGTACTTGTACAGGGCGAGCCGTACTATTTACGCTCAGCTTTTCCAGAACTTGCAAACAGGTCGATACTGACGCCTGTTCTTCATATGCAGCAAGGGATGGATCAAGTTTGCAAGGTTCTTCTTAAGACAGCAAAGGATCTCGGTATAAGTTCACACAAGGCTGAACATGCTTTTAAAGAAGCTGTTGCAGCGCAGGATCTTTTTTTTGCAGATCTTCGCAAAAAGGGTGAACAGTTTATAGCAGACATTGAGAATTCACCGGAAAAATCCGGGGTCGCACTCTTCGGCAGACCTTACAATGCGTTCAATTCGTGGGCGAACAAATCAATCCCGGCCAAATTTTCCACCCGCTCTATCGATATTATTCCTTGCGATATGCTACCGCGCACAGATAAAAACGAAGCAGAAAAACGCAGTAAAGAACGCAACATGTACTGGGCAACAGGTGAACAGATTTTAGATTCAGCTGATTACGTTGCAAAACATCCTCAGCTTTTCGGAACTTTTATCACTAATTTTTCATGCGGCCCTGACTCTTTTTTATTAAGCCATTTCAGACGCGCCATGGGTAGAAAACCGTCACTCACGCTTGAGCTGGACAGCCATACCGCCGATGCAGGTATAGAAACCCGTATTGAAGCATTTCTTGATATTGTTAACGGTTTCAAACGGCAGAACATCACATCTGAAGTGTACAAAAAAGAATTTATTAAGGCGCGCAGTGAAACTCGTAATAAAATCTCAGGAATAATCGACTCCAAAGGGAAATGGCGTCCGATCAATGATCCCGAGGTAATTCTGCTTATTCCAAGCCTTGGAGAAATAAGCACTGATTTTCTGGCAGCTTCAATGAGCAGAGACAATATCCGTTACAAAGTTCTGCCTCACGCTGACGAAAAAGCACTCAAGCTCGGGCGAAATAATTCATCTTGCAAGGAATGCCTGCCGCTCCAGCTTACTGCCGGAGCTCTGCTTACCCATCTTGAAGAAAGGAAAGAGTCCGAAGTATCGCTGTTCCTCATGCCGAAAGCTAAAGGCCCATGCCGATTCGGGCAGTATTCTGTCTTTATGAATGACCTTGTCGACAGGCTTGAAATCCCTGATCTTGCTATTTTTTCACCAAGCTCGACTAATGGATACGGAGGACTCAGCACAAAAGTTACCTTAGGTATTTGGCAAGGACTGGTTACGGGATCTATTCTTGAAGATATCCATGCAACTATTGTTACAGCCGCCCGCGACAAAGAAAAGTCACTCAGGTTATTCTGGAAAGTGAGACAAGACCTGCTTAACGGTATAAAAACGGACTGGAAAAGATTCTCGGCGGCCCTTCGCAAAGGAGCTGAAGACCTTTCAGCCATAAAACTTGATAAGCCTATTGAAGAATACCCTGTAATTTCACTCCTTGGAGAAATATATGTCAGGCATGATCCTCTGGCGCGGAGGGATTTACCGAACCGTCTTGCCGAGCAGGGTTTTATAGTGCGGGTTGCGCCAGTTCTGGAATGGATGAAATATACTGACTGGCTGAACCGCAAAGGAATAGAAGGCAAAGCAGGACTCGGAACAATCATCAAGCAGGGCGTGAAAAGATATTTTGAAAAAAAGATTCGCTCTATTCTTTCCGCAAGCGGATTAATAAGCTTTGACGGTCCAAACATTAAGCAAATAGTTGATACAGCCGCGCCGCATATTTCTAAACAGCTCACAGGTGAAGCAGTACTTACAGTCGGTGCGTCACTGCATGAAATTATGAGCCCGTCCTGCGGAGTTATCTCAATCGGGCCGTTCGGGTGCATGCCGGCACGTGTTGCGGACTCAATACTCAGCGAAAATTTTAATGCAATAGCAGCAGGTAAAAAAGCTACCACTATTCTTAAAAACGATACCAGACTTCCCTTTCTTGCCATTGAAACAGATGGGAATCCGTTTCCACAATTAATTGAAGCCCGTCTCGAAGCATTTTGCTTACAGGCTTCAAGACTTCACCACCGCCAGCTTTTACAAAAAAATAATAAAACTAACCTAAGCGGTTAGTCTCCAATATTATCATTTCATTATCAAAATCTTAATTTAAGCTTAATACTTCCTTGATATACCCATAATAATCATGGTACCTAAGCTCCGCTTAACGGTGGAGTAGTTATTTTGCATTTATACTGGAGGGAATTGTGAGACTTAAGTTTTCGGGATTACTGATATTTATTATAATAATAACGATATCTGGCTGTAAAACAGCCGGAACAGGCACGGGCGGAGACGCTAAATATTCAATGTTTTTCACGCCTGCTGACCATATCACTCAGCTGGTTCAGCAAAATGAACTGATTAAGGCTGAAAACGTCTGGAAACAGAATAAAGAATTTTTTGAGAACAACCCAGCAACACAGCCGCAGTTAGAAGCTCTTGCCTCATCCATAAAGAGCATGTTTCAACCGAAACTGGCCGCTTCAAAAGCTCGCATAGATTCGATTAGATGGCCGGCTCCTGCTGAACAATGGCCGGCAATCAAAAGCAGTCTCGCAGATGCCGGAAAAATGATTGCAACTGTTTCTTCTGACTCCATACTGCCTGCGTTTAATCAGAGCCCGGCAGAGCTGTCCCAGCTTAAATCTGCTACGGCTGAAAAAACAAAACTAATCACTGACGGCGCAGCAGCAACATTTCATAATTATCCACTTCTGACCGGGAAAAACTTTTTTGAATCATACCCGGTAAGCCTAAAGAATGCAGAGTTTCTGGATTCACAGGCAGAGTTCTTTACTGAGACCATTCTGACAGCAAAAGGAACAGGCGTTCCTCATTTGATGAAAACATACGCTTCTGATCTTTCAGAAACATTCAAAAATCATCTAGCTGAACAATATTATAGAAATGCACTCCGCAAAATCTCCGGAAAAGGCGTCCCGTCATTACCTGCTATAATCAAAGCTCTTCAGGCCACAAAAAATACAGGGTTCGAGATTTCTGAAATACCGGACTGTAAAATCGCCTTCGTCCGAGTTACCAGCAAGAGCATGCTTAATCAGCACGGCATTGAATTCGGACTTGGTATTGATGTAGACATGCCTATTAAAGCTGAACAGGCTGAAGCTCATGGGATGTTTGACTCACAGACAGCAAAAGATGCTGATATCGTAATCCTGATTAATGAAACCGTTTCCAAAATTAATCGCGAAACAACAGGTTATAGAGCTGAAAAAAGTCAACTCATAACCGGATACCGCGAAGTTTACAATAATGACTACGATAAAGCACAAATGCTTTATCAGACAGCTCAAACCATTAACAATAATCTACAATTCAGAATCAACCAGTGCAGAAACGGCGGCCTTGTAGGCGGCTTAGTACTATTATCAATGCAATCTGAAATTGATATTAACAACAAGCGTTTCACTACAGCACAGGCTAATGCAACCAATACTCCGCGCATGCTCAACAAGCCTGTCTACGAAAAATACAAATATAAAGTTGTATCAGTAAACGACGCGAAACTGGCATCAGTGCAGTATTACATAATCGACCGTCGCAATAAGTCCTACTATGAAAATCATTTTGATATTACACAAAAGCGCACTTTTAAAGTCGCCTACGGTGTTCAGGACGAAGATCCGGAAGCTACATCTATATTATCCAAGTTCAAAACCGAAAAAGACCTTGAAAATTATGAAAAACAGCCTGTAAGTGTACTTTTATCCGACATTTTAAACCATTATGCT
The DNA here is from genome assembly GCF_900177375.1 of Desulfovibrio gilichinskyi. Taxonomy (NCBI): domain Bacteria; kingdom Pseudomonadati; phylum Thermodesulfobacteriota; class Desulfovibrionia; order Desulfovibrionales; family Desulfovibrionaceae; genus Maridesulfovibrio; species Maridesulfovibrio gilichinskyi. The sequence goes on along the minus strand of NZ_FWZU01000003.1, from coordinate 227,961 downwards.
TCTCAAAGCAGCAAGGTAAAAAAATACAAGGATATTTCTCAAATTCAAAAATCTATCCTCAATGACCGTAACACGGCTCTAGCTGAATTCTATTCCAACAAATACAGTTCCGACACTTCAAATGATCCGCGCTTTGATTCTGTTGTAGTAGTTTTGAATCCGCAAGGCTCTCTTGGAAGCGGCTTCTATGTCACCGATGACATTGTGCTTACAAACTTTCATGTGGTTGAAGGAAGCAACTTTGCAGAGATGAAACTCCATAATAATATGGAAACATTCGGTAAAGTTATGGTTTATGATATGAACCGCGACCTTGCTTTGATAAAAATGCAGACACGTGGAAAACCTGTCACCTTCTACACCGGACAATCTCTTCCTGCCGGAGTTACGCTTGATGCAATAGGTCATCCGGAAGGATACCCTTATACCATTACTCGCGGAGTTTTCAGTGCCTACAGAGATCTTAAAGGCATGGGACCGGCTCCGTCAGGACACAAAGTCCGCTACATCCAAACGGATGCCCCTATCAATCATGGTAACTCAGGCGGCCCGCTTTTCTACAAAGACAAGCTGGTCGGCGTAAACACATGGGGACTTTCCAAACAGGCAACTGAAGGACTCAACTTCTCAATCCACTATGCCGAAGTCATAGACTTTCTCAAACAGAACGGCATTATGTATCGCAAATAGGAATTTGAAATGACAAATAGAACAAGAATATTCACAGCTCTTCTGGCAATAGTCGGTTTAACCATTATTCTATCCGGCTGTCAGTCCAGACAGCGCATGGGAATGATCAGAGAAAAAGGTACCGGGCTGATGTATGGCTCCTACATGAGCGGCAACCTGTTCATGGACCCGTCACAATTTTCAAATCCCACAATCAAGCTGTCTATCCGCAACACCTCCGGTGATCCTGCGGTCGACCTCAAAGCTCTGCGCAACGACATAGAGCAGGCATACAAAGATAAAGGATATAAAATTACTAAAGGGAAGAATTACGGTATCCATATCGATATCAATATGCGCTACTCCGGTCAGATTTCATCTAATATGGCTATCGAATACGGCTTGATGGGTGCTGCCGCCGGAGGGTATGCCGGAAGCAAAAGCCCGAGCTCTGTTGATGGAGCCATTCTCGGAACAGCCGGAGGCGCGACAATTGGAGCAATTCTAGGAAGTTATTCTACAGAAGACACCTATATTATGGTCGCTGATGTTGCTATCGGGTTGGTTGACACTCTCTCTAAGAGAAAAAAATACATGATCAACTTTGGCGATACCCAGATTAAAAAAGAAGATGAAGATACCGGATTCACAGCATATCGCGCCAGCGAGCGATCACAGGTCGCAGTATATGCAGGCGGTGACAACACTCCGCAGTCTGAAATAGTGAACGGTGTTACCGTAAGATTCAAAAGAATACTCGAAGACGCAATATAATCCAGTTCTAATTTAATATAAGCTTCAGTAGATAATCCCGAAAATACCCCGCACAATATGTGCGGGGTATTTTTTTGCGAAAATTCCAATAATTTTAAATAATCTATTGCATTTCATCTTACCCAATAAATTTAAGTAATGATAAAAAATAGCAGAGATATACAGCATATATTTTATTTTGCCCCATCAAAAAAGACGTTACACAAAATCACATGGATATTTATCTGTTGAACACAGAGCCACTTGATGGTAGGGCGTCATTAGTTTTTTCTAACATTATCTTTAAGGAAGTTTAATATATGACAGACAAACAACAAAATGCAGGACGTTCAGGAAGAGACGCTTTCACATCAAGTCTTGGAATGCTCGCCGCTACTTTAGGCTCAGCTGTCGGACTTGGAAACATCTGGAAATTCCCATCCATGACCGGATCAAACGGCGGAGCAAGTTTTCTTTTTGTATATCTGGCCTGTACAGTTGTTGTCGGGCTGCCGATAATGATCTCTGAAATTATGCTTGGACGTAAAGTCAAAGCTAACGCCATTACAACGTTGCGCAAGCTCTCCCCTAAGGGACAGCCGTGGGGCATCGTCGGTGTTTCCGGCGTAGTTGCAGCTTTTTTGATCCTCTGCTTTTACACAGAAGTAGCTGGGTGGGTTTTCGCTTACATATTCAAAGGGCTATCCGGATCTGTCCTGACAACTGACCCTAAAGTCGCCTCCGCGGCATTTGCATCGCTTATATCTGATCCTATGCAGGCTATCGGCTGGCAATGGTTTGTAATAGTTTTTGTATCAATAATAATTACTTTCGGCATTTCAAAAGGTATCGAAAAAGTTACCATGAGATTGATGCCGATTCTATTTTTACTTCTGCTAGTTATTTGCGCAAGAAGCTTGACTTTACCAGGCGCGGAAAAAGGACTTGAGTTTCTTTTTACGCCTGATTTCTCCAAAATAACAGGATCTGTAATTCTTATGGCAATGGGCCTTGCGTTCTTCAAGCTTTCCATAGGAATGGGAACCATGATGACTTACGGTTCATACTTTCGAGACTCACAGAACATACCGCTAACAGCCGGACGGGTTGTACTGGCTGACCTTGTGATATCACTGCTTGCCGGTATTGCTATATTCCCGGCTGTATTTGCATACGGTTTTGATGTATCTGCAGGTCCGTCTCTGCTTTTCATCACAATCCCGGCGGTATTCGCGTCCATGCCAATGGGTCAGTTTTTTGCGGTTCTTTTCTTTGTATTGGCCGCTGTAGCCTCAACAGGCGCAATGCTCTCTCTATTTGAAGTGCCGGTTGCCTACCTTTGTGAAGCCCGTCAAATGTCCCGTAAGGCGGCCACCATGACGACAGCTTTGCTGGTCATGCTTCTCGGCGCACCTGCGGCACTTTCAAGCAGCATGACAAAAGATGTAAAAATATTCGGATTGACCTTCTTTGACCTCTTTGACTTCCTTTCCTCCAACCTCTGCATGCCTGCAGGCGGTTTGCTCATCTGTATTTTCACAGGCTGGGTATTTGGAAAAGACAAGTTTAAGGCAGAACTCACCAATCACGGACTTATTAAGAATGAGGCTATAATTGATTCATTGTTCTTCCTCATTAAATATGTAAGCCCGCTGCTTGTCGCGGTCGTCATGCTGAATATGCTTAAAGTTTTTTAACCAAGCAACGCTGACACCCCGTTTAGAATTTAAAAAGCCCGGTTCAGATAATCTGAAGCGGGCTTTTCCTTTGAATGATTTTTATCTATTTAGTGTCATCAAATGTCTCACGAACTTCAGCAAGTCCATTGCGATACCCTTCAGCATCACCATATTGGAAGAAGTGACGATAACGGCTGTGTACTGATTTAACAGGGCGGGCATGACGGATAGGACACCAGTACTGCTCTGTCCGCGCTGCCACCTCACGCACAAACCCTATGAGCCCGTTAAAATAGCTGCAATAAAAGCAATTCACTCTTTCAATTAAATTCAAATATTTTAAGGAATGACGATCAAGCACAATATAATCTCTGCGCTTTACCCTCGGGATACCGTAAACAGGAAAACACATCAGTTGATACAGCCAGACTGTAAAATCAAGAATTAAAGCCGGCACAACAGGCATCCATATAAACGGCATGGTCAGAATTACCCAAAAACCTGAATCATAAACATAATCAAACCATTTTGCAGCAAACTTTTTATGAGCCGCTTTTACCTCTGAGCTGAACCGAACCTTTCTTTCTTGAACAGTATAGTAAAATTTATTTTGAACATCGCGTAATTCAGTGCGGAGATCTTTTTCAAGGACATCAATTTTACCGAGGATTTCATCTATTCTATTCATTTACTACCCTGTGTTAAACGCTTTTGTTTAAGATTCCACAACAAACTGTTTCAATTAAAAATTTAAGTATAGTCTGACATAGTAACCATTAAAAAAGAAGTGATTATTCCTGCAGTCCGGATATGTCACGTAAAATATAAAAAGCCGTTTCGGTTTTGACGAAACGGCTTAATAAAACAGTTTGGCAGATCAGTTATACAAGAAGAATATCTGTACCAATGCCATTCAAATTCACATCAGTACCAATATCAGCAATCATTTCTCCACCCCCAGCTCCACTGCCATCAGCATCATACCAAAGTTTACCTGTATCTTCAGCGAAAATAAAATGTGCTCCAGAACTGCCACCGGCGTTGCCATCATAGCTGGCAACACGTTCATATAGGGCTTCGCTGCTGAACCCTCCGGAAATTTCAAATTTAAAAACATCCTGTGAGTCCATATCAAAGTCAGTTATTGTGTCACCACCCTGACCTGTTGCAGAATAGTGAAAGATATCGTTACCGAGTCCTCCACTCATAGTGTCCGCGCCTACGCCACCTGTCAGTATGTTAGAAGTGTTATCGCCAGTTAAAATATCAACATGATCAGAACCGATTAAATTCTGAATATTCGTAAGTGTATCGTTCCCGGCTCCACCACTGTTAGTTGCTCCTGACACGAGCGATACGACAACGCCACTTGTTGCGCTAGCATACGAAGCGGTATTATTGCTGTTTACCCCGCCATCAATTGTATCGTTACCTAATCCACCGATAAACGTATTATCCTGACCATTCCCATAAAGTGAATCATCCTGATCAGAACCGATGATCCCTTCAAAATTATAAAAATGATCAATATCATCTCCATGCGTAGCAGTACCTTCGTCTAAACATGCCGTAACAGAATGAGTAGAACTCGCGAATGAAACAAAGTCAGTGCCGAATCCACCATACATGGTATTAGCGCCTTCACCGCCGTCAATGGTATCATTCCCTGAAGCTTGAACTTCTTGACCGTGAACAAAAGTACTATCATCACCATAAATGGTGTCGTCGCCAGCTCCGCCGCTTATAATATCGTTGCCATCGCCGCCGGCAATCGTGTCATCACCGTCTTCACCCTTTATCGTATCGTTACCTGTTCCTCCGAGAATATAATCATCTCCGCCCTTACCATCAATTGTATCATTTCCGGCAAGGCCATCTATATAATCGGTATTAGGGGTACCATGAAGATCATCATTTCCTGAAGTTCCTAAAATCCAGGTAATCCCACCATCGGATGTGTGAGTATGTCCTTCAGCTTCTTCCGGAATATCTGCAGTCTTGCCGTTTTCCAGTAAGGCCAAAATATCTTGGTCATCAGGAATGTTTTCTAATTTATCAAGTAGTTCGAGCGCCTTTTCTGAATCTCCCTGTGCAATAGCGTTAAGCGCTTCCTGAGCAATTCCGAGCATAAATCCGTCAACAAGTTGCCCAAAACCTTCTTCGCCAGCAAATAGCCCACTCATGACGCCTTCCATACTTGTGCCGAAAACGCCTTCTCCTGTGACTATAGGTCCACCGGCTTCTCCGCCTACTACACCCTGCCCGGGTTCACCATCAGTATTCACGTCACCTTCACCTTGAGGTTCTCCGTCATTTTGCTGATCTTGCTGGTCCTGCTGATCCTGTTGGTCCTGTTGTTCCTGATCATGCTGTTGCTGAATTTCCTGCTCTGCCTGAATCGCTGACGGGGCAATAGACTGAAAATGCTCAAATTCCTGCACTGTCATTACACGGACAGTACTCATTAGACCGGACGCGGCAATATCAACTAACGCCCGAGGTGACGAAATTTGACGCATCTGCCCGTCAATGCTCTGAATCAGCAAAGCCTTGCCGCTGTGAATTTCCTCAACTCCGTGTTTTTCACCATCAGGTCCGATTTCGTGAACAGTAATAGTGCCTCGTATACCGATGGTCGCAAGAGGAGAACCGACCTTGAATCTTTCGGGATTCTGCTCAGCAATTTTTCCGGTCACCATACGGAAGGTGCCCTGACTCATTTTAAAAAGAAGGTCGGACGAAGAGTCATCCGTATTATCGTAAACATAGTCGTCAAGGGAGATTGATGAATCCGCCCCTTGAGAAAGAAGAGTATCGTCAACAAACCTGATTTCCGCAGCACTTCCTGATCCGGTTATTAGTTTATCACCGACATAAACCGGAGCACCGGATTCAACCGGCCTCATACCGGAATCAGACTGTAAGAAAACCTCGCCATCAGCAGAAAGGACAACACCTATCGAATTTAGATCAGTATTTTGTGTAGGCGACATAAACCACCTCTCAGTAAAAAATTACTCCTGTAATATTTATACATTATATACGGTCTCACAACAAGTAAACACTTACAACAAACTGTCAGCAAATATAAAGTGAACTTCTATTTTAAAATCAGCTAGTTCATTTAAAAAATTATTTGCATGATTTAATATGATATGTAGCTAACATTTTTTTCAATACTAGATTAAATTTCATGATAGATATTTATGCAGACAAAAAATCCGCATTCAGCCTGTTTAAAGCAGACAAAATGCGGATTTATTATCTAAAATAAGAATATTTTATATCACAAATATTTCGCTGAATTTAAGCCTTCGCAGCTGGAGGTATAGGGCCTTTCTTAATTCCCCAGACAAACAGCAACACTCCGAGCAAAATCATAGGAACGCATAACAATTGCCCCATAGTCAGCCATCCAAAAGCAATAAAGCCAAGCTGTGGGTCCGGTTGTCTGAAAAATTCAACAAACGCCCTGAATGTTCCATACCCTATTAAGAATAAGCCTGTTGTAGTTCCTCTAGGGCGCGGTTTTGATGACCAGATCCACAAAATTAAAAATAGAAGCAACCCTTCAAGGCCACCTTCGTAAAGCTGCGATGGATGACGTGGTAAATTCCCGGCTCGCTGACTTGGAAAAACCATTCCCCAAGGCATATCCGTAACTCTTCCCCAAAGTTCACCGTTAATAAAATTTCCCATCCTTCCGCACAAGAGCCCTAACGGCGCAAGCGGAGTCATGAAGTCACCTACATCAAGAGTTGTTCTGCCGGTTGATTTTGCAAATCTCCACGCTACAACAGCTACCCCTATGGCTCCGCCGTGAAAAGACATCCCGCCTTTCCACACAGCTATAATATCGGAAGGATGGGCTAAAAAGTAAGCCGGTTCATATATGAGGCAATAACCGATTCGCGCGCCCAGCACCAACCCTACAACCAACCAAGTGATAAGGTCATCAACCTGTATAGGAGTCCAATTATTGGTGGGTTTCGAAGCACGATAGCGTCCGAGCAGCCACGCAAGTGAGAAACCTATCATATACATAAGGCCGTACCAGTTAGCCTTAAGCGGTCCTATATGAAAAGCTGTAGTGTCAAATTCCGGTAAAACAATCATATTCAATTCCCTGCTATTTGAAAAATTTCAATATCAAAATCTATACTATGGGTACTTTGTTTCCTGAACAAATTCAGTTACAATTAGATACTAGGAAATACAAGGAAATCCCATGAACGAACAAAAAGATTTTGATATACTGGAAATGCCTGCCGAAGGGCTGGCAGCCTATTGGCTTTCAATTAAAAAGCTTATCGATGTAAAACGAAGTAAAAAAGTTCTTGATGACGAAATAAAATATACCAGAGAGCCTTTTATCAAATATCTGCTTGAAACGGCTTTCTCCGAGCTGGATGAAGCCACTGTGCGCCGTCTGGCTCAGGCAAAATCGGATACAATTTCTGACGAGTATTCGCGCAAGCTGTCTTCCATGTGCATAGCCTTGCTGGCAATGTCTTCACAGGAAAATCCCCGCATATCATTCGTGCGTATGGCTGCGCAATACCCCACAGCTCTGATATCTGAGAAGAAAGCATTTACGCTTGCACACGGATTAATTGACGGAATGAATGAAAAAGATTCCGACCAGAGCGTTCTTTTGGAATTCGATCATAAACTTCAAGGCGACAGACTACTCGTAAAAATGCTTTTCCATGTCATACTGAGCCGTAAAGAAGGAAAGCAACAACTTGAACAATTAATCCCGCACATTAAGACCCCGTTTTATGCGAACGGAATGACACAGGTCATTGACGGATTCGAGCACAGAATTCTTAAATTAAATTTAACAGTGCAGAGTAAAGAAATTTTAAAATACTCCAACCGCAAAATGCAAATGGCTACAGAAATGTGTATCGCAATCAGAAATAAACTTAATTATGACGATATATTCAGGATAGCCAAAGCCTATATGTCCTGAATATTTCCTTCTTTAAATTTCAGAGCAGCCTTTACAAAATTTCCTGCCCAGCAGGGAGCTCCAAGGGCATGGATATGGTTGTAACCGGCGTAAACATTACTCTTAATCATGCCGTCATAGCCGTCAGCCATACCTTTACCGCGATCAAGTTTAAGCCCGTAAACAGGATTCCCGCCTGTCCGGCTGATGCACAATGAATAATGAAATTCGTGACCGACAATTTCTGTTCCGACAGGGAAAAAAGAATTTTCCTGAATAATTTTACCTGAAGTATACCCGAGCCCTTGAGGTTTAGCGCACAGACATGTCGATATCGGCAAAACGCCTGACATAGGGAACTTCTTCCCTTCATACTCTACGTCTTCGCCTAGGTACATAAACCCGCCGCATTCCGCATAGATAGGAAGTCCTGAATCTGCGAGTGCCCGGACGTGATCACGTATAAAAATATTCGAAGAAAGTTCAGCAGCTAAAGTTTCCGGAAAGCCTCCTCCAAGATAAAGACCATCAAGTTCAGGCCACTTATCAGTTGAAACAAGAGAGACTTCTACGATCTTAGCTCCGGCCTTTGCTAAAGCTTCAAAATTTTCTTCGTAGTAAAACCATAAAGCTTCGTCCCGAACAACCCCAATTACAGGCTGCTTATCAGTTACAAGCTCTATTCCGGACCAGAGCGGATCATGGTTTCCAGGGATAACACCTGAATTTGAAGCGATCTCAAAAACTTTATCAAGGTCGATGCAATCCTGAGCCATCTTTCCGAGAATATCTAATGATTCGTCCTGCGGACCGTATTCAGTATTAGAAACCAGTCCCATATGACGCTCTGGAATCGGATTTTCACTTAATTTCGGCAGCATCCCGAGCACAGGAACATCTGTATAAGTCTCAATAGATTTTTGGAGGATATTGCGATGCCGTTCTCCGGCTGTACGGTTTAAAATAACTCCGGCGAGATTAAAACCTTCTTCAAAAGCTTTGCACCCGGCAACTATCGCGGCAACGGTGCGGGTCATTTTAGTACAATCTATTGCCAAAATGACAGGTGCATTGATTAATCTGGCAAGTTCAGCGGTTGAACACGAACCCTGCACGTCCTTGCCATCAAAAAGCCCTCTGTTCCCTTCAACTATCGATATATCAAACCCGACCCCTTTCTCAAGAAACAAGGCTTTTAATTTATCAACAGGCATTAAAAAAGGATCAAGATTTGTCGCAAAATTTCCGGAAGCTAAGCCCAGCCATCTTGCATCAATATAATCCGGTCCCTTTTTAAAGGGTTTAATTTTTTTGCCGAGATTTTTAAAAGCTCTGCAAAGCCCGAGAGTGACAATGGTCTTACCAGTGCCGCCGCTAAGTCCGGCGAGAACGAGTCGAGGAAAATTCATAAAACAACTAATTCCCATAAGATGTTTTGATTACTCAGAAAGAAAGAAAACATTTGCCGGAAAATTACAACAGGAATCAAAAACTAAAAATGCCCTGTCCAAAAATATGGACAAGGCATTCAAGACTCTAGGCCTAAAAAGGTCTATTCGCCCTCAGCTCCGCCCTGTTTGCCAGCGCCGCTGAGACCGTACATGGTAGTACTACCACTTGACCAGTACACAATCTTTTCGTCTTTAACGAGAGCAGTCAGGACTTTTTTAACGTCGCGACCTTTTTCATCAGGGAAAAGTTTAGTAAAGTCATTAAAGTAAAATTTGCTCTTGTCACCTGTCTTCGAAGCAAGGAAGTCCAGAATAACTTGTTTTGCAGATTCTAGCTCGATCGCCATAATTAGCCCCTTTTTTTAAACGGGGCGCGGCAAAGTGCCGCGCCCCTGGATTCTCAATTCTTAGAACTTGAACTGAGTGGACTGACGCCAAGTGTAATAAGCTGGATCACGGAAATCATCGATAAGATGCGGAGTAAACTCAATACCTGTCTTTTCGAAGAAACGTTCCCAACCAATACGCTCTGCCCAATCACCCAGACGTTCGTACTTGTTAGCTTCTGCTTTGTAAACATCCACAATTTTGCGGATAGTTTTAGTCAGTGTAGGCCAACGAGGTGGTTCGTTAGGAATAAATGCAACAACAACTTTGGAGAACTTAGGCATGCTGATACGGTTAGAAACCTTACCACCAACCATCAGAGCGATACCGTCGCCTTCCTTATCGGAAAGAGGCAGTGAAGGACACATAGTGTAGCAGTTACCACAGTACATGCAGCGCTCTTCTTTAATAGCAACAGTCTTGAAAGACTTACCGTCGATTTCGACCTTGGAAGGACGAACAGCACCGGTAGGACAAGCTGAAACTGCTAAAGGAATTTCGCAAAGGTTGTCGAGGTATTCATGGTCAATGAGTGGTGGCTTACGATGGATACCGACAACAGCGATATCGGAGCAATGACAAGCACCACACATGTTAAGACAACAAGCAACAGCGATACGAACAGGAGCTGGCATGTTATGACCGGTGAACTCTTCGAAGAGCTCATCCATGATAACTTTAACAGTACCGGAAGCATCAGTTGCAGGTGTGTGACAATGTACCCAACCCTGAGTGTGAACGATGTTTGAAACACCAGCGCCTGTTCCACCGATTGGGAACTTGAAGCTGCCGCCGTCAAACTTGCGGGATCTGAGATCTTTTACCAGGCCGTCACATTTGTCCTTGGAATCAACCATGAACTCAACGTTGTTACGTGTTGTGAAGCGCAGGTAACCGTCACAATGAGCGTCAGCGATGTCGCACATTTCGCGGATAAGAGTAATACTCATAAGACGAGCAGTACCGCAGCGAACTGTGTAAACTTCATCGCCGGATTCTGCTACGTGAAGCAGAATACCTGGCTCAAGGATATCGTGGTATTTCCACTGTCCATAGTTATTTTTAAGAACCGGAGGAAGGAACTCATTAAAGTCACGAGGTCCAATATCCGAGATTCTGCCTTCCATCGGTTTATCTGGATTATAGCCAGAAGATACGAACGCCATATCTGTCCTCCCGAGTTATCTCTGGTGTCTTTTTCTGTATTCGTTAACGTCACGATCCCAAGGACCATCAACCTCATCTGCTTTCCAGAAGATGTAAGGGTTGTGTCTAGGTTCCTGTACGTGTCTTGCATCAGCTTTGGTGTTGGTAACTTCGAGAAGTTTCTGGAAGCCCATGCGACGCATGGTTTCACCAAGACGTTCACGGTTTTTACCTTCTTCCATCCACCAGTCCCAAATGTTTTCAACAACTTCTTTAACTTCGGTGAAAGGTTCTTCAACCTTAATGAAAGGAATAAGAAGTGAGCTGAGCTGAGGACCGTCAAGAATAGGAGCTTTAGCACCACAGAGGATAGATGCGCCGCGGTCGTTACCGATCATCAGTGCACGAGGCATGGTGTTGATACAATGCATACAATGTACGCATTCTTTGTCGTTGATTGAGAGTTTGCCGTCAGCGTAAGTAATACACTTGCTTGGGCAGTTGTCACAAACTTCAGACTGAATATCAAATTTACCCCAGTCACGGCCGGAATGAGCACCAGCGTTAGGAGCGAATTCGCCGCCAACGTATGCTGCTACAGCTTCCTGGTCGATGCGGATTTCATCACGCCAGATACCTACAACTGAGAAGTCAGAACGAGCAAGTGCGCAAACACAGCTGTTAGGACAACCGTCAAATTTAAATTTGAACTTGTAGGGGAATGCTGGGCGATGAAGTTCATCCTGGAATTCCATGGTCATGTCATAGCAAATGGCCTGAGTATCGTAACAAGCATACTCACAACGTGATTTACCAAGACATGCTGCAGGTGTACGTAAGTTGGATCCGGAACCACCAAGGTCTACATTTAGATTATGTGTCAGTTCGTAGAAAATTTCTTCGAGCTGAGGAGTGGTTGTTCCAAGGAAGACGATGTCACCTGTAGAACCGTGCATGTTGGTCAGACCGGATCCGCGCATATCCCAGATATCGGTGAGCTGACGTAAGAACTCAGTGTTGTAGTATTTACCTGTAGGCTGTGCCACACGAACAGTGTGGAAGTGAGCTACACCAGGAAATGCTTCAGGTTGGTCACAATAACGACCGATAACGCCACCACCGTAACCAAATACGCCTACGATTCCGCCGTGCTTCCAATGTGTTTCACCGTCGTTGTAAGACAGTTCCAGAACACCAAGAAGGTCTTCACAGACTTCAACGGGAATCTGATAATTCACGTTCTTCTCGTTTTTAGCTCTGGATGCTGCTTCCAGCTTCAAGTCAGACACAAAGCTAGGCCAGGGCCCGCTTTCTAGCTGGTCCAACAAGGGAGTTTTGTGTTTCGCCATTCCCTTAAACCTCCATAAAGTTTAATAGATATACCTACCAATACAATAGACATCCGGTTCAATTCACCAAAAAGGCATAAACCGATCTGCTTTCCTCATCTTCATACGAGACCCCTTAAATCATAATGATGCAAGGGAGGGAACAATACCCTTAAGTGAAAAAAAATACAACCTGCGAAGCAAGATAAGGAACTATGCCGTTCCTTGTCAAATTATGCAAGACGTTCAAGAAGATAAACGTATACTTGCCAAGCCTGCCTTAATCAGCTTATTTACTCAGCCCAGCACAAGATACGTCAATAACAGATATTACCTACAAAAATTTTCACTAACCAGCAACATAAACTTGAAAAGTGATAATAAAGTTATGAAAGAATGCAAACAATGCGGCACCTGCTGTCGTAAAGGCGGCCCGGCTCTTCACTCGCAAGACCTCCAGCTCCTGAACAGTGAAAGCGGAATAGATCTGACAGATATAGTCACACTCAGAAAAGGCGAAATGGTTTACGACCAGCCGGAGGGAGCAGTTGTCCCGCTGAAAAGTGAAATTCTGAAAATTAAAGGAACCGGACAGGAGTGGGTATGCAAATTTTTAGCTCCTTCAACTCAAGCTTGCCGTATATATAAAAATAGACCTCTAGAATGCCAGGTCCTTTTTTGCGGAGATCCTGAACCTCTTTTAAAAATTTATGACAAAGAAAGAATCACCAGAAAAGATGTACTTCCTGAAGGTCATCCTGTCTTTGAAATTATTGAAGAACACGACCAGAAATGCTCTCCGCAAAAATTAGCTGAACTGGCTAAAAATATTCTTGAAAACTGGGAAAACAGCGCAGAATTGCAAGTAGATCTTCTTGAAATGCTGGTTTATGATAAATCAATAAGAGATTTACTTGTCGAAAAATCTGGATTACCAGCCGATTCAATGGATTTCTTTTTCGGCAGATCATTAAACAGAGTCGTTTCAGGATTTGGAATTATCGCAACCCCTAACGGTAATTCTTTTTCACTTCGCAAAACTAAAGGGAGTGCATAACTATGAAAGATGAACGCGGATTATATTACTACCCGTCCCTCCAGACCCGTGAAACACGCATGTATGTGCGTGAGGACCAGCATGGAGGAGGCATTGAATTCAGATTATGGAGCAGTGAAAATCCTGTTATATGGGACAAACATGAATGGCTTCCATACGATGTTATCCTTGAAGCAGCGGAAGAATATAAAGAACGCGGTTCTGACCGCAATCCGCTTGCTTTATACGATTTGAACGTTGCTAAGCAGTTGATTAAAGAGAATAAAATCATTCATTAATCAAGCTTAACAGTTCAACTAAAATCCCCGTAATCATAATTATAATGATTACGGGGATTTTGCATTAGATTGATTCTACTTCGATGCCATTCTTTTTAAGCAGCGCGGTAAACAACCCGTCACCGGGGATAAGCTTACCGCTGAAAGTGCCATCATATATCTTTCCGCATCCGCATGACGGTGAACGGGACTTAAGAATGGCTTTTGTCGCGCCGACCAGCTTTGCCAGCCGCAAACCTTCTTCTGCACCTTTTAAAAACTGAGTGGTCACATCTATACCAAGAGTTGTAACCACCCTTCCTTCAAAAAGTTCACAGCACGGCCTTGGTGTAGGCAAGCCGCCCAACTGTTCAGGGCATACAGGGATAGCCTGCCCCTGCATAACCAGTTCAAGGACGGTTTCATCAGTACTTTCTGTGCCGTTATATTTACAACGGATTCCTGCAAGACAGCCGGAAACAACTATCATATTCGCTACTCCATAAACTGAAGCTTATTTAATCCGAATGATCTCCGATCCTTTTGCGATGCGTGATTTTACGCACACAGAACAGTCACGACGATGATTTACTGATCGGCTCTTGCCCTGTTCCTGTTTGCCATAAAAACTCCGGAGATATTGTGCCACAGGCTGAAAAGTGCTCCGGGCAAGGCGCTGGATGCGCCAAAGTATTTCGTAGCCAAAGCAACCCCGAGGCCGGAATTCTGCATTCCGACTTCGATAGCAAGAGTAACACAATCTTTATGTGACAAGCCGGCTATTCGCCCTCCCCAATACCCGGCAGTGAGTCCTCCGATATTGTGAAGTGCAACTGCAACAAAAACGAGCAATGGATACGTTGCCAACATGTCATGGTTAAGACCGATAATACACGCAATCAGAAAAGATATTACCATAATCGAAAGACTCGGGAAAATGTGTATTATGGGGTCGATTTTATTACGTAAAATTTTTCTAAGCACAAGCCCGTCAACAAGCGGGAAGATTACAATCCAGAAAACAGATTTTACCATCGGTATAAAAGGTATTTCAATCTGCTGATGCAAAACCAGATAGATAATCACAGGAGTAAGAATTGGGGCCAGACATGTTGAAATCAGAGTCAGCGTTACAGAAAGGGCAACATTTGCTTTAGCAAGATGCGCAATAACATTGGAAGCAGTACCACCGGGACAGGCACCTACTACCACCATCCCGATTAAAGCCTCTTGCGGTAAGCCCAGTAACGAGGACAATGCCACAGCTAAAACAGGCATGACAGTGTACTGCAAAACAACCCCCAGCCCTACAGCCTTATAGTTTTTAATGGCAGAAGCGAAATCTTCAACCTCAAGAGTCAGTCCCATTCCGAACATGATAATCCCAAGACATAAGGCTATATGAGGCTTAAGCCACGTAAACAATGCTGGATTTATATAGGCGGCGGCACTTAGCAGAACGGCCAGTGACAAAAAATGGCGCTCAACGAATTTGCAAATTGAATAAATCATTTTTCTCCCATGCATGAACAATTAATTTTTATTCGTGCCCTAAATAAAAAAAAAATATCATGCAAGAAAGTTTTTTGCCATCTTGTCTTAAAAAAAGATTTAACCGTGAGGTATAATAAGTCGTCAAAATTTAACCAGATCATTACCATGAATGCAAACAGACTTCCAAAATTCAAGCAAGATTAAAAACTTTAAACTATCAATCCTGCATCGATTTCAATTCTTCAAGGTACACACGATACTTGGCAAGCAGCGGAGCAAGTGAATCGGTCATTTTCAACTTAGCTACATCCTGAATAGCCGCCCCAAGCTTTCTGAGGTGGTCCAGACTGAAATTTGCGGCAGCTCCTTTCAAACTATGACCTAACCTGCTGACTTCGTCTAAATCGCCATCTTTTAGGCTCTTTTCCATAAGCTCCAATTCAGCAAATTGATGAACAACAAAATGAGGAATCAAAGACCTCACACTTTCATCAATACTTAATATTCTTTTAGTCATATCAACCTCAAGCCTGAGTTACTTTGAAACTTTAAATTCTTCTGAAAAATCTTGCCCCGCTGCGACATCCATAACGATAGAGCGAATCGTATCCCTCTTAACCGGCTTAGAAATAAACCCGTCACATCCGGCCGTAAGGCTCTCAGCTTGTGAATTGCCCAGAACATGAGCTGCCAACGCAATAATTCTGGTTCGCCCCCTTCCTCCTGCTCCCTCTATTTCACGCATCTTTACTACAGCTTCAAGCCCGCTTAGCACCGGAAGATTCAAATCCATAAAAACAAGATCATATTTCCTTTCCGCAAATAATTGAACGGCTCTAAGCCCATCAGCTACAGACGTCACATCCATCCCTGTGTCTTTTATAAACAGTTCCAGAATATTACGGTGATCCTCGTTATCTTCGACTAATAAAACTTTTAATACGGGACAAAATTCTTCATCTTCTTTGCTATCCGGCACAACGACTCTGGACAGACATCGGACAAGGTCTACATCGAATACAGGTTTAATCAGGGTGAAATCAGCACCTACGGCTCTGACGGAGCTGCGGTCATCTTCCGTACAGCTAGCCGAAAACATTATTGCGACAAGTCCATGAAGCCACCCGTTCTGCTTGACTTCAGTAAGAAAATCTACACCGGGCATATCCGGCATTTCGCTATCAATAAGAATCAAATCATACTGTTCACTGCGATCATGAGCCCCTTTCAAATAATCCCGACCTTCTGCCCCATTTATTGCTACAGAAACCGAAACACCGAGATCATGAAGCCTGCGTGCAAGAACTTCCCGTACAGTATTATTATCATCAACAAGCAAAACTTTAGTTCCTGAAAAATCAACCACCCCGAGTTCAGTTTCAGAAACAAATTTTCTAAATGGAATTGAAAGATAAAAAATACTTCCCTGTCCGCGCGTGCTTTCAAACCAGATTTTACCATCCATCAACCCGGCAAGACGAGATGCAATAGCAAGACCGAGTCCTGTCCCTCCATGTACACGGCTGGTTGAACTGTTAGCCTGAACGAAACTGTCAAAGATAGTGCTGCTTTTCCCTTCAGAAATTCCTATTCCCGTATCTCTTACTGTGTAGAGAAGCTGGTCATGATTTTCACTAGAACTTTGAAGACTGAGACTGACTTCAACTTCCCCGCTGAAGGTGAATTTAACCGCATTGGATACAATATTCATCAGTATCTGCCGTACTCTGACAGGGTCTCCGACAACTTGAAGAGGAACATCCGCGTCAACATCGCAAATAATTTCAATGTCTCTGGCATGAGCGGAATGGGCGACACTTTTACATACGCTCTGAACATCACGTGAGGGGTTAAAAGGGACGGGATCTAGGTCTAACTGTCCTGATTCTATTTGGACAAAATCCAGAATATCATTGATAATTTTTAGTAGCAGTTCACCTGACCCTCTGAATATTTCGACGTACCCCATCTGCTCAGAGTCAAGCCCTGTCTCAATGAGCAACTCTCCCATTCCTAAAATGGCATTCATAGGAGTCCGTATCTCGTGACTTATCATGGCAAGAAATTCACTTTTAAAATGACTTGCTTTTTCGGCTTTTTCTTTTGCCTTCTCAAGTTCACGAACAGCAAACGAAAGTTCATCCAGAACTGCTGTCAAATTATTCTGAACCCGTATACGCTCTTTATTTTCTTCGTTCAGCTTAATATTAGTTTCACTAAGCTCCAGAGTTCTCTCAGCCACCAATTCTTCAAGTTCAGAATTGAGCCGTGAAAATCTATCACTTGCATCATTCAAAGCTAAAGCAAGAGCTCCGATTTCGTCAGAACGCTCCATCTGTTTGAGCTTACCAAATTTATTCTGCCCTATATCAACTGCCTGCTTAGATAATTTAACTATCGGATTAATAAAAAATTTACCTAAAAAGAAATTGATACTGCAGCCGACGATAAAAAGAGATGACAGGAAAATGAGGAGAAAATTTTGCTTGGCAGTACGGTCATTTATATCTGCGAAATCAGTCAGCATTTCAATACGGACCGACCCGAGCAGATCACCGTCTTTTAAAATACGCTTTTCAATTCTTAAAAACTTATCGGCAGGTTCTGAAGGAATTTTTCCTGATTCGCTGTAAATCGATCCGTCAGGCTGATAAATAGCACAGTAAATAACTTCTTTAGTAGCGCAAGCTCCACGCGTAAGTTCATCCAGCCTGTAAAATTGATATTTTATGATTGCTTCGCTACTTGCAAAAGCCACAAAAGAAGTTATCCCTTCGCCTCTTGAGTAAAGAGCTTTAACAGAATGATCATATTGCCGATTTGCTACGAAAAAGCCTAAAGGGACTAAGACCACTGTCATAATCAGCAACACGCCAAAAGTAATTCCGTAACTTATTTTAGAGATTTTCAACATTCAGATTAATGCCGCCAGCTTATTTTTCAGAGCAGTTAAAAGTAATCTTTCCGGATTTTAACAGTCGCTCCAGATTTTTCAGCCTATCTCTGATTATTTCAGGAATAAGACATCTTGTATAGTCCATATTTGAAAGAGCAACTCCGCCGTTTTGCAAGCCATACTGCTTCACTCCTGGCTTAAATTTACCAATCAGGACCGACTCGACTTCATGATAAACGACCAAATCAAGACGTTTCCTCATACTTGTAAGAACCGTTCCTTTAGCAATGTAATCCTGATCAGAATCAACGCCGACCACATACTTTCCTGATTGCTGCGCAGCATAAATTATTCCGTTGCCAGAAAGTCCTGCGACTGAATAAATAATATCCACACCCGAATCATACATTTCCTTGGCAAGCTCATTTCCGCGCTGAGGATCTTCAAATCCCTCTATAGACATTCCGCTCCGGATAAATTTGATATCAATATCACATTTTTTACCCGCAAACCGAACACCCTCCTTAAACCCGCACAAAAAATCCAAAATAGACGGAGATTCATTGCCGCCGATAAACCCGATTTTCCCGGTTTTACTTTGCCACGCACAAAGTGCACCAACCAGACATGACCCTTCTTTCTGATCAAATTTGATAGAGGACGCATTGGGGTAACCGTCTACAATAATTTCATTCAAAATAAAAATAACATCTGGATGATCTTTGATTGCGCCGGCAATAAGGTCACGATGAATTGTCGTGTTGACAACAATTATCTTTATTTTCTTAGCAAGTAAGGAATTAAGTTCATTCAAAAAAGATTCAGCGGTAAATCCGCCGCAACGAATTTCTTTTTCAATTCCATAATCCTTTTGCAACATCCTCAACCCGACTAAAGTGATACTGTTGAACGAATCATCATCCAGATTAGATCCATCTGTGATAAAACCGACTACAGTCGAATTTGCAAAACAAACAGCTGATAAGGAACTGCATAATAATGCAGTCACAAATACAATGATCATGAGAAAGCAATTCTTTTTAGCTCTGTCCATAATCGTTCAGCCTTTAGTCTTAAAAGTTAGCCCAAAATTCTAACACGCGATTATTGTTCAAAGTTATTCATCAGGTTCAAGCAGCCCGCCGAGATCCGGTCCTAAAACACGCCCAGGCCATTTATAAAAACAATACCCATATTTCTCAACAAATTTTCGAATCTTCTGCTGTCCGCCTCTGGCAAAAGGAAGCGATGAAAACCCGATACTTTTCTTGGTAATATCAATGTCACCGAAAAGGTACATCAAATTAAAAGGCACTGCTTTTTCAGGATATATTTCATCAGGAACAACCAGATGCATAGCTTTTGAATTGCTCCCCCTGAAAACATTAATTTTTCCGGTTGTAACACTCTTATCGGCAACATCCTCTTTAAAAAAAGGTTCAATTAGACGGTTCAAAGTTCCGTCAACCTTCGCAATGGCCAGTCCATAATTTGTAATCGGAACCTGCTGCCTGTCGCAATCACGTATGCGTCTGAGCATATCCGCACGGTCAGTCATACAGGCTCCGCAATGGACAACCAAACGATAGCCGGAAAGATCAAGCGGAAGTCCGCACCCTGTTTTGGATTCGAAAGTTATCTTCTTACCGGAATAATCCGCAATTCTAGCCGGAATCATTTCTTTACCTAAATCTTCCGCCTTGGGATGATGAGGGCAAGCTTCAACAATTAAAACTCTATCGCCATCTTTCAGTAGATCAATGGCATTTGCACCGTGAACCAACTGCTCAAGGTTTCCCTTATGACGGGCAAAAATAATAGGAAAAGTGGTTAACGGAACATCTTCAGGAATAATATCCATTACCTTTTTAACGGCTTGCCAATCGGCAATTACAAGCGCAGGACGTCTTTTCTGGCCGGAAATAGTTTGAAAAAGTTCCCCTTCCTTCGCAAGGACAGCAATTCCCCCGACATCTAAAACTTCACGCAGAACCTGAGATTTTGGAAGACCGAGCCGCCCTTTAGGAGATGACGAGTCATCTGAAATAGCACAAATAACGTAATCTCCCTTGCCTATAAGATCACGGGCAAGGACAGGGTCCAGTAAATTTTCTTCAGGAGCCAACGCCAGTATAGATTTTTTGAGACGCTCTATTCCGCGCCCGTCGACTGTTGAAGTTGCAACAAACCGAATCCCTCTTGATCCGCAAAATTCCATATCAGCAAGACTTGGACGCCTTATGTCAGCCTTGTTAAAAACCATGACACAAGGAATTCCCCTTTCAAAAAGGAGAGTCGTAATTGCCCGTTCTTCATCTGTTATGCCGGATTCGTCCGTAACAACAACAGCTACATCCACACTGTACAAGGCCGCTTTAATCAATCGTGCCTTATCATCTCCCGGAATATGAGCATCAGTATCATAAATAGTTACCGGCCCAAGCGGATGGATCTCAGTTCTAGTCAAAGGATACATTTCATCTTCTTCAACAACAGGGATTATTTCATCCCCTTCAACTCCAGACAGAGCTCTAATTATTGAAGATTTACCGGCATTACTCCGTCCGGCAATTGCAATGGCTAGTCTGGAACCTTTATCAATATCAGAACTCATCCTCTACCTCCATTCCATAAAAAAGTATTTACCGCTTTTTCTAATAATATATTTAGCTGCTCTCTTACTACGGACTGTATAACATTTTTTAAAAAATGTTTCATCAATCAAACAATGTATCAAGAACAGCATATAAGCAAAATAACTTGCACGCAAAAAAACAAAAAACCCGGAAATCAAAACAGATTTCCGGGTTGAATTGTGTCCATTCTCTACTGGCAATAAATAAATTTATTTACCATTCTGCTTTTTTTCAATTTTCTTCCATGTATCTTTAAGAGTCGAAGTTCTGTTAAACACAGGATTTTCAGGAGTAGAATCTTTATCAACGCAAAAATAACCGATTCTTTCAAACTGACATTTAAATCCCGGCTGGACATCACCCAGAATAGGTTCAACATAACACTTAGGTAAAACTCTAAGTGAATCAGGATTTATATGATCTTTAAAATCTGATCCATCTTTATTGTCCATTGGATTTTCTTTGGTGAACAGGTGTTCATACAACCGAACTTCAACTTCCTTTGCATGAGCAACAGAAACCCAATGCAGTGTTCCCTTTACTTTTCTACCGTCTGTGGACCCGCCGCCTTTAGAATCAGGATCATAAGTACAGCGCAGTTCAATAATTTCGCCGCTTTCATCCTTAATAACATCTGTACATTTTATATAGTAAGCATAACGAAGACGGACTTCACGTCCCGGAGCAAGTCTGAAGAATTTTTTAGGCGCATCTTCCATGAAATCATCCCGTTCAATATAGAGAACTTTTGAAAACGGAACCATGCGTGTTCCGGCTTCAGGATCTTCTGGATTATTCTGGAATTCGAACTCTTCTGTTTTATCTTCAGGATAGTTTTCAATGACCACCTTAAGGGGATTGATAACTCCCATATAGCGTGGAGAATGAGCATTTAACTCTTCGCGGACGGAAAACTCAAGAAGAGCAAAGTCAACCATATTAGTTGCCTTGGCAACTCCGATGCGTTCACAAAAATTACGGATTGCAGCCGCAGGATATCCCCGCCTTCTCATACCGGAAATTGTAGACATTCTAGGATCATCCCAGCCGGATACATGTCCTTCTTCGACAAGCTGAATCAGACGGCGTTTACTCATTACAGTATAACTGAGGTTGAGCCTTGCGAATTCGATCTGCTGCGGTCTGTATATACCCAGATTTTCCAGAACCCAATCATATAAGGGACGGTTATTTTCAAATTCCAAAGTACAGACTGAATGAGTTACTTTTTCAAGAGAATCCGAAATACAATGGGTAAAATCGTACATGGGGTAGATACACCACTTATCGCCGGTGCGATGATGAGCCACCTTGCGTATTCTGTATAAGGCAGGATCTCTCATTATGACATTTGGTGAAGACATATCAATTTTAGCACGAAGCAAATGTTCACCATCTGCAAACTCACCGTTTTTCATCCGTTCGAATAGATCAAAATTTTCTTCAACAGAACGTGTGCGATATGGACTGTCTTTGCCGGGTTCAGTCAAAGTGCCTCGATATTCGCGTATTTCTTCAGCACTGAGACTGTCAACGTAAGCCTTGCCGTCTTTAATGAGCTGAACCGCAAATTCATAAAGCTTGTCAAAATAATCTGATGAATAAAAAAGACGGTCGTCCCAGTCAAAGCCGAGCCAGCGAACATCTTCCTGAATGGAATTGACATACTCGACTTCTTCTTTCGAAGGATTAGTGTCGTCAAACCTGAGGTTGCACGTTCCGCCGAACCCTTTGGCAAGCCCGAAATTCAAACAGAT
This sequence comes from Desulfovibrio gilichinskyi, assembly GCF_900177375.1. NCBI lineage: Bacteria > Pseudomonadati > Thermodesulfobacteriota > Desulfovibrionia > Desulfovibrionales > Desulfovibrionaceae > Maridesulfovibrio > Maridesulfovibrio gilichinskyi. The sequence goes on along the minus strand of NZ_FWZU01000003.1, from coordinate 205,497 downwards.
GGATTTAGCATGTCCGATATGAAGATAGCCGTTCGGTTCAGGAGGAAAACGTGTTGCAACTCTTCCATCATACTTTCCAGTTTCATTATCTTTCTCAATGATAGCTGCAATAAAATTCTTTGGGACAGTGGATTCTGTAATATTATCTGACATCGATTTATATCCTCGAATGAATTATTAAAAAATTTGACTATGAACTTTTGGACCATGCACAAATCGATTAGGTCTTATCAAATTCAACTACGTTCAACTACGTAAATTTAACAAGGCGGTCAAATTTTCACCAGAAGAAAAAAGCTAGAAAATTTGCCTGTATTTGACAAAACAGTAATATCCTGCATACAAATACGTGCCAATTATACTTGACTTTGTGTTGGCCTATATAGAATTTAACAGTCAAACAGTTAAATTAATTCTAAATAAACCTTGAAATACTTAATAACAACGCGGCAAACGAGAAGCGCCCATAAAGTAACACACTGTTTTTCATTGCCAAAAGGGTTAAAAAGAATGTACTTCTCAAATAATATTATCCGTCAAAAATGATGATTATAAAAAATAAGATTTTTTTTAAGGAGTCTAGTCATGAACGTTGAACTGGCAAAACCATTTATAAAAGCAACCATCGACATTCTCTCTATGATGGCTATGGTCACCCCTAAGGCTGGTAAACCATTCGTAAAAAAAGGAAATGTTGCCTCGGGAGATGTAACTGGCGTTGTCGGATTTACCGGTAGTGTTAATGGAAGCATTTCGATATCCTTTGAAAAAAAATGTGCAGTTAATATCGTAAAAAACATGCTTGGAGATGACATTCAAGATCTTATGCAGGATGTTAAGGATGCCGTAGGAGAAATAACCAATATGGTCTCCGGACAGGCAAGAGCAGGTTTAACTGAACAAGGGTACAAGCTTCAAGGTTCTACTCCGACAGTTATCATCGGGGATAATCATACCATCACGCATGTAACTACTTCCCCCATTATGGCTATTCCGTTTACAACTGAATACGGGGAATTTACGATTGAATTCTGTTTAGACTAAAAAACATCCAACAAACTCGAATTTTATTTTCGGGATTGTCAGGTAAATTTTTATAATTATATTAGTCGGTCATATCAGGTGAAAGTTGAACCTTCACCTGATTCCTGCCTGCATCCTTTGCGGCATAAAGACCAAGGTCCGCCGCTTTGAGCAGGAGTTCCAAAGTATTTATTCTTTCATTCACTGTGGCCGCGCCGATACTCACCGTTATTGTTAGAATCCCTGACCTTGTCTGCATATTAGCTTTTTCAATTTCACTTCTGATTCTTTCAGCCGCCAAAACTGCACCATCAAGATCTGTATCCGGCATGAGAATGGAAAATTCTTCACCACCGATTCGACCGAAAACATCCACATTCCTTAACACTTTAAGGCCAACAACAGATAAGGCTTTTAAGACATCATCACCGGCATCATGACCATAGGTATCATTAACTTTTTTAAAGAAATCAATATCCAGCATCAAAAGCGATAAACTTCTGTTATACCTTTTTGCTTTCTCAACCTCTTCTTCAGCCTTTTCCATGAAAAAACGTCTATTGCTCAGCCCGGTCAACGGATCAGTTGTCGCTAACTTACGGAGTGAATCCTCAGCTTCTTTGCGCTCAGTAACATCTCTGATTGTTCCGACAACCCACCAACTTGCATCCCTTCGGAGCGGTGATAACAGGACTTCAGCCGGAAAAACGCTTCCATCTTTTTTACGCACATTTACAGTAAAAGAACCATGCGATGCGAAAAATCCCTTTCCGTTTCCACCCTGTACAGGGGATACCTCAGGATTATCAGGATTATCTTCAGCCCATACGCAGGAACGCAAATCCCTGCCTATCATTTCATCAGATGAAAAACCGAAAATTTTTTCGGCAGCCGGATTCCAAAAATGAACAAGACCTTTGTCATCCAGCAATATAAGAGCATCCTGAACTGAATCACTTATGCTTTGAAGCATATCCTCTCTGTCCTGCAACTCTTGTAAAGTTTTTCGCTGTGCAGTTATATCAGAGGTAGCTCCGCGAAAACCGGTTACGTTACCTTCGCTATCCAAAACAGGAACACCGTTAAATTCCAACCATAATTTATGACCGTCACGGTTAACAAATGTGGAAACAAGCGAATTGAATGGTCTTCGTTCCTGAGCAGCATCAAGAAATTCTTTTCTAACTTCCCACGAAGACTCTTCATCAACAAAATCAAATGGAGATCTGCCGACCAATTCTTCCGCGCTATACCCCAATATATCCTCTGCCCGTCCGGTTACAAAAATAAAATTTCCCTCAGGCCCGGTCTCCCATATGAATTCACCCGCAGCATCTGTAATATCCAAAAATCTTTTTTCACTTTCCTGCAAGGCATTGCTAATACATTCTTTCTCACTACTGGCAATAGATTTGCGCCAAAGCAGAAATCCACTCCACAAAAAAAGAATTGTAAACAAAAATATAGTAATCCAGATACGCGGCGCGACCAGTTTCCCCGGCGCGACATAAGAAATAATTTTCCAATCTTCATATACTGATCCATACGTATATAAGCCGTTGGAATTTAAAAACTGACCAGTCGGAGAGGAAGAACTGTTATCCAGCTCGGCAGAAAATTGTCTTGCAAACAGCAAGAATTGTTCTAACTTAATAAATTTCAGGTTATAATTGTTGTCTAAACCAATCACCCAATGACCTGAACCATTAAGAAGAAAAATATCCCCGAAGGAATCTTTTGCATAGGATTTCAACAGATTGACCAAAGATCGCCCCGAATAACTGATTTCAACCATTCCAAGTTCTGTCTTACCCTGACCAGACACTTTTTTCAAAAACTTGACCACCGGAGCATGCGGAAATGCAGCTTTGCTATGGTCTATATTCAAATCTAAACTTGAAACATGTACTTCATTCTTCAAACTTAAAACATTCTGAAGATGTTCACGGTTACCTTCACTCTGCGAAAAGTCGCCATAAACACGATCGGATACTCCATTTTTAAAATTGACGCGAACGAGCTCAACCCCTTCTGTTGAGAAAAACCTCATCTGAATACAAATATTTCTTTGGCTTCCAAAAACAGTGAACATAGCTGCAACTTCATTAAGTTTAGAACTCAATGGTACATCTTTATTCAAACTGGTTTCCAGCAAATCGCTAAGGATGCTTACATCCTGAACACCAAGTTCAAACCACGAGTTAAACTGTTTGCAACTATTCATTGTCAACTCAGATTCATGCTTTGAAACACGCAAAAGATATTGCTCTGCATAAGTAGAAATAGCCCAGACTGCCACAGCCAGAATAACTACTGTAACTAATAAATATTTTTTTATACTTTTTTTAAATGGCTTACAGTCTTTTTTGTTACTCATAAAAATTAATCTCTCTACAAAATCAGAGTATTACAGACTACTGATTCAAATTAATCAAAAGGTGACTAGCTAGCAGTTTGACACAATTGGGTGCTATTAAATAAACAAATCTATTACACCTTAAATTCTATTATATCATTTTCGAATCATTCTCAACACATGCGGAAGGATTTCGCATTCTCTGTGCAGTTCTGACCGAAACACCAAATCGTTCAGCAATCTGTGAAGGAGTCGCCCCCTGATCAAAAGCCTGTTTGACCCGCTCGCGAAGTCTGATCTTCTGCAGCTCATCCATATTTGGTACCGAGACTCTCATTCCTCCCCAAAAGTATATTACTCTCTCAGCTCCTTCATGCCCTAAAACTCTTATAAGACCTTCCACGGACATTACCCTCTTATCATTTAAATCAGGAAAATCTAAACTGTTTGAAACGACCCCCAAAATCATAAAGCCTCTCCTAAAAATTAAGTATCCAAATAGATCTTTAAAAGCAGAAAAACACATCCACCGAGAGAGTATATATTAACAATAATTCTTTTTTGCAAGCCATTTTGTAATTAATATTTACCAATTGGTAAATATTAATTACAAAACAGCCAAAATAAGCACAAATATAGAATATAAAAGAGGACAATTTAAAAAAAATAACATACACTATCCCGATAAGGAGGGGATATGAGTTTTTATTTTGATCTTGTTGAAGGTATGAAGAATATGATCGGTCAGGACAAAACATTTGCAAATCCGACTCAGATGGCTAAAGCCTGCGGAGTCGCTCCTAATCAGATTATCCGCTACCTCAAACATGAAAGAGGAAAACATATCCAAGTGATTGCAAAAGTACTGGATAAAATAGGCGCAAAAATAATATTTCCGGCTATCGGTACTGACAATGAAATGGGTAGTTTTCATCATGTTCCCAAGGTTATTGCACGCCCTAGCGATGGCGGAGGAAGCCTGCAGGCTGATGACACTGTAGAAAACACATACGCTTTCAGACTTGATTGGCTAACTAAAAAAGGAAACCCTGACTGTATGAAATTAATGGCAGTAACAGGTGAGTCCATGGCCCCGCGAATTGAAGACGGCGACCATATTTTAGTCGATGAATCACAAAAAGACCTATACGAAGGACGTATTTATGTTGTCCGTATTGATCAGGAAATAGTTGTAAAACGAATTGCTAAAGAGCCTGGGAAAATACTCCTAATGTCTGACAACCCGGAAGCACAACCCAAAAAGATTGAGATCGATTTAAAAGACCCCTCACTCAGCTGGGAGCCTATCGGCAGAGTTCTGTATGTCTCCAAGGATTTGCGTTAGTGGGGAGAAATGATTTTTCAAAAAAAAATCACTCTGATGTTGACAGTTTTCAATAATGTCTTACTTAAGTTCAATCCGTTTAGACCGTAAAACATTCAAATAACATTTTGTCTTTGTCAAAACGGATTATAGGCTTTCGCCTAAACTATAAAATAATATAAAATTATATCTTACTGGAGGATGAAAAATGAAACTGAAACCGCTAGGTGACCGCCTTTTAGTCAAACGCCTTGAAGTGGAAGAAAAAACTGTAGGTGGAATCATTATACCTGACTCTGCTAAAGAAAAACCTCTTAAAGGTGAAATAATTGCTGTGGGACCAGGAAAACTTGACGATTCCGGTTCAAGAATCGCAATCGGCGTTAAAGAAGGTGATATCGTTCTTTTCGCTAAATATGCCGGAACAGAAATTTCAATAGATGGTGTTGATCATCTCGTAATGCGTGAAGACGACATTCTCGCAGTCGTCGCATCCTAGTATTTATAAAATCATACAATTCATTTTTCTAAGGAGATAAAAAATGGCTAAACAGATTCTTTTCGACGCAAAAGCACGTGAAAAACTAAAAATCGGTGTTGATAAACTTGCCAATGCAGTAAAAGTTACACTCGGACCTAAAGGCCGTAACGTTGTAATCGATAAATCATTCGGTTCCCCTGTTATCACCAAAGACGGTGTTTCCGTAGCTAAGGAAATCGAACTTAAAGATAAATTCGAAAACATGGGTGCTCAGATGGTTAAGGAAGTTGCTTCCAAAACTTCTGATATCGCCGGTGACGGTACTACCACTGCAACTATCCTTGCTCAGGCTGTTTTCACCGAAGGTGTAAAACTCGTTGCAGCAGGACGTAACCCAATGTCAATCAAACGCGGTATCGACAAAGCGGTTGAAGCTATCATCGATCACCTCGAAACTCTTGCAAAACCTACCCGCGACCAGAAAGAAATCGCACAGGTCGGTACTATATCTGCTAACAATGACGTAACCATCGGTAACATCATTGCAGAAGCCATGAACAAAGTCGGTAAAGAAGGCGTTATCACCGTTGAAGAAGCTAAAGGCCTCGACACAACTCTTGATGTTGTAGAAGGCATGCAGTTCGACCGCGGTTACCTTTCTCCTTACTTTGTAAGCAACGCTGAAAAAATGACCTGCGAAATGGATGAACCTCTTATCCTTATCAGCGAAAAGAAAGTTTCCAGCATGAAAGAACTTCTCCCGGTTCTAGAACAGGTTGCTAAAATGGGCAAACCTCTTGTCATCATTGCTGAAGACATCGAAGGCGAAGCTCTCGCAACTCTCGTTGTCAACAAACTGCGCGGAACACTCAATGTTGTAGCTGTTAAAGCTCCAGGCTTTGGCGATCGCCGCAAAGCAATGCTGAACGACCTTGCTGCACTGACAGGCGGAGCAGTTGTTTCCGATGATCTCGGACTACAGCTTGAAGGTGTTACCCTTGAAGACCTCGGTTCCGCAAAACGTGTTGTTATCGATAAAGATAACACCATTATCGTTGACGGAGCAGGTAACGTAGATACTATCAAAGCTCGCGTAAGCCAGATTCGTTCAGAAATCGAAGGAACCACCTCTGATTATGATCGCGAAAAACTTCAGGAACGTCTTGCCAAGATCGTTGGCGGTGTTGCTGTAATCAATGTCGGCGCAGCTACTGAAACTGAAATGAAAGAAAAGAAAGCTCGCGTAGAAGATGCACTTAACGCAACTCGCGCAGCGGTTGAAGAAGGCATCGTCCCTGGCGGCGGAACTGCTCTTATCCGTTGCATTCCTGCACTTGAAAATGCAACTGCTTCTGATGATGACGAACTTGCAGGTATCAACATCATCCGCCGTGCTATCGAAGAACCTCTTCGCCAGATCGCTGCGAATGCAGGACTTGAAGGTTCTGTTGTAGTTGAAAAAGTTAAAGCAGCCAAGGATGGAATCGGCTTTAACGCTGCAATCGGCGAATACGAAGACCTTATCAAAGCCGGTGTAATCGACCCTAAAAAGGTTACCCGTATTGCACTCCAGAACGCAGCTTCCGTAGCCGGACTTCTTCTCACCACTGAATGTGCTATCGCAGAAAAGCCTGTGAAAGCTGCAGACGGCGGAATGCCTGCCGGCATGGGTGGAATGGGCGGCATGGGTGGTATGGGCGGCATGGGCGGTATGGGCGGAATGGGCGGAATGTACTAAGCACTCCTTCCAATTCATTCATCGGCTCGAAAACCGATACAATACCCCCGACAGACATATGTTTGTCGGGGGTTCTTTTTTGCCATGGCACTTGACTATACAAGCTAGCATATATAATATTACAAATATAAAATTTATTAATATATATGGTGGGGAAATATGGACAGTCTAACCTTAGTAGACACGGATATTAAAAATGATCCTGAGCATTATCATTTTGAAATATGTCTGGATAAAAATGGAGAGTACCGCTGGATATTGAAATCAGATAATGGAAATATTATCGCAGATAGCGGAAAGGGATATACCACAAAGCAGTCTTGCAAAAATGGAATTGCAATTCTTCAGACAATCAACAGAGCAACGTTGATAACAGATACAGGGAAAGCAAACTAGCCCCTGACAAACAGGGGTTCATCAAGGGATTTCATTCTAAATCAGATAAGACACGATAAAATTCACAAAAATTAAAAATCGAGCTTAATAACTTTAGAAGCATCAGGCTTTTTAACAGCTTCTTTAGTTGCCGGCTTCTTTACATCAGACGAACCGCCGCCAAGATCAAGATTGATCGCCCCCTTAGTTGTGGAACTTGAAGACGCGGAACGTTTAGCCTTCGCGGCTTTCATCTCACCTGAAGTTGTTCCGGGCTTGTACCCTCTTCCAAATATCTTAGGCCCAAGCTGGTCGGAAATTTTCTTAGCATCACGACTAAGAGGGTTAAGCTTAAGAGCTGATGCTGCGGCATCATAGGCTTCAGCATACATTCTCTTTGCAAGAAAAAGTTTAGCCTGACGCACAAACAGACTTTCATTTGCGCCAAAACGGCGGACAATCTCTTTTATGACAGCAAGAGCCTGATCCTGCTCCACAAGCATTTCCCAAGCAAGAAGTATTAAAATATAGGGGCGACTGTCTGTAGGATTCTGCTCTATTGCACGCTCCAGATATTCAATCCCGTCACGGGCAAATCCGGCCTTGACAAATCTTCCGCCAACATCCTGCAAAAGTCCGCGTTCTTCAGGAAAAGCCTCGGTTATCCGGCGGAAATATTTCTTAGCTTCTTTAGCATCTTTGTCTTCAAGGCATTTCTGTCCGGTCAAAATATACTTATCAATCTGATTTTTCTGCTTTCTAATTTTATCGATAGCAGCTTTTTCAATAGCATTTTTAATTGTATCATGAATATGGCGAAGGGCTTTCGATAATTTTTTTTCATGCCCTCGTGTGTATTTTAAACCACGTGGGAGCACGCTTTTGAGTTCTTCCATGGCAAGAAGCTGGCGGAAAACCTCGTCAACAAGAATCCCGATTTCAAATTTTTCACGACCGAAAACCTGACTGTCTGCCAGTTCATCAAGAGAAATGCTCAGCGAAAAAAGACACCTCAAATAATCCTTACGTTGACCATATGATTTAGCACGAGCGACATTTTCCTTGATACTTTTAGGTGAACTCATACAGACTCTCTCCCTCGTAATTCTTTCTAAATAATATTTTAATTCAATAAAACTGAGACATGCAAACTGCTTTTAAACAATTTATAAACTAGCTTATTCAACCAGCTTTAAACATTATAATTCTTCAATCTCTGTTACAACTTGTCAAGCTTCTCGACTAACCTGAAACATAAAAGACATTTCTATCGAAAAATAAGGTATCCTTTTTATCTATTACCAGATTGACGCCTCACTGCCTACAAGGTAGTTTTACGCCCTTGCCAGAAATCTACTATTATCAATTGTAACTGTAATATAGCAAGTTAACCTTAAACTTATAAACATAACTATAAAAATGAACATATACTTTTTTATCATTATTTTTTCTTTGACTGCAGTCTGCCTGATAGGGCTTATTTCCAGACAACTCAACTGCAAAGCTCTTTCTCCGGAATTACCGGATGAATTCAAGGGTACATTCGATGCTGATAAATACCGCAAATCACAAGATTATACTAGAGCGGGTATAGGTTTCGAAAACATATCAAGCATCTTTATGACCTTGGTGACGCTACTGTTCATCATCTGCGGAGGATTCAACCTGCTTGATATATGGGCCGCTAATTTCGGATTTGGTGAAATAGGGACCGGGCTTATTTTTTTTGCAGGACTTGCAATCCTCAGCGACATTATTTCCATACCCTTTGCACTCTACCAGACATTCGTAATTGAAGAAAAATTCGGATTTAACAAAACAGATTTAAAGACTTTTATAATGGATAAATTGAAAGGATATCTGCTCGGCGGAATTCTAGGCGGAGTTCTACTTAGCGGAGTTCTACTTTTTTTCAGTATGGCCGGGCAATTTGCATGGGCTTGGTGCTGGCTGTTTATTGTCGTTGTAACTCTTGCAATTCAATACATAGCTCCGACATGGATTTTACCCCTTTTCAATAAGTTTACTCCGCTTGAAGAAGGAGAACTTAAAGATAAAATTGAACATTTTGCCCAGCAAAACGGATTTAAAATTTCAGGCATTTTCATGATTGACGGTTCCAAAAGATCCACAAAAGCCAATGCGTACTTCACAGGATTCGGCAAAAAAAAACGTATTGCCTTATTTGACACTTTGATAAAAGAACTTTCGACAGATGAGATTGTCGCCGTGCTTGCTCACGAAATAGGCCACAGCAAGCTGGGACATATCCGCAAAATGATCATCATGAGCATAATCAATACAGGCATAATATTTCTGCTGATGTCATTATTCCTTGGCAACAAAGAACTGTTCGCAGCCTTCGGAATGCAGAACATTTCTATTCATGCAGGTCTGATCTTTTTTGCACTTCTTTACACGCCAGTATCAGCAGTTCTCGCTGTTTTCAGCAATGCGAAATCACGTAAACACGAGTTTGAAGCTGATAATTTTGCAGCGGCAACAACCAAGACACCAGCAGCACTTGTCAGTGCTTTGAAAAAGTTATCGGCAAGCAACCTGTCCAACCTGACTCCGCACCCCTTCTATGTGTGGCTTGAATACAGCCATCCACCTGTTTTAAAAAGGATTGAAAATTTACATTCACAACAAATTTAACAGATTATTTCAAATTCACTAATAAGGACACCTGCTATGCTGCTTGAAGAAGAAAGAAAGTTGGTTGTTAAATTTGGTTGCAAAATGCTTGAAGCCGGGCTGACAACAGGAACCGGCGGTAATCTGAGTATTTTAAATCGTGAAAAAGGCTTGCTTGCCATAAGTGCCAGCGGGCTCAACTATCTCGAATCAAGTCCGGCTGATGTAGTTGTTATGGATCTTGAGGGAAAACTTTATGATTCAGAAAGAAAACCTTCGAGCGAGGCAGGATTTCACACTGCTTTATACAAAAAACGTTTTGATGTTAATGCTGTGGTACACACGCATTCCGTTTATGCTACAACTGTAGCCTGCCTTAATATGGAACTGCCTGCTGTGCATTATCTTGTAGGTTTTGCGGGTAAAAAGGTTCCACTGGCTCCATATGCAACGTTCGGGACACCGGAACTTGCCGACCATGTTATCAATACAATTGAAAATTACAACGCGGTTCTTCTTGCAAATCATGGATTAATTACTGTAGGAGCACGCATACAAAACGCATTTGACGCTGCAGAAGAGCTTGAACTTATTGCCAGAATTTATATTCAAGCCTTATCTGTAGGCACTCCGGTAATTGTTCCTGATGAAGAAATGGATAAAGTAATTGAAAAGTTTTCCACCTACGGTCAAGCCGGCGGAAAGAAATAGGATAAAATATTCCCATGCAAAATGAAACAATTCACGCAATAATTGAAATAGCTTTTCCGCTAATCCTTATCATGGACCCGCTTGGCAACCTTCCGGCATGTCTAGCAATGCTCAAAGAGTTCTCTCCGGCACGCCAAAGAAAAATTCTATTTAGAGAGCTTCTGTTTGCACTGGGTATCATCATACTTTTCATGTATCTGGGAGCCGGACTGATGAAGATGCTTAACATTCACCAGTCAACATTGCGCTTGGCAGGCGGGGTCATTCTCTTCATAATTTCAATGAAAATGGTCTTCCCACAGCCTGATAATCAAAAAATAACTCTGGAAAAAGATCCTTTCATTGTTCCGATTGCTGTTCCGCTTTTTGCAGGGCCGTCCCTTTTAGCCGCGGTAATGGTTTACGGGTCAAAAGGAAATGCAGACATGACGGTGCTCACAGGAGTTATGCTCGCTTGGATCGTTTGCTTTGGAATTATGATGGTAGGACCGACTTTAGCCCGTTTCTTGGGTAAAAGAGGGCTGAGAGCCTGTGAAAGGCTTATGGGGCTGATTCTGATTCTTCTTTCAGTACAGATGCTTGAGGACGGGATCGAATTCTATGTCAGAAGTGTATTTACCAATTAATATTTAATTCAGGTACTTGCTGATTATCTTTTCTAATATTTCAGTTCGTATCGGCTTAGAAACAAATTCATTGATACCAAGCAAAGACATTTGTTTGGTATCAATATCTGCATCGTAGGCACTCATTACAACAATTGGAATTTTTACATCGCCTTTTTCCTCGGCACGAATAGTTTTTATAGCTTCAAATCCATTCATCTCCGGCATCTGGACATCCATTAAAACCAAATCATATGAACTGTCTTTTAGGCAGCTTAAGACCTCTAATCCGGTTGTAGCCGTCCGCACGGCATAGCCGCTTTTCTCAAGTTTTTTGCGCATCATAAACTGACTGCTGATATCGTCTTCTGCCAACAAAACGTATTTCTTTACGCCGGAAAAACTATCAACTGAACCGGCTTTTTCTGAGCTGAATCCGGTGATGACCTTGAACCCGATTGTAAAACCATCCTCAGAATTACAATAAATTTCTCCACCAAGTTTGCGAACCGTTTCTATGAATACATCCGAAAGTTGACTGCTATGTGGTTTAATCCCTTCATAGGAAATGTCCCTGATAAAAAAATGAAATTCAGCGTCGTTTTCGGTTAAATTCTGAACTTCAATTCCTGCAACCAGTTTTGTTCCTTGCAAAACAGAAATTCCATTACCTACTAAGCAAAAAATAGCTTGTAAGAATTCACGCCTGTTTCCCGAAATATTTTTCGGGATTTTATTTTCTGTAAAGAACTCAATCTTTTTATTTTCAAGTTCGACTGCAGGGATATACATGTCCAAGATCTTTGAAAAAACTATATTAGAATTAAAAAAAGGGAGCTCTTTATCGCTTGATTCTTCGTGAGAAAAATCATGTAAAAAATAATTCAGTGCATCCTTAAATCTTTCAGCGGACTTTAACGCCTTGGCAGCATAAGATTTGGCTCTTTCAGGCAACTCTTCTTTAGCAAGAGCCTTTATGCTCCCGATTATCCCGACAAAAGGAGTTCTGAGTTCATGACACAAATTATTTAATGAATATGAAACATCACAAGAATTATTCACAGATCTGCGCGTATCATCAATTCTGTTCGCTTCCGCGTCCGCAGATTCTCTGGCTGAACCGATAATAGCGGCAGGCTCGCCTTTATGATTCCGGAACAACGAATGCTTAACAGATAAATCCAATTTCCTGCCATGGCTGTCTTCCATGGGAAGCACAAAATGACTATCTTCACCGGTCTGAGCAACAGTTGAAATATTATCTAAAATTACTGAGGAAATACGATGTGTAAAATAATTATGTACATTACTGCCGACACACAATTCTGGATTATTCACACCTGCATAGTCAGCAAAACTACGGTTAACTTTTAAAAAAGTCCCTTCAAGATCTTCAATAAAAACACCTTCAGAGAAAAGATCCATAACCGCAGTCAAATAATTCTTTTCAAGAGCCAGTTCTTTTTCAATTGTCTTAACATCTGAAATATTTTTAACAGCACCAACTATGCCGACAGCCTTTCCGCCTGAATCGCATACAAGCTTAGCCGTCTCTGCCAGGTATAAATTCTTCCCATCATTAGCTGAAAAGCAAGATTCGCTTTCTTGAATTTTACCACCGCCCAACAAACTTTTCAAAAAAACTTTCCGCTTTAAGGAATCTTCACAGAGAGGAACTATAATACTTTGGTCATCATTTTTATATAAGTTCGGTAATGTCTTAACTAGGTTCTTAAAGTAATCATTGGCATAAATACATTTGCCGCTCAGGTCCGCCCGGTACAATCCTACATCAGAATTATTTATAATGGCAGAATAAAACTCTCGATTTTCGGAGACATGGCGCTCCATCACTCGTCTGACGCCGTACATTATCAAAATTAAAACAATTATCACTCCAATCAGACAAACCAAGGAAGCAGCAGGATTATAATTATACAATATTCCTGCTGAAAACGTTGCGACTAAAGATAATGCAAATAAAATGTAATAAATAATACGGCGCATGACAAAACTATCGCTATTTTTAACTGTAATTATTTTTGAGACACACATTATAAACCATAAAAAAATTTATTTACCATATACTTACGAAAAACTCTATTTCACTACATGTTATATAGCAAGTCTTTATAATCTATTATAACAAGTCATTTAATATACAACACATATTCATATTAGTCTTGCAAACCTTAACAATAAATTAATGCTCTATTTTTAATGTATAAAAAATCCCGCCCCCTTTTTAAGGGACGGGATTTCTACAAACCTTTACTGATAATCTTTGTCTATTTTTGAATATGCGCGGTAAGTTTAAAGGTGAAGAGTCATTCCTTGATCAGGATTCACCTCAGGAGCCGCCTCAACTGAGGGATCATGGTGCACACTCTTAAGCATAGCAAGCTCTTCTAATGATAATATTTTATTAATATCGAGGATTATAACAAATTCATCATCCTGTTTTCCCATACCTCTAATAAAATCAGTCTTGATTGTAGTTCCCATCCTAGGAGGTTGTTCAATCATCCCTTCGGTAAGTTCAATTACTTCTCTGACTGAATCAGCAAGAGCTCCCATAACGGTACTATCACCGTCAAAAAGGACCTCTACAATAATAATACAAGTGTTTATTGTATCTTCAGTCTTACTCATACCGAATTTGAGCCGCATATCAACAACAGGTACGGCGTGACCGCGTAAATTGATAACCCCCCTCATAAACTTAGGAGTTCTGGGAATCCTTGTTATGGGGGTCAATTCCAAAACTTCTCTGACACTTGATATATCAAGAGCATAAATATCTTTATTTAATGTAAATGTCAGATATTGATTCATTGTACTATTTTTTTCTTCACTCATCGGTTTCCTGCTCTATTTAAATAATATTTATCAATTTTATTTCAACATAGCTTAGAGTAATAAAAAAACGAAACTTCATCCAGCAATTATCAGAACTTTTCAAAATCAGTGTCTGAGAAATCTCCACCCATATCAAGAGCTACCCCGGATGATTCTGTTTTAACTTTTTTACCTGAGTCAATAGCTTTAAATTCCTGAACCTTACGAGAAGGTGGACGGTGCGATGGCAAGGCTTTCCTTTGCACATTTGTTTGCGACCCAACCCTGAAGAAGCTCATTACCTGCTGAAGCTGTTCTGCCTGACTCGATAATTCCTCTGAAGTGGAAGCCATTTCTTCAGATGCGGATGCATTCTGCTGAGTAACTTGATCAAGTTGCTGAACAGCCTTATTTATCTGTTCTGCACCGGTAAGCTGCTCATTACTTCCAGCCGCAATTTCCTGAACCAATTCTGAAGTTCGCTTAATATCCGGTACCAACTGATTAAGCATTTCACCGGCTTTTTCAGCAACACTTACACTTGTAGAAGAGAGATCTCCTATTTCCCCTGCAGCTTCTCCGCTTCGCTCAGCCAGCTTTCTCACTTCTGCCGCTACAACGGCAAACCCCTTACCATGCTCGCCTGCTCTGGCAGCCTCAATTGCAGCATTTAAAGCAAGTAAATTTGTTTGACGGGCAATTTCTTCAATTATAGATATTTTTTCCGCTATATTCTTCATTGCAATTACGGCCTGAGTTACAGCTGCTCCGCCTTCTTCAGCCTGTTTTGCTGACTGCAAAGCAATTCGTTCAGTTTCATGCGCATTTTCGGCATTCTGCCTGATATTTGCTGTCATCTCTTCTATGGACGAAGAAACTTCTTCAACATTGGCAGCCTGTTCAGTTGATGATTCTGAAAGACTTTCGGCGGTTGCAGACAATTGTTCACTTCCTGATGCAACATTTTCGGAAGATTTACCTACATCTGCAACAACTGCCGACAATTTCCTTACCATGTCGTTCAAAGCGGCTGCAAGAATTCCTATCTCATCCTTTTGGTCTATATCCAAAGTTCTTGTAAAATCGCCCTTAGCCATCTGCTGCGCGAAAGATACACCCTTGTTGATAGGTCCGGTGATTCCTTTCGTTAAGAGGAAAGCAGTAACAATGCCGATAAGCAAAGCGATACAGGCACCAGTCAGCAGCAGCATATTTGAAAATTCCATTTGACTGAGCATTTTTGCTTCTTGATCCGTACGGGCATTCTGACATTCACTTACAGCTTTACGCGCAGCAACAACCATTTGTTTCTCAGCCTGCACTTGTGACTGCATCAACTTAGTATAATTTATAAAATTTTCTTCATAACTCATCACTACTTTTAAAACAGACTGAGCCAGTGCGATATTTTCCGGTTTTGTAAAGCGTCCACTCATATCATTAATAAGCTTAACAATATTTGCCGTGTCACTTTTAACCATGTCTAAAAACTTACTGTCAGATGAAATTATATATTCTTTTTCATTTTTTCTGACTGTAATAAACCATTTAATAGCTGTATTGGCATCATCCGCTTTTTTAAATTTGTCATCGATACCAGCTTGACTTCTCTGATAAATATTACCGACTTGATCAATTTTTCCGCTATCCAATGCACTTATTATCTGTGACTTTGTTTCAGTCATTATACTGCTTAACTGGGTTTTCTGGGCAGCCTCGATTTGTTCAAGCTCTTTAAGAGTTAAGCGAGCTTTATCCCGCATAACCGCCATAGTTTTAGTACGTTCAGTTACAAGGGATACATAGTCGGCAAATGCTTTCTCGTATTCTACCACAGCCTCTTTAACTGCTGACATCTGATCCAAGTTTATTTTCTGGCTAAATAGCTTGTCTACCTTTTCTATCTGAGTCTTTATGCTCGCAATATTTTTTTGATGATCTTTTAAATAATTCTCATCCTTACGCAGTATAAAATTCTTTTCAATAATCCTCGTTTCAAGAAAGGTTTTAACCATACGGTTAACGTCATCCGCTTTATCTACACGATCCTGAATACCTGTCATACCATCAAAACCGATAAAGGAAATTATGCCTGTCAAGAAAATCATCAGCCCAAAACTAAGCCCTAATTTTAATCCTAATCGCATATTCTTAAACATATCTATCCCCTTGTACGCTTAAATACTAAAAACAAGACTCCAACAACCGAGCAGCCAAACAGCAACTTATCATAATAGTATTTAAGACTAAACATGTTATAACAACATTTTTGCTTTTTATTATTATAAGTATACTTAAAAACTCCTATAACATAAAAAAACTCCTCACGATACGCCCGTAAGGAGTTTTTTTTACAAACCAGTAAAATTGTGCATAACCACCCAAATAATATTAAATCCCTAAATAATCTTTCAGTACCTTCAAAGTGCTTTCCAATTCTCTGGCAATATCCGGCAAAAATTCTTTCACTTTTTCAAGATGATCATGCCTTGCGGCTAATTCTACTGCCTCTGCAACGTCGGCAACTTTCTCAGCACGAATTGTTGCTGAAATTCCTTTAAGAGCATGAGAATATTTAATTACTAAACTCAGGTTATTTGTCTTAGCAGCTTCTAAAAGAGAACCCATCCTTGCGGGGGCATCTGTTAAATAAACACCAAGGATTTCAGCTCCCAGCTCTCTATCACCGCCGAGGTGGTCAAAAAATGCTTGCTCGTTAAAAAGTTCATTAGACATAATGTATCTCAATTTTTTGCGATAAATTTAATTTATAATCTCACCAGTTAAACATTAACTTAATATTTAACACATATTTTTTGGTTTAACTATTTTTAAATATACTTCCACTTCTGATTCTATTTTGCGAACCCAGAACCTTTGACGACATGCAGATATAGCTTTTTTTTCAGAATTACTAAGCTCAGCAAGCCCTTCGTCCAGACGAAAAACTTTCAAGCTGACTATTCCAAGATCCGCGCTGACTCTCCAATCATCAGGATAATGCATGGAGAGGTGGGACAAAAAACCAAGGCGCAAGGATTCAGTCCCGGCTACTCCGGTAAAAAGAGCATCAAGACGCTTATAAATTTCTAAATTCTGCGGATCTAATCGAAGGGCTGCAAATAAACAATGACTGGCACATGTCGGCATATCTGCATCTTCATTAAAAGCCACTCCCGGACTCATTGTAATGCCTATTCTTGAAAGTTCCCGTCCCCAAAGCATCAGCAAGTGGGCATAATCACGCGGACTTTCGACTTTATTAGATTGAGCCCTTGTAATGTACCTAAACCAGAAATACTTAGCTAAATCCCAATTACCGATTTTGCTGCTGCCAATTGACGCAGCCATATTGAAACCGGCATCTTCAACTCCGACAGCATTACCTACATATGTTTGAGCTATTTTCAAAAATTCACTTGTCATACTTTCTTTCGCTAAAATCCGAAACAGAATAGTATCTCTGGGTACGCCGGGGCTTGAAACCATTAAAAGTTCAACCACATTTCTCCAGGTAACAGTAGTATCCCCGGCTTCTGCAAGCACAGCCTTAATCTGTGTAAGTAAAAAAGTATTATCTGATTCATCAATACTGCGAGGGGTTAATCCATACGCAAAATCCAAAATTCTATTCCCCCTGTCAGCAGGCATATGGTCACGCAAAACCCGTTCATAAGCAGCAAGCCCCATTTCTGCGGCCAGCTTAGGGTTATTGCGAAATCTATCAAGTATATCTTTCAGCTCCAGTACATCATTATAAACGGCTATTTCTTTACCTATTTCAAAAAGTTCGCCAAGTTCATCACCTACAAAGGGAGTTACCACGGCGCATCCGCAGGAGCACGCTTCAAACAGTCTGAAATTTACTTCACCGAAAAGAGCTTCGTTAGGAACAATTTTGGTTTGCTTATAAAGAGACATCATCTCAGAATAATTAAGTCCATCCACAAGATTCAAATTGTAGTTGCCTTTCAAAAAATCGACAAACAACTTCCTGGAGGGTCTCTGCGGGGAAACTCTACCTACAAAAGTCATATCATGTTTACGTTTAGTATATGGAATGAGTCCCGGTTCAGTTCCGGTTTCCGGCCCAAGCCTGCCACCCATCCAAGGAACCCAGCAAATTTCAGCAGTACAAACTTTTTCAAGAGCTGAAACATATCTTTTCTGAGTCGTCAGCACCCCGTCGAACATTGATCCATACAAACCATGCCAATGCATATTCATATGAGTATCAACGGACCAGAACAAACGGACACAGTCAATTGACGCCAGCCCGTTTAAAAAAACTCGGCAGCCAAGAGATTCCTGTTGCAAAAGTATATCCGGTGCAAACTCAAGTTTCTCCAGTTCATATAAAACATCCACTTCGCGGACCGTAGTATAAATACAGCGAACGTCATGTCCCGCAGCTTTGAACGCATCAACCATAGGCTTGCGGCAATTTATTAAAAACAACTTCTTCATATATTATTTCTATACTCCAAAGCACATTAACTTAAAAGCCGCCTTTCCATATGGAAAGGCGGCTTTCTTTAATCAATTAATGAGTCAATCCCAGACTAATGCCCGGCAGGAGCAGCTCCGCCGTCTGGATGACATCCGGCGCAAGTTACAGGTCCTTTGTCTTTTTTGATATGACAGTTAATGCAAAGCTTGTGATAAGCGTTACGAAGACTTGTTTTGCCTGCTTCAGCTTTAACCTGATGACAGGATGAACATTTCTGGTCTTCGGAGCTTTCACCTTCAACAACCTTTCCGTCTTTCCATACATGGTGACAGGTTGCACAGTCATCAATTACGGCTTTTTCATTATGCATATCATGCATAAATGGAGCCGCAGGTCTTTCCGGATGAACAAAAGCCGGATCCTTCAGGAAAGTGATTTCATCCTGAGAGAATGCTGGAATCATATAGAGAAAGACACATGCGACAACCGCCGCGACAGTTAATACTCTTTTTAACATTGTAATCTTCCCCCTATTCCACTTCAGGCTTTTCCATCAGATCAAAGATCAGATCGCCGAAGAATTTTATATCCATGCCAAGTTCATAGTAATGGACTAAATCCTCAAGCCCACCGTGGCAGTTATGACAAGGCGCAAGGATAGTCTTTACGCCGGTGGCTTTTAACTGCTCAGCCTTAATCCTGTTACCTTTCATGCGGACATTCTTAAACGGAGGTCCACAGTTGATAACGCCTCCGCCTGCAGCACAGCAATAGTTGTGCTCAAGGTTAGGATGCATTTCAACAACATTATCGCAAAGTGCGTGAGCAAGTTTGCGGGACTCTTCCATCAAACCGCGTCCGCGAATGATGTTACAAGGATCGTGTATGGTGATAGGCTCATGGAACTTTTCACGAATTTTAATTTTACCAGAACTGATGAGTTCCCAGAAAAACTCTACTGAATGAACTACTTCAATGGGATACATTTCCCATCCATCCCAGCGGTTACCCTGATCGTAAACGGAGCGGAATGCGTGACCGCACTCACCCATGACGATACGTTTAACCTTAAGATCTAGAGCAGATTCAAAGTGGCTTTTCTTTAAACGACCCATCATTTCATAATCACCGGTGAACATACACATATCTGAGTTGTCCCAGCCCGGCGAAGTCGGCATAGTGAAATCAACACCGGCAGCGTTCATAATGAATGCGGCCTGATAAATCAGCTGAGTACGGAATTTAGGTTCCGGAGCGATAACGGAATAGTATATCTCTGCGCCTTCCTTGTCTAAAGGAATGCGAAGTTCCGGCATTTCATCTCTTGCTTCATCTTCCTGCCATTGCAGGGTATCAATCCACTCGTCATCTTTAAGCCACATCTGGTTCATTGTAGCAGAATGACTGTGCGCAGTATCCTGAATATACTGAGGGGTTACACCTAATTTGTGACACATACGTCTCACAACACTCATGATGTAGCCTGTATCAATTCCCAGAGGACAATAATGAACACAGCGGCGACAGAGGTTACACTCTGTATATGAAATCTGAGCCATCTGATAAACGAACTCAGGAGTTACTTTACAATTATTGCGCAATATCTCGCCCATTGTCTGATGAACCTTACCTGCGGGAGAGTAGGAAGGGTCACCGTCATGGGACATATAGTAATGGCAGGCTTCGGAGCACATACCGCAGCGCATGCAGGTTTCTGCATACAGCTTCAGCTTTGTTCCGGTTTCTCCTTCGAGAACCTGCTTAAGAACTGTTTCGATGCGCTCAGGCGTCAGACGGGACACGCCCCGCTCGAGCCCGGCATCCTCAATTTTCCTATCGAATGTCATTTCAATACTCCTTGTGGGGATGTGGTTACCAATCCTTTGTGTGGCGTACTCCGCCGAACTCGGACCCCATGTAAGCTCTGGTAAATACTCCGAACAACATGTGACTGAGTCTGGAGAAAGGAATGCTTATCAGCATAATTTCTCCGCAAAGGATATGCAGTATAAGCATTGCCTTGGGGCTTCCGATCTGGTGGTATGCCAGAATACCGAAAAGGAAAGTTAAAGCTGGAATAGTCAAAGCTACCCAGTCCTTACCGGTAGTCAGGAAACGTACATCACGCTGCAAAAAGCGGCGCAGTCCAAAATAAACGCAGCAAGCTACGAGCAAAATGGCCATGATGTCGGCAACAGTATCCGGGAGAGTCGGCCAGCTAATGCCGAAGAACTGATCCCAGAGAACCACGTGTCCCAGAAGGAACAATGGAACAACGACAAGACAGATATGAAAAACAAAAGTTACCAGAGTGGTATAAGGATTGCTCTGCCAACCGAGGGTTCCTACAGGATTGAGCCAGTGCAGAATAGAACGCATTCCGAACTTGAAACTCATATAGTGCAAGGACGAACCGTCCTTCTTTTTAGCAAGCTGGTACATTGAAACCATCTTGTATATGGAACCTAGAATAAACACGCCCCAAGCGATCCACGCCAGAGGGCCTACTACGAATGCATAAAAAGAGTTCATGCGTATTGCCTCCGGCTGTTAGAAATCACTTACATCAGCTACGATGCGGACAAACTTTCCGCCATCTATCGCACGGATAAGCACCTTTGTTGAACATGGGCTGAAAATCGGTTCCCAGCATTGTTCAAAATCCTGTCCGTAAGGTTTTCCATCAAGAACGACAGTAAAACGACCGTTCTTTTCAACCTTAGCAGCAACTTTGGTACTATCAGGACTGAAAACAGGCTTCCAGGCCATAGCATAAGAATCGTTCCAGACTTTTCCGTCACACATCACAGTGTAGGCATAGTCCGTTTTTCCGAGAGCTGCTCCGCGGTTTCCGTCAGGACTGACAGCCAGATCAATAACAACAGGAACAGTAACGTTCCAAGGAGTTCCATTTACAGCTACAGTGAACTTACCAAGTGAAGTTGCAACAATAGCCCAAAGCTTACTGCCGTCCGCGCTGAACTGCTGGTGCCAACACTGAGCGAACTCAGCCGGCCAGATAATTTCTCCGTCCTGAGCCATACCCCATTTTCCGCCGAGACGGACAGGAGCAGCGACTGCTCCGCTAACAGGGTTGAAACAAGGATCCCAAACGCATTGAAATTCTCGCTGCCAGATTTTTCCATCTACAGCGATAGTGTAATCATAAAGTGACTTTCTAACCTGACAAGCCACTTTCTCACACTTTGCGTCGAACACGGGAGTGTAACAGTTCATGAAAACCTTGTCCCAAGCTTCGCCATTCACAGCAATGGAGTAGATACCTTTTTGAAAGGTTTCGATATCAGCCTGAGCTAAAGGTGTAACTTGAACAACAGCGGCAGTACTCTTGCCGTCGCTTCCAAGTGTAAAATTGTTAGCATTAGCAAACAGATTTTCCCAGAGAACACCGTCAATTCCCATGCCGTATTCTCCGTCCTGCTGAACAGCACAGACAATAGAACCGTTGGAACCGAACATAGTGCTCCAGATATAGCCATATGTTTCCGGCCAATGTTCGCCGTCAACTGCTAAAGTCCATTCACCATCCTGCTGAGTAATACCGGTCAGTCTGCCGTCAGGAGAAAATTTAAGGTAAAAAACCCTTTCATATCTCTCTTCCCACTCTTGACCGTTAACGCAAGCAGTAAAATCCCCATCGCTTGTCTTTACGACTGCCCCGACCTTCTCACCATCGGCACTAGCGTGGAATTCTTCCACCCACTCAAATTTGGTGGACCAAGAGCTAATGTCCTGGACCTCTCGCCTACCGGGATTCCAATCCCACGTGGACGCATTAGGCATCTTCTGCCTCCTCATTCCGAAAATCTGGTGTGTCCGCCAACACTTCCAAATCACGCTCGGTTTTTCGGGTGCCCCGCACCCTGTTTTCTAACCAAATCTAGTCACATCTCTTGGTTTTAACTAACTCACCACATAAGCTCAAAGACCTTTCTGAACTTATAACTGGTGGTTAAATCGCATATTTTATAGATCAGGACAATAGTAACTATGAGGATTGTTTGTCTAATTATTCACAATAAAAAAGGATAACCATAGTTAAGCACTACAATTATCCTTCATATAAATCTTTATAAAACAACAATTTACATACCATTATCCGACCGATAAACACCTAATTACAACCATTAACTAAGAGGGTATATATTTTTATTCCTACTATAATGGTAGGCTTTTATAATTCCAATTTTTCGAAAATATAGTCGTAATCCAGTTCTGAATTAACAAGGCTGGCTCCGTGATTAATCTTAATCATGTCCCTTAACTTATAACTTTCCTGAATTGCTTCCATTTTCTTTGCCACCGAATAAGTGTCATCACGCACTACAATAACAGGAATTTCAAGAACTTCAGAACGGGTTAAAATTATATCATTAGGATAAAGATTACCAGTTAGAATAAGGCACGGACAGTTCCCTTCAAGAGCGACAAGCTGCACATCAGCCCTGTCTCCACCGACAATTACGGCTGAATTTTTATGCCGTCTGAAATGAGTAATGAAATTTTCGACCTGCATGGTTCCGATCAGAAAATTCTCAACAACTCTGTCAGCTTTTGCATGCGCAGAAATAATTTTTCCGAACAGACGCTCTGCAAGATCGCTGACTTTGATCGCTCCCATAAGAGGATCGCGCGGAATTATACCCAGAACCTTAACTCCTTTTTTCTCAAGAAAAGGAATAAGCAGAGATTTAAGTTCATCCATATAATGGTCAGGCACATCATTAAAGACAACACCGAGAAAATCATCGCCGAGATCCCTTTGAACACGAAGTACATAGTCGTACTTAAGTTCCTTTGAATAGCGATCAACCAGAATTGTTTTTACACCGAGAGATCCGGCCACATCAGGACCGCTTACTCCGCAATAATTTCCGGAACTTAAAAAGCTTCCTGATCCGCCGATAATCATTACATCTTTGCCCTGACTGAGCTCCTTGTATGACTCTACAATTGCAGGCTTCAAATCTCCAAGATCTTCAGTAAAAGCTTTTATTGTAAAATCTCTTGTAACCAGTACAGGTGTAACTTTTTCAGGGTCCTGCTCAAGTCCAAGCACTTCCTGAATAAAGGCGGCATCGGCATCTCCCGGCCTGTTTCCGTCCATATGCGGAACAGCCCCTACAGGCTTCATATAGCCAACATTGAAGCCACTGCTGCGGAACTTCAATCCTAAAGACATGGCCAAAAGATTCTTACCCGAGTATCCGGTTGTAGAACCTATATAAATACCTACCATTTATGCCTCCTTTGAAAGGTCGTCATCTATATTCAAACCTGATTCTTTACTGCCGGATGAAAGTTTGACTATTGTCATGTGAGCATCCGCAACCAACGCTTCGTCAGAACTTACAAGTACAGGATTAAATTCAGCTTCATATATTTCAGGAAAATCATCAGCCAGACAAGACATTCTTATCAAAACATCTGTTATAGCATCAAAGTCGGCCGGCTCGCCGCCTCTGACGCCTTTAAGCAACATATAAGAACGGATTTCCCGTACCATTTCAGCTGCATCTTCAACAGAAAGAGGTGCGAGGCGGTACGAAATATCTTTTAAAACCTCAACGTAAACACCACCAAGTCCAAACATCAACAGCGGTCCGAACTGGTCATCTCTGCGAAAACCTATTATTATTTCACGGGCATCTTTTGAGGCCATCTGCTGAACCAGACACCCCGCAATGTACGCATCCGGCTTAAGACGCTGAGCTTCAGCCGTTATCTTCCAGAAAGCATTACGGACTTCTTCCTCGGTATTGAGATTAAGCCAGACTCCGTTTACATCAGACTTATATGGAATGTCCGGAGAGGCAATCTTGAGAACTACCGGAAATCCCAATCTTTTAGCGAGGGTTGCAGCTTCATCTCCTGAACGGGCCAGGTCAGAGTCAGGACTCGGCAATCCATAAGCCGTAACAATGTCACGAGCCTGAAATTCCACAAGTTCCGAACGGCCTGAACGTAATGCTGAATCAATAATCTCTTTTGCTGCGTCATAATCGCGGTCAGGTGTTTCAAAAGTACGTGAAGCCCGCCCTTTCCAGATCGCATATTTATACATGCTGTCCATAGCCCTGACAGCCTGCTTCGGAAAGTCGTAAACAGGGACCCCTGCTTCGGAAAAAATACTTCTTGCCGCTTCACTGTTCTTGCGGCCCATTAGGCAGCAAAAAACAGGCTTACTTATTTCAGAAGCACAAGCCGCAATAGTTTCAGCGACTTCGGTTAAATTCATCTTATCTGAAGGCGAAACAATGACCAGCACACTGTTAATAAGAGGATCAAGACCGATAAGTTTTATAGCTTTGCAATAGCGCGCCGCATCAGCTTCCCGTAACAAATCAACCGGATTATAAATTGAAGCGTACCCGGGCAGCATGGGTTGCAATTCCGCAATGGTAGATAAAGAAAAAGAAGGCATGCGCAGACTGGATTCTCCGCACGCATCAGCTGCGAGAATTCCGGGGCCGCCTGCATTTGTGATTATACCTAAATTCGGCCCCAGTGGTAACTCCTGACACGAAAACGCGTTAGCCAGCTTAAACAGCTCTTCCAGTCTATCAACTCTGATAATCCCTGCCTGATGAAATGCCGCGTCGCATGCCTGATCCGAACCGGAAATAGCTCCGGTGTGTGACGATGCGGCTCTGGCTCCGGCAGCGGTTGTTCCTGATTTCATCATAATGATAGGCTTTTTCATGGAAACCTTAACGGCTTGCGCCATGAAATTACGCCCGTCAGTAATGTTTTCCACGTAGCCCAGAATTACTTTGGTTTCAGGATCATTGCCCAGATATTCAATCATTGAGGATTCATTTATAACAGACTTGTTACCAAGACTCACAAATTTTGAAAAACCGACTCCGTTCGCCAAAGCCCAATCAATAACAGCTACACATAATGCGCCGGATTGCGAAAAAAACGCGGTTGTTCCTGTCAACGGAGTACCGGAGGCAAAGGAAGCATTTATGCCTGCTGAAGTATTAATAAATCCCAGACAATTCGGTCCAAGCAAATAAATACTGTTTTTTTCTGCAAGTTCTGAAATTTGTTTTTCAAGCAGCCACCCGTCGCGACCTACTTCACGAAACCCGGCTGAAAGAACCGCAACCGAGCGGACTCCTATTTTAATCAGATCATTTAATGCGCACAGTACAGCGTCGCGTGGAACAGCTATTACGGCTAAATCTACAGGGTGATCAATTTCGGATATACTTTTATAGACTTTCAGGCCGCCTATTGTCCCCCCGCGGGAGTTCACCGGAAACAGCTCACCCTTGTACCCTGCACTTTGAAGATTAGTAAGAATCGTATTTCCGATTTTACCGGAAACAGCCGAAGCGCCCACAACGGCAATTGATGATGGAGTGAAAAGACTATCCAAACTTTCTCCCGAACCCCCTTTAAATTTAATAAGGAGGGATGTGCGTTTCCTGAGGAAAATGATACGGTGGCAAAACTTGTTTCTGCTGAAGTTTTAACTCATCCTGTTTAAAATTGATCATTTAATCCTTGCAGAAAATGAATATAGTCAGAGTACGGTGGTCATTGCAAGAATTGAACGCACGCTTTGCTGCTAGAATAGTGGAAAAATTAAAAAAAAACTTTAAAATACATTTATGATCGACATATTTTAAAAATTAACCCCATAACCGATAAATTCGCAAGCTGCATATGATAATATATTTCCCAAATAAGGTTCTCAGCTATTCAACTGTAACTTTTTTTCACTCAAATGACATAATTAAACCCGTTTTCAAGTTCTTAATTGGGATAGATAGCGAACTTCGGAAAATATAATAACACGATAAACAAATAATTACTTGATTTTTATTGCCGAATATGAGCCATTGCTCTTGACTCATTTTTGATGATAATAGATTTAATAATTATAAAGCTGGGAAACAGACAAAATATTCCTTAGCAATCTGTATTCAATCAAAGTGAGCCCGCATTATGGATATGGCGAAAAAAGACCAGATGGTAGAAGAATGCTACTGTTCAATATCAAGTGACATTTTCAAATTCCTACCTAAATCAGGACTTCCCTTTTGCTTGTACAGGATGAATCCGCAAACAGGAACATTTTCTGCGGCAACAACTCCGGGAAAAACAATTGTAAGTACAGATAAAAAAATAATATTTAAAGAGTGCGACAAAGATCTTATTTTCATAAAAAGCTCCGATATTGCTGATTGCCGCCCTTATTTTTGTGCCAATTTAGAAACAGTAATTTCCGACATGGCTCATTCTATTCCGGATGAAGACATGGCAATGATTATTGTTGAAGCACTCAAAGAGGCTTCCAATAAATTATTCAAAGACTCCCTCAAAAAGAACTTTCAACATTTTTATTCAACTCTGCACGCTGCAGGTGAACTGGTACACAACAATCCCGATATTATCTGGTACATGATCCCGCTTTTAGATAAACAGCACTCACTTACCAACAAATCAATTTCAAATGGAATCATAGGTGCTGGAATATGTCTGCATGGCAGAGAAGGTAAACCGGACTTTAATTCTTTCATGGAATCACTCATAGCTTTGTTTCTATGTGATGTAGGAATGTGCTGTCTACCTGACTTCGTACTTGGTAAAGAATTTTCACTTAGCGTAGACGAACAAAAACGCATACGTAATCACCCTGTCAGCTCTGTTGAAGTTCTCAGTATTACTCAATCTCTCACGAATACATCACTCAGAGCGATCCTTGAACATCATGAACGAATGGACGGATCAGGCTACCCGCGCGGAGTTACCAGCGAAAATATTTCATGGCTTGGAAAACTGTGTGGTGCTGTAGACTCTTTTGTGGCAATGACAATGATCCGGCCCGGAAAAAAGTGCATGACAACAGTCGATGCATTGAAAGCCCTATACAAAGAGTCATACTTATATGACCCCAATATTATTTATGCCCTCGAAAAAGTTACCTACAGAGAATAAAATAAGCGCAGCTATTTTAGCCGGCGGCGAAGGAAGCCGCATGGGGCACACTGACAAATCATGCCTTGAAATTTCCGGTGAAAAAATAGTCAGCAGAATCATCCGCCAGTTATCGGGAGTTTTCAGCGAAATTTTTGTCATTACCAGAACTCCTGAAAATCATCCGAATTTAAATGCCAGACTAGTCGGCGATATTTATCAGCAGCGCAGTTCTCTCACCGGAGTGCATGCAGCATTAAGCCACGCTGAAACGGAGCACGTTTTCATTACGGCCTGTGACTCACCTTTCGTGAATAAAGGCCTCGTAACAAAACTGATTTCACTGCTGTCTCCATCTGATGACGTACTGATCCCCATACGCAAAAACAAGCGCTACGAACCGCTTTGTGCAGTATATTCTAAGCGTTGTCTGCCATTTATTGAAAGAAATCTTGATAACGGAATTTTGCAAATCATAAGATTCTTCCCGGAAGTAAAAGTTCATGCTGTAAACGTCGAAATTCTCCAGCAGCACGATCAAGATCTCGAATCATTTATCAATATAAACACGCCGGAAGAACTCAGCAAAGCATGTGAGAGAGCAGTTAAATGCGACATGATTTAGAAAAAGAAACAACATTTCCTCAGAATATCACCCGGATGGAATGTTTAAAAATTTTACAGAGAGAGATCGCGCAAGTTGCCGAAGAAACTATCCCTGTGGCAAATTGTTGCGGACGCGTTGCGACTCAAACCATTTACTCCGAAACATCTATCCCTGAACAGGACAGATCTGCCATGGACGGCTTCGCACTCACAGCGGCCGAGACATCTTCAGCAACAGTGAAAAATCCTACCGTTTTCACAGTTTCAGGTGAAATAAGACCGTCATCAGCCAGATCTGAAAAAAATCAAAAAAACAGCGCGATTAAAATACTGACCGGAGGAATAATTCCTAAAGGATGTGACTGCGTTATTCCATTTGAACAGGTTAAAATTTTAGATAATACAATTTCACTGCCTTCGCCAATCCAGATAGGATCTTTCATTCGCCCCGCAGGTTCCGACATTTTGCGTGGAGAAAATATCGTAACTGAAAATACAAAGATTTCAGCCTGCACTGCGGCCCTTCTTGCCTACGCAGGAAAACATCATATCCGCGTTCGCAAAGTCCCTGAAGCCTCCGTATTAGCAGTAGGCAATGAGCTTTGCAGCCCGTCAGAAACAGGCCCCGAAGGTTTGATACCTGCCGACAACCTGCTTTTAATGAAAGGACTATGCGAAGGCTGCGGCACAGCAGAGGTTGCCATCTCTACCTGTGAAAATTCACCTGAAGCCATTGCTAAAGCTGTCGAAAAAAACTGCGACTCCGACCTGATCATCACCACAGGCGGAACAGGACCGGGGAATAGAGATTTTGTATTTAGTTCAATAAAAAATGCTGGAGGAACCCCGCTCTTCAAAGGACTTTCGATGCATCCGGCTAAATCAATATTTGCATTTAAGCTGGGAAATACTACTGTTCTAGGGCTTCCGGGCCCGCCAACTGCTGTTCAATTAGCTTTCCATACTATTGTAAAGCCTACCCTCAATATCCTTTTAGGATTACCGGGTATCATCGACACAACTTTTGCCATACTGGAAATTCCTGTAAAAGGAGCCAAAGGGCGCGAAAAGTTTATTCCCTGCCGGATTACCGAAAAAAAAGGACTCATTAAAGCCAGCCCGCTGGACAGCCGCACAATATCAACAAGGAAACTAATGTGCTGTGCAAACGGCATCATAACAATTCCACCGGATTCAGAAATACTCGAAGCCGGCGAGCTTGTTGAAATTATCAGAACGTCCTGACCGATTAATCGTTATATTTTATCCGGCACGGTACTTATCAATCCTTCCATCCTGCAGCCGGATTTGTTATCATAACAGTAACCAGTTTGTTACATTATCGGAGCTACTTTAAGTAATATTACCTGTACTCTTGCATCATGAAAGCAAAACAGCAGTGGAATTATGCAGCACTTCCAGTTGTACTTCACGGATCACATTGAAGTTATTTTTTTGGGCGATTCTTTAGAATCGCCTTTTTTTATTTGAAAAAACTACAACCGAGTTGAGGTCTTATGGGACAGAAGAACTTTGTATTAGACACAAATGTGCTTATTGAAAATCCTAAATGTATTGCAACTCTCAGGAACGGCGTGGAAAACAAAATCCACATCCCGTACACCGTACTGACTGAACTGGACAAACTTAAACGGGACCAGCGTGTCGGACACATTGTAACGCAGGCAATTCAATTAATTCTAAACGACGAGCTTCTCACAATCTTCAGGCCCGAATTTGCGGAAACGCTCACAGATGCCACAGCTGATGACCGCATACTCAAAGAAACATTCCACAGTGAAATTGAAGAGCCTATTCTTGTAACGAATGATCGCATCCTTCAAATCAAAGCCGGTTTATACAACCTGAAATGTGAAGGATACAAAGATTCCAATCCCTTCCGTTCTGACTCTCAACTTTACACCGGATTTATTGAAGAAGGTGAAGACCCCATTGCCAACTGCTTTCGCTGGGAGCACGGTACACCTGTTTTCTATGGAGCAGGCGGAAGTAAGCAGATCTCATACACTCACAATGTCTGGGGGGTTAAACCTAGAAATATTTATCAAAACCTTGCTCTTGAACTGATGCTTAACAATGACATAAATCTTGTCTCTATTCAGTCAGAAGCCGGATACGGAAAAACGTTTCTGGCTCTGGCCTCCGCTTTATACTTAGCTCTTGAAAAAAAAGATAACCCATATGAAAAAGTTTATCTGGTGAAACCCATCTGGGAAATCGGTTCGAAAATGGGATTCCTGCCCGGTAATGTTGAAGAAAAAATGCAACCTTACACACGATACATAAAAGATTTAGCGGTAAAATTGCACGAACAGCGACCGGCAAACAGAATTTTCATAGATAACGATTCTGATCAGTACCGCTTTAATCAGAAGAAATTTGAAATTCTGCCCATAGCCTATATTAGGGGCATGAATCTGGACAACTGTGTTGTAATAATCGATGAAATGCAGAATATGTCCCGTGCAGAAGTACGCGCCATGCTTACGCGTATGGGGGAAGGTGTTAAATGTTTGTGCCTCGGCGATACCCGGCAGGTTGATAATCCCTACCTAAATGAGAGCAATAACGGACTTAACTGGGTGGTTAAAAAACTTAAAAACAATAAAGAATACGCGCATATGGTTCTTAAAGGTGAAAAATCACGAGGTCCGATTACGGATATGGTTATCAAAAGCGGCCTTTAAGCTCCTTACCTAAAACGAAAAAAGGTCTGACTAAAAATAGTCAGACCTTTTAAATGTCATTTCAACATGCATAAAATATTAATCTTTTTTGAAAAGCCTCAACAGAAGCTCATCCAAATTATCACCGTTATCAATTGCAAACTCTATTTCTTCTTCAAGTTCAGCTGCGCCGAATTTAACATCTGAAACAGTACAATCCATATTCAAAGCTACTTCTTCAGGCGGAATGCCATATCTGAAACAAAGATAGTACAAAGCCCGTCTGGCAAGAGTTGCATGGTCAGTTTCCTGCTCCATTATCTCTCTGAAATTTACTGCAAAAGCTTCCAAAACAGCGTCAAGAATAGAATCAAATGATTGATCTTCAAGTTTAATCTCAGGTAAAGATTTTTTCTCAGTCAGACCGGAAAATTCAATAGGACTTATTCCGTACCGAGTATGAACAATATCTTTCATTCGATTGATACTTTTCAAGATATCTTCCACAGCGTAATATGCTGTAACATCCGTAATGAATTCAGAATCTTTCAGCTCACCTAGCGCATTATCCTGAAGAGCTATAGTCACCCCCACTTCGGTGGAAAGCACTTCCTGAGCCGCATCTTTTATAGTTCCTAAAAGATGTTCTTGTACCCAATTCATTACAAATTCATTAGGCGCAGTGATTTGGACTACACCATCTTCATATCTGGCGGAAAGGGGATCAACCCAAACCTTAACCAGAACGGGATTAATGCGGACCTTTAATTTTTTCTTAATCGAATGCCACAAATCGGAATTCATTTCCTACCCCTGAAAGTTTCGTTTCAGTTTAAAACAAGGGGGCTGGTCTTACGACAAATCAACTCCGGATGCAATGAATATCCTTAAAATAAAAAACGGGCAAGTATGACTATGGAGTTAAGCGGGCAACGGTATCCTGCAACTGCCTGCCAAGAGGTGTTTGCAAAGAAATTTCCCGTTCAACATTAGTAATCCCTTTAATCACGGTTGAATGTCTGCGGCCGAGCCTTTCGCCAATATCTTTCAAAGATAGTTCGGTATATTTGCGAGCAAGAAAGAAAGCTGTATTCCTGGCCAGAACAACCTGACGTTTCCGGCTTTTGGAACGAAGCTGATCAGTGGAAATATCGTAAGAACGACAGATATGCTCAACAATTGAGTCATAGCTTGGATTCTTATTTTCCACGGAATAATTCTCAAGGACCTGCCAAGCTAATTCCTGTGTCAGATTTCTATTGAGCAATCTTGCTTTGAGAACAAGGTTCTGCAGACAACTTTCAAGCTGTCTCACATCCGTTGTAATACGGTCTGCCAGCAGTTCTGATATAGAATCAGGCACCTGAGTACCAAGCCGGATAGCTTTGCTCTGCACAATGCGTTTTCTAGTCTCAAAATCAGGAGTAGCGATAACAGCTAAAAGGCCTGAGCAAAATCTGGATACCAACTGCGGATCAACTTTTTCAAGTTCGCGAGGTAGAAAAGAACTTGTCATAACAACTTTTGAGCCGCGGAGCTGCAAGCATTTCAAAGTTTCAAGAATCTCATCCTGCATCTTGTGCTTGCCTTGAAAAAAATGAACATCCTCAAGAAGAAGACAATCAACATTATCTCTGAATTCGGATTTGAACCTTGATATTTCGCCGGCCTTTAGAGCCATGACCATTCTATTGGCAAATTCTTCAGCTGTAAGGCAGGCAATGGAAACATGCTGCTTATTACTGGTAGCACATAGCCCCTGACCGATCGAGTGCAGTAAATGAGTTTTTCCAAGCCCGGGAGTTGAGCTCAGGAACAGCTGATCTCCAGGCAGAGAATTATCGCAAAGGCTTTTCGATGCGGCACATGCCAGCTGGTTTGAATCTCCAACGACAAAGTCATCGAACGAAAAACGCCAGCGCGGAACTCTCGCAGTTATCGACGGGCGCATCATGGGAAGCCCCATGCTTGTTTGCACCTGTTGCGGGCTTTTAGGGCGCACTAAACCGGCAGGCTTATCAGCAACCTTGTTAACACCAACTTCAACCTTTGGACGAGCGCCAAGAACCTGGGTCCCTGCCTCGGTAATATTGTCTAAAAGTCGGTCTCTAACCCACGCAGCAACAAACTCATTAGGAGCATATAGCTTAATGGAGTTATTGCTAACTTCAGCCTTCAAAGGTTTGATCCAAACTTTGAATAGACCGGGGTTAAGCCCTTTCTCAAGAAATTTTAAAATTTTGTTCCAGCTGTCTGTCATCATGGAGCGATAACTAAGTCAAAGGACAACATTACATCAACTCGTAATATACCACTGAGCTCCCGATGTTGATCCTATCTTTTTCTACAACTTAACGTATTAATTTATAAAAGATTTTTTACTTTACAAGCATTTATAGCCAGATCTTTGCAACCGTATAAACCTGCATGTTTCTTGGCCTGACGAGTGTCAATATCATTTTTTTAAACATCTGTGGAAAACTTTTTCCACAGATTAATTTAAAATTATCTCTATTTTTCATAAAATTTCGCACTTTCTCTCGCTGTCAGTAAAATTTCTACTCATTATAATAAATTTGTACTTTAGCACAAAAAACAAAAACAACCTATTTAACATACTAATATAACTTAATTATTAAAAAATAATATCCAAAAACGTAACATCTTATAAAAAATACAGTTTAAATAACACTTAGCTGAGCCCAGTAAAACAAAGGGCTTGCAGTCTTTTAAATTTAGAACATTTAATAATATACCAATTTAATTGGATTAATATATACTTGACATCGCTTAGGGCGTATAAACCAACGGATAATACTGCTATTTATTTTCAAAAACGAACTCTAAAGAAAATTCTATCCACATCATAATTATTTTTAATAAAAATTATGCTAAAAATACAGACTAATAAGGTGGGATTAGAAACTACAAAATTGCAACTTTATATAACAAAATTGCTAAAAAAACTCCTAAAACACGTTTTATTACTTATAACGTATCATAATAAAGAATTTTAAATTTAAAATTAAAAATTAATAAAAATAATTCGCATTTAAGAAAATAACCCTGTTGAGGCTAGAATATTTTGCCCGAGATTAAAGTTAAAATATTTTGAAACCAATTTCGGTCACGTTTGCCGCATAAAAAAACAAAAAACCTGCCAGGAAATCCGGACAGGTTTAATTATGAGCGATAAGACCCATTTTTTGGGCATGCTATATATAATGTAGTAACTACTTCCTTTCAGTCAGCTCTTTCAAGGTGGGATATTTACCGCATGCAAATCTTTCAGCTTCAGGGCAATACCCCAGCTGCTCACATCTGGCCCCGCCGTTGCGGAAAATTGCCGGCAGACTTTCCTTACAAAGCTTCAGCATTTTATCTGCCAGGATGCGGACTTCCCATTGTGCGCGTTGACAGCAACGCAAGTTGAAAAAGTGCATGAGCGAGCGACAGTTCATAGTTATCACTATCTTTGTTTCCGCGGCCTGCGGCAGCACAAATCTGGCATCCTCGTTCGCTTTACTCTCGCGCCCGGCAGCAACAAGAATTTCGCGCAAATCTTTGTATGCTGATCCCACTTCTTCCATAAATTTTTCAAAACGTTCACGTGCTTCAGGAATCTTTTTAATTGCCGGAGGGATGATGTAATCCATATCATTCTCAGCAACATAACGCTGGCTCTGCTGCGAATAGGACGCAATGCGATGCCGTACGATCTGATGAGAACAGGCTCTGGAAATCCCCTCTACAGCAAACGTAAAGCTGACATGCTCAATGGGGCTGTCGTGTCCTGATTCAAGAATTTTGGAAACAAAGGCATCCTGCTTTTCCTTTTCTATATCTCCGCTTATAAGCCGCGGCCACATGTCCGCTGTAAAACCGGCATAATAGCACTGCCTGAACGAAGCATAGATAAGTTCAAGGGCATTAGGGGTCATAGTTAACAATTCAACTCGTAAATCTTTCTCAGGCATAAGAGCTCCTTCAATTTAAGGGTCTTCATAAAGTAAAAGCTCTACGGGTGCAAGAAAGCAATACAGAATCTAAATTTCTTCAATTTTATACTCAATACTTTGCGTTTAATTAAACATAAAATCAAGATGTTACACATATGTCACAAATTTAGCCTTTTTTTTGCTTGCCACGCGTGGCAATATACTCTAACTAACCATCCCTTATCTAACCAACTCTATAAAAAAACCGACAACAGACCTTCCGCATCCTTTTTTAGCATTGTAACCCGCTCCGGGTAACTAAGCTTGCGGCAGTAATGTGCCGGAGGAATCCGTGAAAAAAACTACTAACGATCATATTAGAAATATCGCTATTATAGCCCACGTTGACCATGGTAAAACAACCTTGGTTGACGGAATGTTCAAGCAGAGCGGACTTTTCCGCGAAGGCCAGCTTGTTGATGACAGAGTCATGGACAGCATGGACCTTGAACGTGAACGCGGGATTACCATCGCAGCTAAAAACTGTGCTGTTAACTGGAAAGGAACAAAAATCAACATCATCGATACCCCCGGCCATGCCGACTTCGGCGGTGAAGTTGAACGTTCTTTGAGCATGGCTGACGGAGCAATCCTTTTAGTTGATGCTTCCGAAGGACCGCTTCCGCAGACAAGATTCGTATTGAAAAAAGCTCTAGAAGCCGGCCTTAAAGTCATCGTTGTTGTCAACAAAATTGACCGCGGTGATGCTCGCCCTACTGAAGTTCTTGACGAAGTATACGACCTGTTCATCGACCTTGACGCTAACGAAGAACAACTTGAATTTCCTGTTATGTACGCAATCGGCAGAGACGGTATCGCTCAGCATACTCTTGAAGAAAAAGGTGAAAACCTTCATCCTCTCATGGACATGGTTGTATCGCATATCCCCGGACCTTCCTACGATGAAGACGAACCTTTCCAGATGCTTGTCTCCGACCTCGGTTACTCAGACTACCTCGGACGTCTTGCAATCGGTAAAGTAATCCATGGTTCCACTGAGCAAAACGTACCACTTGCCTGCATGAACGAGCATGGCCAGACCGTTCCGCTGAAACTTACCAAAGTACAGACATACGTCGGACTTACTTTCGCTGAAACAGATATTGCCCATCCCGGTGATATTGTTGTTGTTTCAGGTATTGAAGCGATTACTATCGGTGACACTATCTGTACCAGAGAAGCTCCTAAAGCTCTTCCAAGAATCACAGTTGATGAACCGACTGTATCCATGCGCTTCGGAATCAACACTTCTCCAATGGCCGGACTCGAAGGCAAACTCGTTCAGTCTTCTAAAATTCGTGAAAGACTCGAAAAAGAAACACTGCTGAACGTTGCTGTCAAAATTGAAGAAAGCGAATACAGAGACAGTTTCATAGTTAAAGGACGCGGAGAATTCCAGTTAGCTATCCTTATTGAAACTATGCGCCGTGAAGGTTTTGAGCTTACCGTTGGAAGACCTGAAGTTATCTTCAAAACAGAAAACGGCAAGAAACTTGAACCTATGGAACAGGTTTTCATCGACTGTGAAGATGCATTCATGGGCGTAGTTACTGAAAAACTTTCTTCCAGAAAAGCACAAATGGCCAATCTCGTTAACAACGGTAAAGGTCGTGTCCGCATGGAATTTTCAGCACCATCACGCTCACTCATCGGTTACCGTGATGAGTTCCTGACCGACACCAAGGGAACTGGAATCATGAACACTCTGTTCGCCGGATACTCCGACTACAGAGGTGATTTCCCTTCACGTTACACAGGTTCTCTTGTTTCTGACCGCGCCGGTAAAGCTGTTGCTTACGCAATCTTCAACCTTGAACCTCGCGGTGAAATGTTCGTTAGACCTGGTGATCCAGTATACGAAGGAATGATTGTAGGTGAGCACAACAAGGATACTGATATTAATATCAATCCTACCAAAGAAAAGAAGCTCTCCAACATGCGCGCATCCGGTAAAGATGAAGCTGTAACTCTTACACCATGCAGACCTATGACTCTTGAAAGAGCTATGCATTTCATCACCGATGATGAATTGGTAGAAGTCACACCTGAGTCAATCAGACTGCGCAAATCTGAGCTTTCCATCGCTAAACGCCACATGGCACGCGGTAAAGAGCTTAAAAAGAAATAGTCAGCTTAAAATTGAATCTTTAAAAAACCTCTCAGGCAATCGGTCTGAGAGGTTTTTTTATATGAAATAAGCATCTATTGCCAAGCGAGACATCCTGCGCTACCTGACTTGCTTAAATAGATAACAATCCTTTCTTTGGAGCTAAAAATGTCCAAAAATAATATTTCAGGCGAAGTTGTCCTCATATTCACCGGCGGCACAATCGGAATGAGTGAAGAACCTGAGGCCGGAGGGGTTGTTCCGGGTGGAAACTTCACCAAACTGATTTCAGAAATTACTCCTGACGATAAAGACATCACGATCCGTCCGGTGCTTTGGTCGGATGTTCCAAGCCCGCACATGTCCCCTGAAATGATGCTTAAACTGGCTCACGACGTTGATTCATATCTTGCTGAAGATCAGGTTCTCGGCGCAGTTATTCTGCATGGTACAGACCTTATGGCTGAAACAGCATACGCGCTCGACATATCCGTGAACTCCCCGAAACCGGTAATTCTGACCGGAGCCATGCGCTACTTCAACGAATCAGGGTATGACGGGATACGCAATCTGATGGACGCAGTCAGAGTATGCCTGCTGCCACCGCCGAAAGGAGCAGACGTTATCCTTCAAATGGCCGACAAACTTTTTGCAGCCAAGAACGCCATCAAATCCAGTTCCCTGAATGTTGACCCGTTTATAGGTCAAAATACAGGCAGAATAGGGTTTATATCCGGAGAATCAGTTATTCTGACAAGAGCAGACTCCCACAGAAGGCCGCGTTTCTCTTTCCCGATCACAGGTGTGAATTCAAATGTTCATCTGGTCGGCTGTCATCCGGGGATGAATTCAATAATTTTGGAAAAATTATTGGAAACAGGTGTAAAAGGAATCGTGCTTGAAGGATTCGGGGCAGGCAACACTCCTCCGGGACTGGTCTCAGGCGTTGAAAAATGCATTGCGGCCGGAGTTATCGTAGTTCTCTGTACAAGATGTGTTGAAGGCGGAGTATGGCCCATCTATGCATACCCCGGCGGAGCTGCGTATTTAAAACAGAAAGGAGTGATTACAGCCGGAGGACTTTCTGCGCTTAAGGCCACTCTGCTGTTGCAATTTTTGATCGGAAGCAATCGCCCGTTAGAACAGATTAAAACAATTTTTGCTGAAGAAAGCGTTTAGCTGTAACCTATGCATAAAATATTAAAAAGCTCCTCAAGTAAACTTGAGGAGCTTTTTTTGTTAAATATCTTCCAAATCTATTTGAGAAAGAAGTTCGATTAAAGTTCTAACTCCGAATCCTGTTCCGCCGGCAGTCAGTGTTGCTGTTTTTTTCTGCCGCCAAGCAGGTCCGGCAATATCAAGATGGGCCCAAGGTACATTTTCAGGCACAAACTCTTTCAAAAACATTCCGGCATGAATAGTCATTCCTTCGCGTGATCCGACATTTTTAAGATCTGCCACATCACTCTTAAGCTCTTCTTTATAAATATCCCAAAGCGGCATAGGCCAGAATCTTTCACCGACTCTCATGCCTGATTCAATAATAAGATTTTCAAGTTTAGGAGAATTATCCATCACAGCAGCAACGCTCCAGCCGAAAGCAACTATGCACCCGCCTGTGAGAGTGGCGAGATCAATTATAGCCGCCGGCTCGAACTGTTTTGAATACGCCAAGGCATCACAAAGCAAAAGACGGCCCTCGGCATCAGTATTTAAAATTTCGATAGTCTTACCGGAAAGCGAAGTCACAACCTCACCGGGACGGGTTGCCAAGCCATCAGGCATATTATCAGCGCAAGGAAGTATGCCGACTACAGGCAAATCAGGATTGAGTTCTCCAAGTGCTTTGAAAAATCCGAGTATTGCCGCAGCGCCTGCCATATCACACTTCATATCCTCAATATGCCCTGTAGGCTTAAGAGAAATCCCTCCGGTATCAAAAGTAACGCCTTTACCTATCAAGACCAAAGGCTTGTCCCCTTCTCGGCCTTTAGGACAATACTCAAGAGTAATAAGCCGCGGTTCGTCTACGCTTCCCTTAAATACAGAAGCATATGCCCCCATTCCTTTATCAATAATCTCTTTGCGTTTCAGTGCCTTGAATTTAAAATCGTATTTTTTTGCAAGTTTCTTTGCTTCTTCGGCCAGAAACACCGGATTTGCAATATTAGGAGGAGAATTTACTAAATCGCGGGCATAGGAAACAGCCGCTCCGACAGCCTGACCTTTATGAATAGTTTCAACAAACGTATCAAGAGGCTCAACGTCTGTCAGCAGCCTGACTGTTTTAGGAAGTGTTCCATTTTCTTCTTTTTTACTTTTAAACTCGTCATACGCATAAAGACCGCTCATTGCCGCAACTACGAAATGTTCATGCATATCCTCAAGGACAATGCCTTCAAATGCTACCAGCGGAGCTCCGACAATTCGAAATTTCAGCTCACGGCATTTGCAGAATACTGAGGAAACAGCCTGACAGAACTGCTCAACTCCAAATTCATTCTTATCTCCAAGTCCTACAAGCACAACCCGCGGGATTGAAGTGGAAGAACCGTAAATAACCGTTGTACTGCCAAGTGCTCCCGTGAAATCCTGAAGGCCCGGAGAACCGGCAACCCAGTCTGCTTCTGTTGCCATCCAGCGGGAAAATCCCGGCAGAAAATCCTCTGCATCCTTAAACGCGAAAAAAATAACCGCATCGGAAGACCATGTGGATGCAGGCTCTACAACAATATTAAATTCCATTTCCCTCTCCATTTTGATTAGTGAGTGAAAACATTTTAATTAGGAGCAATCTGTTCAACAAATGAAACAGTTCCATTACTAAAGCGGACAATATCTACACTTTTATCCGGAACCCTTACACCTTCAGGATAGCTGATCTCTCCGGTAACACCTCTAAATTCTTTAGTTTCCGCCAAAGAGGCTCTGATTGCTTCAGGATCTGTTGAACCGGCCTTTGTAATGGCCTTGGCAAGCAGCATTACTGAATCATACCCAAGTGCTGCAAAACCGCTCTCCGGAGTAACCCCGAACATTTTTTCATACCGTTCCACAAAGTCCTGCACTTCCGGAGCAGGGTTATCAAATGCTACATGAGTCGCAAAATAAATAGAATGGGCATACTCTTGAGGAATATTTAATAATCCCGGAGTATCAAATCCGTCACCTGAAGCAATCGGCTGTTCAAATCCTGCTGCGCGGACTTCTGTCACATATTTAGCCACATCCGGTGGAATGGTTGAAAGGAAAAACAAATCAGGATTATCACCTTCTTTCGGCAGCGGATACGTGGCATCTCCGGTATTAAACCAATCCTCTTTGACCACTTTTCCGCCATATTTTTGATACCTGCGCTTAAAATATTTAGAAAGAGTTTTAGCAAACTCACTGGAAATATTTGTCCCGACAAAACAACGAGTTGTGTTTAGTCTGCGCTTTGCAAACTTCGCCACAGCGCGTGCCTGCATATTATCCCCAAAAGCAGTCATAAAAAAATATTTACCATACATATAAGGCAGATTCTGCATCGTTGCCCCAGATGTTAAGAACACCATATTCTTAGTCGTTACAGCAGGGGCCGCAGCTATAGCGTAGTCTGTATCGTTAAGCCCCGACACAGCGACAATGCCTTTTTCACCGGCCAGAGTTGAAGCGGCATCCGCCGTAGCGTCAAGATTTGAGCGGCAATCGGAAACTATCAAACTTATTTTTTTACCAAGCACTCCGCCTTCGCTGTTTATCACGTCCTGGGCAAGCTCCATACCATGAAAACCGGGCTGATCAATTACTGCCATCGGACCTGTTAAATTATAAAGTACACCTATTTTAATCGTATTTTCAGCCGCAACCGCACTGCCGGCGCAAACTCCGATCGCAATAAGACACAAAATTACTATTCTTTTCATATTACCTCCAAATATTACAATGCGAGAATCTATTTTCTTACCACGCACATCAAAAGCAGACAGGTACCTGATATTTTGCACTGCTACTCTATTACAAATTCAATAAATTATGCACCAAATTTAACCGCAAAAGTTAGTCCTTGGTTCCTAATTTGGCTTGCTGAGTTTCTAAAAACCGTTGAAATTTACTGATTTCCTCGTCACGCTTTTCAGGAACGGCCGGCCCATCTGCTTCCATCCGGTACCTTTTATCAGCAAGCCCCCGGCTGATCAGAGCTTCAGTCCCTCCGCCCTGCCAGCCCGAACTGTCCTGAGAAATTTTCTGTATATAACTTATTCCCATAAAAGCACGTGTGATTTTACTGTTATCGCGCAATTTGCGCATATCTTTAAACTCAGCTTTTGCAGTTACCTGTCTAATGGATTTATCCAGTGAAACCATTCTCTCAGGCATTTGAAGACGCTCGAAAACAGCTCCATGATTATTTAAAATATGCCCTTTATCTCCGGCTGTAGCAGGATCAATATAAAATCCGGCATAAAGACCGGCCTGCTCATAAGCCGAAAGGTCACATGAAAGATCAACTCCGAATCCGCATGTAAGACAGGTGACATTTCTATGTCTCGGAAGGCTGTCCCGCGTCCACCATTCTCCGCTGTTAACCGGATCAATGATAGTTTTGCCGTTTGCAGGAGCAAATTCACTTATGGGAGAACACATCAAAGTACCCGCCATCAATTCGCTTACTTGCGTCCACGCCGCTACCCCTATAACCCCTTTAAAATCTCTGCGCCGCCGTCTTGCAAGCAGAAAAAGCCCCCTGTAAAGTTTATCCAGAGTTGTGCCGCCTTCCTCTGTGGAATTAAACATCACATATTCATTAAAACCTCCGTCAATCGTCAAATTAAACGGAGTTCTTATAAGCACCGCACCTGTATCATTTTGCGGGACCAGAAAATCCGCAAGGTCATGTCCGTCGGTAGGAACCCATGCCATAGTCCCGCCGATGGTGATCATCGCACCGAGAACTTTCATATAATCTGCAGGAACATTGCCAAGCCCGCCGACTCCGATAGAATATTCTGTCTGCGAAAATCTGCGTGAAAACATTCGGCTTTCAGTTACTCTTGAATGCAGAACGTCCGCGACAGAACCGATGACTTTAATTTCAGCCTGACTGTTCTCACCCGGAATAAATCTGAAACCGCCGATGGGCGAATCCATATTTTCAAGGTCATCCCAGTTTTCAAGAGCTTGCCGTTCCCATTGCACGGACTGCAAAAAAGTCATGGCTTCATTTCTTGAAACAAAAATATTTAAAGTCCGTGTCATACCGGCCGTATCAAGTACATTCTTACAATATGAACGCAGACCGCAAAGAGCCAATGCCCCTTGCCGAGAGCGTAAAATCTTAAGAGTTTTCACAATACTGCGTATTCCGGCACTGCTCAAATAGCATACATCACTCATATCGAATGCCACGCATGCCAGCGATTGCTCAGCCAGAAGATCTTCAAGCACTTTATCAAGCTCTACGGCGCCGTAAGCATCAATTCTTTCACCAATGCAAACAACAACACTTTCACCGTGTCTGCGAACTGTAATTTCCATTTAACTACTCCCGCATAATCACCTTATTTCTTATGATATCAGGCACAAATGCAACATAGGCATAACCCGTTCATCTTGTGAAGTTACTTTCAGAAAACCTGTACTATTTTTTCCAGCTCTGCTAATTAATATAGCAAGAGGGCCATACATGAAGAAAGTTATTGATAAGTCAATTCCGGACACCGAGACCGGGAAATTACTCAAGAAAGCTCTTGAAAATAAGAACATGACCATCAAAGACGTTCTTCACAATTTTATGTATATACGCTGGCCTAATGCTCATATCGGAGCATCCTTGAGTGAAAGCAACCTTGCTCCGATTGCCGGCTTTATTACAAGTCTTATCGCCGATCCTGATGATAAAGAAAAATTGGAACAACTTAAAAAAGATTTTGCAGACACATATCACGGCAAAATTATTATAACTGAAGAGGCTCTTAAGCTTATACATATAAGCCGTGAAGTTTCAGCAACTATCCCCGAGCGGGTTTTGCCCTACAACAAAGCCAGAGATATTGTACTCAGCGAGCCCGATCATATCGCAGCACTTGAATGCCCTTGCCGCGCTACACAAAAAAAGCCGTGCCTTCCTCTGAATGTATGCTTAATTATCGGAGAACCATTTGCTTCATTCGTTGTTGAAAATCATCCTGACAAAGCACGGCGCATAACCATAGATGAAGCGGCAAGGATACTTGAGGCTGAAAATGCCAGAGGACATGTACATAACGCATTTTTCAAAGATGTGATGCTCGGCAGATTTTATTCAATTTGCAACTGCTGTCCATGCTGCTGCGGCGCTATGGAAGCAATGAAAAACAGCATTCCGATGCTGGCTCCTTCGGGGTATATATCCATAGTCGATCCTAACAAATGCATCGGGTGCGGACAGTGTATGGAATACTGTCCATTCGGAGCTATGAAGATTCGTGACAAGCGTATGCGCATAGA
Organism: Desulfovibrio gilichinskyi; assembly: GCF_900177375.1. Taxonomy (NCBI): domain Bacteria; kingdom Pseudomonadati; phylum Thermodesulfobacteriota; class Desulfovibrionia; order Desulfovibrionales; family Desulfovibrionaceae; genus Maridesulfovibrio; species Maridesulfovibrio gilichinskyi. Next base: position 162,138 of record NZ_FWZU01000003.1, on the reverse strand, counting down.
TCCCGCTAAATGCATGGGGTGCGGCGTATGCATTAACAAGTGCCGAAAAGGATCACTGCGTCTCGCGCGCAATAAAAAACACCCTGAACCTTTTAAAGTAGAAAAACTGCTCAAATATTCGTAGTTATTTTTAATTCAAAAAAAAAGGTATTGAAATTTTCAATACCCTTTTAAATATATTTTAAAATAATAATCACCCGTCTGGATACAGTTTTCGCAGTTCAAGGATTTCATCAATATTATCAAAAAAAAGATCAGTTAAAGCAGGATCAAACTGCTTACCCTTTTCCTGTTCAAAATAACCTTTAATCTTTTCAAGTGACCATGCTTTTTTGTAAACACGTTCACTACCCAAAGCATCAAAAACATCCGCAATACAGGTGATCCGTCCGTAAATATTAATTTCTTCACCGACAAGTCCGCGAGGATACCCTTTGCCATCCCACCGTTCATGATGTTCATAGGCCACTATTGCAGCAGCCTTGATAATCGGTCTTTCGGAATGTTTCAAAATTTCATGTCCGATGGTGGTGTGTGTTTTAACCAGATCAAATTCTTCAGGGGTAAGTTTTCCCGGCTTATTCAACACGGTATCAGGAATACCTATTTTACCGACATCATGCATAGGAGAAGCAAGTCTTAATAAATTAGCCTCTTCCGGATCAAGCCCGGCCCGCAGCCCCAGAATAGCTGTATACTCTGCAACTCTGCGAACATGTTTAGCAGTTTCGTTGGAACGGGTTTCAACCACTTCGCCGAGAGTCATGATAATTTCTTTCTGAGTCTCAATAACTTCTGCCTGTAAAACCATTAAAGCGTCTTGAGTTTTCTTTCTCATCCTGATTTCGTTGCGCAGAGCCTCCGTTCTTTTGTGGACCTCCGCTTCAAGATGCTCTTTGTATTTTTTATTTTCCTTAATCAAGGCGGCTCGTTCCAGCCCCTGACTTAAGGCATGCTCAAGAATACCCATATCCATGATAGGCTTGGTGACAAAATCCCACGCCCCGAGACGTACAGCTTTAATAGCATCCTCAATCAATCCCGCACCTGAAACAACAAGGATCGGCAGATCAGGCTGTTCCTCACGTACGACCTTAAGGACTTCAAACCCGTCAACATGCGGCATATTTAAATCAACAAGAACAGCATCAGGCTTATTTGCTCTGAGAACATCAAGCCCTTCCGCGCCGTCACCGGCATTTAATATATTAAAACCGGAATCGCTAAGATAATCACTGATTGTTTCGCGCACAAAAGTTTCATCATCAATAACCAGGATTGTTAATTCAGAATTATTCAACTTCTACCTCTGCGCCTTATAATACTTAACGACACCTATTGTGACACTTCAGAGCCATTACCAAAATAAAATCATCCAAATAAGAACCGATTACAACACTTTGCCTCAGCGTAAAAAAAAAACGCCGAAAAGGATATTCCTTTTTCGGCGTTAAAATTGATTTTTTCAGTACTTACACATTAATCTTCAAAGCGAATCATAGAAATGATGCTGATAGGATCAACCGGAACATCGTCCATAGGACCATGACTGCGGGTACGCACTTTTTTTATTTTGTCGATAGCTTCCATTCCGTCGATGACTTTACCGAATACACAATAGCCCCAACCCTGAGGATTTTTTGCGGTGTGATCAAGGAATCCGTTATCTTTTACGTTAATGAAAAACTGTGATGAAGCGGAATGAGGGTCCATAGTACGAGCCATGGCAAGAGTTCCTACTTCATTTTTAAGACCGTTATCAGCTTCATTTTCAACAGGAGCATGAGTTGCTTTTTCTTTCATGGAAAAATCAAAACCGCCACCCTGAATCATGAAGTTGTTGATAACTCTATGAAAAATTGTTCCAGCGTAAAATTCTTCGTCAACGTACTGCAAAAAGTTTGCAACAGTCTTGGGAGCCTTGTCTTCGTAAAGTTCAATTAAAACTTCACCTTCAGGAGTTTCCATCATTACCATAGGATTCGCCATATCGTATTCCTCCAATTTTTTTATTTCTTGACCTCGTAAGGTCTGAGGGTACTACACCAAAACAAAAAAGTACGCTACTCCCAGACATAGCAGGACAAGACTGGGGATCAAAATCCTTTTCCACGCTGAATATAAATCTACATTAAAATACTCGCAGGTCAAAAGAAAACATATATGAAGCGGTGACGCCATTATACCTGCAAAACCGGAAAACATACACAGCATGGCCCATGCAGGAAGCTGCGGCGTCAGCCCCATTGAATGAACAAGTCCCACAACCAGCGGCATTGCGGCCCCTACAAAAGCCATAGTAATGCCTGCAATAAAACCGACTACAAACGGAACTAAAACAGCCGCGGCAATTAAAGCTGTTTCACCGCCGGCAAGGCGCGAAAGCTCTGTAATAAGGCCGCAAGAGCCGAGAACGTCTTTAAATATAAACACACAAAATATCATAAAGACCATACTGATAAATCTTTTCTGCACCAACAAAGAGCGAATAATTGCGATTGATCCAGTATTAGCAAATGCCGCACAAAGTACAGCAAGAAACAATGCTGTAATGATCGCAGCTTCAAATGGAATATTCGGCGATATAAAAGAAAAAAGACCTTCAAAGACCAAGGAACCGGCGATAGCGACAAGCAGTGGCAAACTCTCTTTCACTGCTCTTAAAGCGTTACCTGATTTAACTTCAATATTATCGTGCACACCTTTTTTAAGAGGCAGAACTGAAGAGCGTAAGAAAAAGAAGTACCCTAGTAAAAATACAACAATAGGTCCGGGGAACGTATAGCTGATAAATTTAAACACGGACATGCCACTGAGTGCTGCACCGAGAATCATCCCCGGATACAGCGGCCATGCAAGTTCCCACAAATGCCTGAACCAGTAATTGATTACTACTTTATTACTATCACTGACATCGAGACCTTCAGCGGCTTCGCGGATCATCGGGGCAGAAAAAATAGCCCCGCCCGGCATAGGAAGCAGCCCTATCAAGGCCGGGAAAAAAACAAGACGCAGTCTCGGACTTCTTAGATATCCGGTAAGAGATTCCATAATTCGTGAGGCTTGCCCTGTACATTCAAGCAGTCCGCTCAAAAACATGATCAAAGCGACAATTAATACCAGATAAATAGTTTCACTATCTATAATTGCAGACGTAGTAGTCTCAAGCAACAAGTCCATTTTCATACCGGTTATCAGAGCCAGAACAAGTCCGCCCACCAAAACCGATAATCCTACCCCAAGTTTAAATCTTATGCCTATCAGCATACAGATAAAAACAAACATAATTTTAAATAAAGGTAGCATGTTAAAAATAAAATCCATGAAAATTCTCCAATAAAAAGCATATAAACAATAACAGCAATCATCTAAGTGAATATAACAGACTGTGACAGATTTGCTGGCAAGCAGCCTGCGCAGCTGTTCGGTTGAAAAGCAGATACGTAATGCGCATAAAAGTCAATAAACGACTTAAATAGGCCTCATTTTTTTTAACTCATTTATAAGCGCGGTTGCCTGCAAAGAATCTTTCTAGTAATCAGTTTGCAGGACAAATGCAGGTAAGCAATTTAAATTTTGCAGAGTGAGGTATCAGGGAAATGGAAGAAGCAAAAATCAGAGAATATATTCACGCGGTCATAATGAAAAAATGTACTCACGATGAATCAGCGCGCCAAAACGCCATTGGAGAGTTCATAACTATGACCATGCCCAACATTGATGAAAGATCAGTCAATAATATAAAATCAATGATCCCGACCATTGCCGAACTATATGAGAAATGGGCCGTCATGTTCATTGACAGACTGCTTGAAACTGTCCCTAAAAATCAAATTGAAGAACTTTGCAGCGGAACACCTGAAAACGATTCCGCGCTCGTCTTAGTATATATTATGTTCATGGAGTCCGAGCGGATGGAAAAACAGATTGCAGAAGACATCTCAGCCTACGCGCCAACTCAAAAGGACGAACAGGGAAACATTGCCGGCGAATATATCCGCGCAAAACTTTCGCAGATTGCGGCCGAGCAGGAACAGGGTAAAGCAGAAGGACCGATTCAATAGCCGGAAACTAAAATTTTCCAGCCATATTATATCGTAATTAAAAAATAGCAGTCTGTGAGTATTTCACGGACTGCTATTTTTTATATTCTAATAATCTATCGGAATTACATCTAAATAAAATACCGGACCGCAGCGACCATCCCCATTCCGAAAGCAACTGTTCCGAAAAAATTACGCGTAAACATGGCCACGCCGAAAGTCGGGACCGCGACCCAGAAATAAATATTATCAAAACCCAAATTTATTACGCCTTCGGGGGCTAAAAGCGAAGGTACCAGCAATGCAGACAGTACCGCAGTCGGTACATATCCCAGCCAGCGCACCACTACGGGCGGAAGATCTCTTGAACTTAAAGTCAGCGCAGGAAGAAGACGCGGACCGTAAGTGACCGCCATCATCCCTACGATTATAAGAAAAATTAATTTTTGATCCATGACAATACAACTCCAAGACTTGCGCCGATAAGTGTTGCGATTATTACATTCCACTGTCCGGCTCCGCCAAGAGCAAGTGCGGTGGAAAGCAGTCCGGTTATTACCCCGACTATGATATGACTTCTATCTTTTATCTGAAATATGAGCAGAGCGATAAACATTGCCGGAAGAGCGTAATCGAGACCCATCGGTCTAATGTCTGTAATAAGAGAACTTGAAATAACTCCCAGAACAGTCCCGCAGACCCATGCCAGCTGGGCAATACAGTTGATTAAATAAGTTTCACTTTTACAGTTATCACCATTGCTGAATCTGGTTGAATGCACTGCAAAAGTTTCATCGGTAAGTTGAAAACTGAAAGCTGCAAGCTCCAGTTTGCCCCACTTGCGCAAATGCGGGGACAAAGCCGCAGACATGAGCAAGTGGCGCAGGTTAACGATAAAGGTAGTTATAATTATGGATACAGCCGAGGCTCCGGACGCAAGCAGCCCCACGGCTATAAACTGCGCCGACCCTGCAAAAACAAGCAGAGACATTAATATAGTGTTATCAATAGAAATTCCGGTCTTGCGGGCTAAAACTCCATACGCAAACCCGACAGGCAAAAAACCAAGCACAATAGGCAACGCTTGTTTTACAGCTGACATCAATACGCTATTAAATCTAATTTTCTTGGAACTCATTATGGATTCCACACTTACCTCCTGCGACATTAATACTCAACAAATCCATTCTAAAAAATTTCCTTGAAGCTGAGGATAAAAGATCATACAATCTGCAACCAGTACAGATACAGTTTATACAAATCTGAATCATAACAGATTTAATAATACAGGGTTAAATTATGAATATTCAGCGTGATGATGACGAATACAGATATAAAAAAGTTGAACAGGAAATATCAAAGCATATCCACGCAGGAGATTTGACACCCGGCGACAAGCTCCCCTCGTTGCGCCAGATGAGTTCAAATTTAAAAGTATCTATTTCTACCGTCAGTCATGCTTATGAGGAGCTGGAGAAAAGAGGTTTAATTGAATCCCGCCCCAGATCGGGATATTTTGTACGCAGTGAATTCCGCAAGATTCCAACGCCCATAGTAAAACCGGCCACGATGCTTGAACCGCATACTGTGACCAAAAACAAATTGATACAGACAGCTCTTGAAACTGTAGGAAATAAAAAATTACTGCCGCTCGGAGTTGTCTGCCCCGGCAGTGAACTGTTGCCGACAAAACATCTGGCTAAGATAATGACCGCAGTGGTCAAAGAAAATCCTGCCCTTTCCATGGAATACGAATCTATTGCCGGAAACTTGCAATTACGCAGACAGATTGCCTTCCGCTCGGTAGATTGCGGTTCCAATATCACTGCTGATGAGCTGATGATCACTATCGGTGCAATGGAAGCTCTGTATATCTCCCTGCGCTCACTTACCCGCGCCGGAGATCTGGTTCTGATTCAATCGCCGACCTATTATTGTTTCCTGCAATTAGTGGAAAGCCTTGGACTTCGGGCACTGGAAATACCGTCCTGCCCTAAAAACGGAATCAATACTGAAGAACTGGCCGCTGCGGTAAAAAAATTCGATATTAAAGCATGCATTCTCTCGCCCAACTTTAATAATCCTGATGGCGGCCTTACTCCTGATGATGCAAAAAAAGAAATAGTTAAACTGCTGGCAGAAAAAGACATTCCACTTGTTGAAGACGATGTTTACGGAGATATATACTTCGGAGACACGCGGCCGCGGACATTCAAATCTTTCGATCGTAAAGGCGGAGTTCTGCTCTGCTCGTCTTTTTCAAAAACAATCTCACCGGGCTACCGTATAGGGTGGCTGGCTCCGGGACGTTTTCTTGATAAAGCCATGGAAATAAAGGCCACCACAAATGTATCCTGCGCATCCCCGACTCAGATGGCCACAGCCAGATACCTGAAAGACGCTCACTTTGATCGCCATCTCAAAAAATTGCGCTTAGCCATGAAAGAACAAATGACTAAAATGCGAACCGAGATAGCCTTGTCATTCCCGAAAGGAACAAAAGTGACCGACCCGAAAGGCGGTTCTGTTCTGTGGGTGGAACTCCCTGCCGGAACAGACGGGGTAAAACTTTTCTTCAGAGCTAAAGAGGAAGGGATAGGAATAGTACCGGGATCGGTATTTTCAACCCGTGATGCTTTTTCAAATTACATAAGGCTCAGCAGCGGATCTCCATGGAGTGATGCGATTCAAAACGGTATTAAACGGCTCGGTGAACTTGCTCTAATGTAAGCGGCTATCCGGCACTTTCGTTTAAAACTTTTTCAACCATGTCTGCGGCTTCAGCAAGTGAAAATTCAGGATCACTTTCAATAAGTGCCATCTGTAAGTTTATTTCACGCTGCACCTCAATTTTTTTAGGATCGAAATATCCTTTCCATGCGGATAGAGCTTTTTCAACGTTCCCGATACGGCAGAAAATCAATCCTAAATATAATGACGCAAAATTATCTTCACCAAGAATTTTAATAGTCCGCTCAAATTCAACTTTTGCCTGAACGAACTTTCCGCACATATATAAACTGTGTCCATGCCGTTTTCTGGCATTTGTATTATGCGGCTCTGATTTTATAAAATCTTTATATTTTTCTGAAGCCTCAGCGTACCTTTTATTCTCATAGGCAACATTCGCCGCAGCAAGAACATCAAGATCAACTTCGGCTGCGGCAATAGGTTTTGCCGCACTATTAGCCTGCTCCTTGTCATCTTTTCGTCTGAATCCGCCGAAAAGAAATCCTCTTCTGGATAATTTCTGTGGCTTTTTAGCATCTGACATCTAAGTACCTCCAAATTTAAAACAAATCGGAGTGTAGCGGCAAATCGACTCGGGGCCAAGCCTAATATTGTTGTCAGCAGTGGACATCCTTTAAGCTGCGATGTAAATTGTAACTATCACAATCTACATAAAGGATTATCCATGAAAAAATTAATAATTATGCTTTTAACGTCAATGTTACTTGTCTCCTGCGCGGCCGCCCCGGGGTATGACACACCGTTTGCTACAGGAGGTAAAGCATATAAGGTTGCAATGCTTCCATGGCGCGCATCCACCATGGATTTTAATTTGAAATATCGCTGGACAATGACACAGGCTTTGAAGGACGCTTGTAAACAATCCGGTTCTTTTGTTTATGCGTGGTCAGCCTATCCTGTTAACGGGGGCAACATACCTGTTCTTGAAAACATTGACGGACAAGGACTGTGGGTAAAAGGAAAGTACAATAAGTATACACCGAATGTAGATGCAGTTTTAAAAGCCCTATCCGGTACAGATGCAGACCTTGCACTGCTCTATGATATCAGCGCAGACAACGGGACAACTGACAATGAAGGTTCTATGTATGCCAGAGCGGATTATATCAGGGCTTTTTTAATAGACATAAAAACAAAACAAGTGACAGTTCAATTCATCAAGACAGATTTTCAGCGTGGGATGGCTTTTACAGATGCGAAAAAAATAGACCTGCTTGCATTCAGCAGTTGGTTATCTGGCAATAAATAGACAGAAAAAGGAGTTTCCAAGTGTTTAAAAAAGTCAATTTGAAATTAGTCCCTCTTCTATGTCTCTGCGTCCTCACAGCCACTGCGGCATGTGCTGCGGATATGAACATCAAAGGATGGGAGAAAGGCGGAAAATATGACAAACTTTACGACAATACCGACCGTGATGTTTTCAAAGGAACACTGATTAAAATAGTGGATATTACTCCGTTAGAAGGAATGGCTGAAGGCGTCGGCATTGTGGTCCGAGACAAAGAAGACGGAGAAGAAGTTCTTGTCCACCTTGGACCGAAAGACTTTGTTGAGCCTAGAATAAAAGACCTGAGACCCGGAGTAATCGTTAAAGTTTACGGAGTCTTAGTTGATATCAACGGTAAATTTGAATATATGGCTGCAAAGGTCAAAGCCGGAGAAGAACGCAAATATAAGTTCCGTCTGACAAAGGACGGAGTTCCTTTCTGGTCTCTTTCACCAGCTGAACGGGAAAAAGAAGAAGCTGACATTGAATAATAATTAAAAATTAGTCCCCTGCACTCAGGCGCAGGGGACTAATTTTTCGTGAAAAAATGGACTGATCAATCCCGTTAACAACAAATATCTGCTGCTAACCGTTTGCCACATCAGAAGTCAGTTTCACGCCCATCTCGTAAGCTTTCTTACAATCCAGCGGGAAAATTTCTTTATGCCGCTTTAATTTTGCTTCTGCGTCCCATACAGAGGACTCATACTTAGAATAATCTTTGAACTGATAAGTATCTGAACAAATAAGTAGATCACAATTCCCGAAATTCCTGCTTATAGCTCCTCGCGTTCCGGCAATTGATTTATCGTAATGATAAGTGACCATGTTTTCTTCAGTAACGTTCATTGTATAGATCAGCCCAGCCTGTATTTTACCGGGAAAGATAGATACATAACCGGGTGTATAGGTAAGAGACTGAAACAGAAGACGTTCTAAAAAGGATCTTATCGCACCTGTCTCGGAAGAAAAATAAATTGGCGTACCCATTATGAGAACATCTGCTTCACTGATTTTTTCTAAGAGAGGAGTCAGCTCATCTTTAAAAGCGCACTTTCCATAACTTTTGCCGCCTAATTTTTTACATTCAAAACAGCTGATGCAACCTTTAAAGTTCAGCCCGTAAAGATTCACCATTTCTATATCTGCACCTTTTGATTCTGCACCATTTAGTGCATGCTCAAGCAAAGTTGCGGTATTTCCCTTCTTTCTAGGACTCCCGTTAACAGCAATAGCTTTCATAATTAATCCTCACTTGTTTAATTGTGGATCTATTTAAAATTTCAATTCGATAATTATCGAACTAAGTTAATTCGAAACTATTCGAACTAAGTTGTCAGGTCAACAAAATTTCTATAAGATCTACTGAAAAATAAGGAAAACTTTTGTGACAAATACTAATCAACAAAAACAGCCATCACGGGATGAGATAAATCTAGCGAAGGTATTGCAGGCTCTAAGTGATCAGGTACGACTGCAAATTGTACTGAAACTCGCAAACGAATCTGAAATTCAATGCGGTTGTTTCGGCTTAGACATACCCAAATCATCGCTATCTCATCACTTTAAAGTGCTCCGCGAATCGGGGGTAGTGACTACCCGGCGTGAAGGGAAAGAATTATTCAATTCTTTACGTATGGATGATCTGGAAGCACGATTTCCAGGCGTGGTACGTGCGGTGATTGAGGCGTCACGAAATGCTGGAATCAGCCAAAAGTAAAATAGGCCCCCATAATAAACAACATTGACTGAAAACAGTTAACAAGCGAAAGTGACTGTTCCGACTGATTAAGTATCATTACTCAATAAACACCTAAAAACGGCTGAATAAATGACCACTGATAATATATCCCGCATCGCTTCCGAACTGAATCTACCTGTTAAAAATGTACAAGCTGCTATTTCTCTTCTTGAGGAAGGTGCAACCATTCCTTTTATTTCCCGCTACCGTAAGGAAGCTACAGGAAGCATGGATGAAGTCGCAGTGGAAGCTGTCAGCGACCTTTTAGGTAAACTTAATGAGCTTGATAAAAGACGTGAAACCGTCCTTAATTCAATTGAAGAACAGGGGAAACTAACGGACTCACTGCGCAGTAAAATAAATGCTGCTCAGAATATGCGGCAGTTGGAAGATTTATATCTGCCGTACAAGCCCAAACGTAAAACAAAGGGACAAGCCGCAATTGAAAAAGGACTTGAACCGCTTGCAGTTAAAATTTTCGCCCAGAAATGTGATCCTGAGAAAGAAGCAGAAAGTTATATCTCCGCGGAGAAAGGGGTTGAAACCATAGAAGACGCATTAGCCGGAGCACGCGATATAATTGCGGAAAGGATAGCAGAAAATCAGGCTTTGCGTCAGGCCGTGCGCTCACTTTTTGAAAGCAAGGCAACCCTTGAATCACACGCAACTAAAACCGCCCTTTCACCTGAAGCTGAAGACAAAGCGTCCAAATTCAGAGACTGGTTCAACTGGCGCGAACCTGCGCGAAAAGCTGCGGGTCATAGAATTCTTGCCATGCTTCGCGGTGAAAGAGATAAATTCCTTAAAGTATCCTTCCGCCCACCGGAAGAGGAAGGTCTTGATACCTTAAGCCGCAATATTGTTAAGTCCACTTCTGCAGCATCTAAGCAGGTGGAAAAAGCTTCCGCAGACAGCTATAAAAGATTACTTGCCCCGCAGATGGAAACAGAGCTCCGCTCCAATCTTCTTGAAAAAGCTGAAACCGAAGCCATCAAAGTTTTTGCCTCTAATCTTAGAGAAATATTGATCGCTCCACCCCTTGGCAGCAAGAACATTCTTGCTCTTGACCCCGGATTCAGAACCGGCGCAAAACTCGTCTGTCTGGATGCACAGGGCGGGCTGAAACACAACGATACCATCTACCCGGTTACTTCCGACGGCAAAAAGAAAGAAGCTGGAGAAAAGGTTGTAGCTCTGGTTAAAAAATACTCCATTGAGGCAATTGCCATCGGTAACGGAACCGCAGGACGCGAGACAGAACAGTTCATCAAAGGTCTTGATCTGCCAGAGTCTCTACCGATCATAATGGTCAACGAATCCGGTGCATCCGTATATTCAGCCTCCCCTATCGCCAGAGAAGAATTTCCCGATTATGATATCACCGTTCGCGGAGCTGTTTCAATCGGGCGCAGACTTATGGACCCGCTGGCCGAACTTGTTAAAATCGACCCTAAATCTATCGGAGTCGGACAATATCAGCATGATGTTGATCAGAAAAAACTGGCTGAAAGCCTCACCAGAGTTGTGGAATCCTGCGTAAATATGGTGGGAGTTGAGCTTAACACTGCCAGCGCAAAGCTTTTAGAATCAGTTTCCGGTCTTAGTTCAGCAATTGCTGCCAACATTATCAATTGGAGAAATGAAAACGGACCGTTTGCATCACGCAAAGCTCTGATAAAAGTCCCGAGGCTCGGACCTAAAGCATATGAACAATGCGCCGGATTCCTGCGCATCCGAAACGCTAAAAATCCGCTTGATGAAACAGCCGTTCACCCGGAACGGTATGATACGGTCGCCCTAATGGCTAAAGATCTTAATGCCAGCGTTTCTGACCTTATTAACTCAGCGGAACTCAGAAAAAAAATCGAACTTGAAAAATATATTTCAGACGATCTTGGGTTGCCTACCCTTGAAGATATTATGAAAGAACTCGAAAAACCGGGCCGCGACCCGCGCAAGGAGTTCGAACTTGTCCAGTTTGATGATGATGTAAAAGAGGTTGAAGACCTTAAAGAAGGCATGATGCTGAACGGAATTATCACTAATGTAACCAATTTCGGAGCATTTGTAGATATTGGAGTCCATCAGGACGGACTGGTCCACATCAGCAGACTGACAGACGACTTTGTGCGCAACCCGTCCGATGTAGTATACCCTGGGCAGGCCGTTCTTGTTAAAGTGATGGAAGTGGACCTTGCACGCAAAAGAATTGCCCTGTCCATGAAAGAATCAGACAGATAAGCTAAAAGGAATCACAGTCAGACCTGCCACATTACAAGACTATAACACGAATACCATCAACCCTGTTTACCAGTAAGTGCTTATAATCTGCTCGCATCAGGAGGCTGTGCATGAAATTTCTCATCGCTGACGACAATGAACTCCACCGTGAACTCATAACCGATACAGTTAAAGATCACGGTGAGTATTATCTCGTCAGTGATGGCGATGAAGCTGTTAAAGCTTTTACTGATTCTTTAGATAAAAAAGATTCATTCAGCGCTATTTTCATAAAATCAAAAATATGCTCACAGGATGGATCGCATGCTCTGCGGAAAATAAGGGAGATAGAACAAGAAAACGGTCTTGAATTAAATAAAGAAATACCGATCATCATGACCGCTATGGACGATGAAGAGCAGATATCTGAAACATACCTGCGTGGAAACTCAACGACCTTTATTCTCAAGCCTCTTACTAAAGATAAAATTGTGGCAGAGCTGACTCTATTCGGGATTATTCCATAATGGAATAAGTCCGCACCCTACATTCCCGGCAGCATCAAATGGCTTTTTTCAATCTGCCTTTTTTTTCTTCTCTTAATGGTTCTAGGGTGAACTCCGAATCTGTAAGGTCGCAAAACACATTCTTTCTCAGGGCATGCCCTGATAGCCTGCCTGTCACCTACCGTGCATGCGAGACAATATCTTCGTATTGCACGTATGCAAACACGCTCAGCTTCATCGGAATTAGGCCCTCTAAGCTGAAAAAGTGAGCAATTCTCGTCCAGACATTCTCTGACAAGCTGAGAACTTCCACCCATGCACCACAAGCAGTGTGCCCGAATGCTCTGCTGAGGATTTCTTTTACGCTCGCTCAAATAACGCTCCATAAATCTTGCTTTTACTAATGTGAAACAAATCAAAAACTGCCGCGAAGCTCATCCTTACGTAAATCATCTGAAAAGATAAAGAGGTTGAGCGAGGATTCAAAAAGTATTTTTTGATTAATGCAGCTGTCATTCTTTTCCCATATAAAAAGCGTGCTCCGCCAATCGAAGCACGCCTTATCTTTTACACTGAGCCCAAATTTAATATCGTCAGTTTTCGGCTTCTTCCCATGCAATAACAACTTTACGTTCACCCCATTCGTCTGCGGCGTCGGTATTAAGCCCCATGTAGATATCAATCCTGTCAGTCCAACGTTTATTCATTTTATCTTTAACCAGATACTTGCCTTCAAGACCTTCAATTCTGACAACAGTATCACGGGTAAGACCCTTTTTAAGAAGATCGCGCGAAACGGCAATAACCTTCATCCCCGGTTTTAATTTGTCACCCCACGCGCCGACAAAAGGAGTCGCGGAGGTTTGATCTTTATATGAATTATAAGCCGTAGCCGTTACTTTCATGGTTACTTTCTTTTCATCTGAACAACTGGAAACAAACAAGAGAATAACTGCTAACAGCAATAAAAATTTAAACTTGGGCATACGGTCCTCCTTTAAATTAAAATTCACAAACCTACAGTTTGCAATTCATATAGCTATTGTCGGCAGTAAAAACTGATGCACCCTTTTGTACAGTACCGTTACAGCAGGAGTATTCAACATCCGTGACTTTCTTTAAAAAATTCAAGTCATGCGAAACGACAAGCATTGCGACATCCAGTGAACATAAGATATCAGCAAGTCTGTCCCTCATTGAAGGATCTAAGTCATTAGTAGGCTCATCAAGAACCAGAGCTTCCGGCTGCATCGCGAGCACTGTAGCAAGCGATACCAGTTTTTTTTCACCGCCGGACAAACGGTAAGTTACTCTTTCTTCATAACCTGAAAGGCCGAGCAGGCAAAGTATATATTTTGAAATTTCGCGGGCCTCATCCGGATTTTTTCCCAGATTCAAAGGTCCGAAGGCAACATCTTCGATAACGGTGGGACAAAAAAGCTGATCATCCGCCTGCTGGAAAAGAAGCCCTACACCTTTACGAAGTTCCCTGAAATCTTTCTCGGTTTTCATCTCGCTGTTTTTAAAAAGGACCTGCCCGGATGTCGGCGTCAAAAGTCCCATAATAATATGGAGCATGGTAGTTTTGCCACTGCCGTTATGTCCGGTAAACGCGATTTTTTCGCCGCATCGCAAATCAAAATTAACGGATTTTAAAACCTCGTTACCACCGGGATAAACAAAATTTATATCACGCAAGGAAAAAATCGGATAACTCACCAAAACACCTCTATTTTATGCAACTGGAAAACAATAGCAGCGGTTGCAAGCAGAACCGTCATTCCAAAAAGAAGCCAATCAGACCGCCTGACTTTAAATACATTCAAAGTATAAAATTTACCGGTAAAGCCACGGCAAAGCATTGCCTGCCACACAACTTGCGCCCTGTCCCAACTTCGCACCAAAAGCATCCCGAGCAGCCATGCATAAGTGCGGTACGTCCTCATACTATTACGCGGAACAAAGCCGCGCATAACGGCCGCGCGCTTCATCTTCTCATACTCTTCACCCATGACGTGCACATAGCGCCATGTGAACAGAAACAGTCTGCAAAGTTTATCAGGCAGTTTAAGCGACTGCATTCCAGCGCCCATCAACTGCACTGGCATAGTTGAAATAAGCGCGGTAGCAGCCAGAACAATTCCGTTCGATTTTAAGGTGATAATCGCGGCGTATAAAACGCCCTCAGCTGATGCGGTAAAAGGTCCGACTGTAAAAAGCGGTTCACCGGGCCTGGAAAACGGTAAAAAAAGCCATAGAAAAAAAATAAATCCATTAACGTAAAGCAGCCGTTTCATTAGGCTCAGCATGGGAAGACGCGCGCAAAAGGCGAAAAGAATACCGGAGATAAAAATCATTATCGCAGCGGGAAGCGACATAACCAATGCCCCGACAAGGGAAAAAAGGAATGCACAAATAACCCGGAAACCGGGATGAGAGCCATGAATGAAGGATTCACCGGAAGCAAACGGTTCGCTGATATGCTGCAAGAAATATCTCCTGATTAGGGAATTTTGAGTAGCATGCATTAAAAAACCATGCAATCCGAATCAGGTTCTTGAGTTACGATTGTAATACAGCTATACCCGAAATCGGAAATTGAATTAAGCATGAAAAAAATGGCTTTAAATTAATTATTAAAAAAATCACCAGTTATTATACAAAGAGTAAATATGACTCCAAATGCCGAAATCAGTAAAATTGTTGAAGAAGTTGGACAGGATATAATTTGGCGTCCGCTATATGACTTTGAAAGAAACAAACTGAGCAGCGGAGTCGGGCACGATATTGACGGAATTGATCCCGAATTTACCGATCTTGATTTCAAAGGTAAAACTGTCTGTGATCTGGGCTGCAACCTTGGACACTTCACTTTTTATGCTCACGAACGCGGAGCAAAGAAAGTTGTCGGTTACGATATGGAACCCAAGGTCATCAAAGGAGCAAGAAAACTAGCCGCCCTCTATGACATTAAAGGTGTAGAGTTTGAAACATGCAACTTTGCATCTGAACCAGCTACCCAAACCTTTGATATGGGCATGCTGATAGACATTCTCGGCAAAATTAATATTTCAAGCGGCTTTTTAATTCCCATACTTAAAGGTCTTGAGAGCAGAAGCAAATCTGAAATGCTCTTAACATTCCGTCCGATCTATCTGGTAGAAAGACATTTCGGAATGTCTGAAAGAGATTTTCTTAAACTATACCCGCAGGCTGATATCAAAAACGGTTTTTTCAATCTGCTTGATTTTACACAAAACCTTTTTTCCGAAAAGTGGACGGTCACCTATCTTTCAAAAGAACTTCCTGATGACTCGCAATACAAACGCACTGTTCATTTCGCCAGAAAGTAGTAATTGAAATTATCAAACAACAACACGCAAATTATATAATCTGCATCAGGAGAATTACTGTGAAAACGACAATTGAAATGACTGATATTAAATACCAAGTAGCTGAGCCTGAGAAGAGAACTATCCGCACTTCCAACAAGGATAAAGATATCGTCATAGGCGGAAGGGATTCTGGAAATGTCTTCATTTTTTCGCTTAACGATGACCTGCGAAAATCAATCGCCGCAGATATTGCAAAAAAACTGGGTAGAGAAGTTGTTATTGTTAGAAGAGCTGACGGAAACCCCGCCATCATAGAAACCACAGCTAAAGATAATCAGATTGTAAGCCTTCCCAGAGGAGCCGCTCTTTCAGAAAAAAACCGCACTCTTCTGAAAGATAACGGCAAAGTACTCTACATCATGTCAGATTTCGTGACTCTGCTGAATGCTTCAGACAGATCAGAAGACGCGCGCGAACAAATATCACTCCTGCTCAACAGATTTGAACCGAGCTTCATGAACGCCGCGCATCTTATTGTCCGTTCCGACCAAAGTTATGAAGAAATTTTACAGGACGCGCTTGAAAAAATAGCCCTCTGATCTCGAACTATTACCAGCGCAGTGACAGGCAGGTCAGTCCTCCGTCCATTTTTCTGAACTCAGACATATCGATAAAATCAGGACTGAATCCGTTTTTATCCAGCAGCTCAGCGGTGGCCGGAAACCCTGCCGGAACTAGCAACGCATTGCCTGTATACAAGCAGTTGGTAGCATATTCTTCACCGGTGGGAGCAATCAGCTTTTTAAAGCTGGAAAATTCATCACGGGTGGAAAAACGGCTACTCATAATCAGGGTTTCATCATCCAAAGCGGATAATTCAGTCTTGAGGTGCGGCATTCCATTTTTAAAAGGAACAGCTATGCATTCATACCCTAATTTGCAGACGACCTTTGCGAACTGATCAAACCCTGCCGAATTCGTACGCGAATCTATACCAACAAAAAAAGTCTTACCCATGAGCAGAACATCACCGCCCTCCATGAGTCCGTCCCCTTCCATCTGAAATACTTCATCCGCAACCGTGGAGATTGCTTCCTTGATACGTACCACTTCTCCGCGCCGAGACTGCGCCCCGGGGCAGGTAAGAAATGCGGCAACACCGCCGGCAACGGGTATCATCACAGCGGTATCTTCAACAAATACAGAATCAGGGTACTGCGGATCGGCATCAAGAACCGTCACATCAATTCCTTTATTCTCAAAATATTTTATATAATTACGGTGCTGCACATTAGCCAGCTCCATATCAGGGCAACCCAGTCCTGCCTCAGTCAGCCCGTCTCCCAAACTATCTGCCGGAGTTCTGACTATTGCCTTTGTGAATATATTGCTCATTTTTTAACGCCTCTGGGTCAACGAGATCATTTTAATGGAAATTCTCGCAACCATCATATTTTTATTATTTAATAAAATTAACTTTAAGCTTTATCAGCAATAAAAAATGCTGCTGAATTTATTGCGCAAATTTTAGCGGGTTAACTTATATTACAAAGTTAACCCGCTAAAATTTAGAAAAACACTCTGAAATATATGACCATTTTATTATTTAAAATATTAACTGTAAATACTAAAATAATTTCGGTGCGATCTTTTCCCTGAAATATCTCAAACTAGATTCAAAATCATCTCGAGTATGCGGTTCAAGGGTAATTGAAGGCAAAGGATTAAGCTCCTTAACACGCTGGATAATATGCTCCCATTTTATACATCCTTCTCCTAAAGCAAGATGATCGTCTTTACGTCCCATATTATCATGCAGATGCATATGGCGAATATACGGAGCAAGTGAATCAAACCAGAAATCGAAATCATTTTTTTCCGATCCCTTAGAAAAAGAATGCCAGTGTCCCACATCAAAACAAATGCCGATATTTTCGCGATCCAGATCCTCTACAAGCTGCAAAAGCGGCCCGGGATCATATTCATACGTATTTTCTAGGCAAAGCATTGGATGGTCTGGCCATGAATCACTTAAACTGCGGATTCCATCCAGACAATTTTCATAAGCTTCCTCAAAAAGAGGAGGCTCAAGCCAGGATGTAAAGGAAGGATGCATTACCATCCTTTCAGGCGAAAATATTTTTGCAAGCTCAAATGCCCCGCAGAGGGTGTCAATAGAGGCTTGACGAATCGCAGGATTAAGGCTGGAGGGTTTTAAATCCAGAAAAGGAAGATGTGTTGTACATTTAAGTCCCGCAGCAGCGAGACGATCTCTGATCGTAAGCAGCCAGTCTTTGCTGAGACATTCACTTCCTAAACAATCCAGTCCCAGTTCAGGCTGAATTGAATTTTCAATAAACAAATCCAGATACTCAGGAGTATTATAAATATATCTAAGAGGGAGATTAACATAGCAATTTTCAGTTACGGCTTTCATAATACTCCTCATGCTTACCGATTAATCAAGCGAAGTTTGCATCTGCGTTGAGCCTTTGAATGTCATACCGCCTACAAGTTCGAATGTTGTGGAATGACGAAGTGTTACTGTAACATCTTTACCGGGTTCAACATCAAAAGATTCGCCCCATGCAACAGGAAGACGATTAATAAATGGCTGAATTTTATCAAGTTTTCCGTTACTCCACGCTTCAGAAAGAACATATCTGTCAGCCGGCAGTTCAAGAGCAGTATCACGCTTCCATTTAATAAGTATGTCAGATCCATGCGCGCGGCTCACTCTAAGAGCTTTTACAATACGCGGAAAAACTGAAAGATAAAACTCTGCTCCACGCTTACCGGGAGTCTCTCTGGCTATTCTATAACGGGCCCCGCCGTCGTCGCTTTCAAGCTTATACTTGTCCATAAAATTGGACGGATCCATGATAATTTCATACCCGACATCCTGCCCGCTGTTAACCGTAACCGAGGCGACAAAACCTTTCAGATTAAGTATTTCATCTCTGTTACTACCGAGAACCCCTTCAATAATGAACTGATCACCTTCCAGAACCTTTAATACTCCGGAAGCCGGTACGAAATGAGGGTTGCCGTTCAGCCAGCACAAAAATACCGGACCGTGCGGTTCTGGAGAATTTTCCTGCTGTCCGCTCCAACTGATCTTTGCGGTCGTAGTCGTATCACCATCAAGACTTATTTCAAGGACAGGAAACGATGATAAAGCCATGCGCGGAGCTGTCAAAAGATTGAGATTAGGACGGTCACTTGCGTATACAGCAACAGCCGGTTCAAGAATAGAGTCAGCCACAACATCGCTTTGACCGGAAGTCGAAACAGGACCTCCACGCACAAGGTTCACGCGCTGGCCTGAAAGCGGACTGCCGTTAATTAATATTTTAAGCCCCGAAGTTTTTCCTTCGGTAGGAAATGAAAATTCCGGTATTTCAACCTTTAATCCGAATTCTTCAAGTAAAAGAACTGTTGCTTGCAACTGGTGACGCACCTTCCATTCAAGATCCATTATATCTTTACTGACTTCCACCGCCATAGCAGGAATTCCGCGTTCAACAAGAGCGTAGCAAGTCAAAGATTTCAGCATCTCAGGGTAGTGAGTGGCTTTATCAAAAGTGTCTGTATTAAAAAGAGTGAACCAGTAAGATTTATTAGATATTTTTGAATTCAGGTTATCTATTGCGCGTTGGCACAATTCAGCAAGAGGAATGTTTTTGTATACGGTAGCGTCTATGATCATTGACTGACCATAGCGATTTGGGTTTCTTAAATTATTTACGAAGTGAGGGCTGTAAAACCCGCTACCCTCGTGCAAATGGATAAAACCGTCAGCATCATCTAGCAAAAAACGGATAGCTTTAGCGAGACGGTCTTCATAAAAACTATTATATTCTTTATCAAATCTTCTGTTGAGGTCTACATTTATCTGACGGGCACGGCGCAGAATCGAAGGTTCATTTGCCCGCGGGATGATAATCAGATTACCTTTGTGAAGTTTGCAGCGGGTCAGCAGCTGCCCTGTAAAAAAGCCGGACAGTTCATCGCCCTGAACTCCGCCCTGCACCATGATAGTCGGCCCAGGTTCATCGCCGAAGACCCAGGTGACGCGCAAAGGATACTGTGTTCCTTCAAAAAAAGTAAAATTCCGCACAGTCTGAGCATGCACTGGAGACACTGCAAAAAGCAGCGCAATAAAACTAATTAAAAATGCGCGACAGAGGGTATACTTCACTGAATATTAACTCATTATTGGTAGTGGTTATCATCAAACGAAGCCCGTAGATATCTTTTAGAGCCATTTTAGCGGGCACAGCGAATCTGGTTCTTACAACTTTAAATCTTTGTATATGAAAAGACATATCATCAGGATTTGCTTTGATAAAGACTTCACTGCCGTTATTTCCGATAAGCTCAA
Source organism: Desulfovibrio gilichinskyi (assembly GCF_900177375.1). Lineage (NCBI taxonomy): Bacteria > Pseudomonadati > Thermodesulfobacteriota > Desulfovibrionia > Desulfovibrionales > Desulfovibrionaceae > Maridesulfovibrio > Maridesulfovibrio gilichinskyi. The sequence goes on along the minus strand of NZ_FWZU01000003.1, from coordinate 141,891 downwards.
CCCTTGCATCTCCGCTAAGCGAGGAGGCTGTCTGCAAATTATTCAGGTCAAAACTTAAAGCAAGACTTCCTCCGGATAAACTGAGTTTCACATTCTCAATTCCGGATCTCATAAGATCTTTATAAAAAAGCAATTTTCTCAGATCAATATGAGGAGACGATTCTACTTTTTTTTCTTCAACAGGAACGGAAGTTAAAAGAGATTGAACTTCGGTGGGATCGTACGAATCTAAAATTTTATTTACATTTTCCAGCCGTTCAAGCTGAACAGATGCTTCATTGAGATTCTTCTGCAGTTCATGTTTATCCTGACGCAGTTCCGCATTTTGATTCCAAAATTTATAACCTGACCATGCCCCTACACCTGCGCATGTTACCAAGATAACTATAAACCAGAAAAACACTCCCAACCAAAAAGGACTTAACCTATACCGTTTAACGGTATCATCATCTCGCATAAAAAGAACATTGTACTTGGTGTTGCCCATCAGCTCCCGCTCCATTGTTCATCAACGATACGCCATTCCCCGTTGACTGGGCGGATGACTAATTTTTTTCTACCAAAGTCGCTGTAACCGGATACATCGGAATATGATTGATCAAAATCAACTTCCAACCCATCAGGATGCTCGATGAGTTTGATTTTCGAAAATTCTATGACTGAAGGAGTCCGTTCTTTCCAGACAGATTTCTTATATTCTTTAATATTGCCGATCCCGCTCATTTTCCCTTGTCTGGCATTAGAATCATACATTTTTGAGTATTGTTCTAAATCAGCTGAAAGCCATAGCAATCGCCATTTATCAAGAAAAGCTAAAACACTTTCCTTTTTTGACTCAAGATATTCATCTGTAAACGACCTGCCGGCAGGGCCGTACTCGCGCCCGACAATTTTCCATGTTCCATTAATCTTCTGCCAGTACAAACGTTTTGCTGTAGACGAAGAAAGCCGTCCGGATCTATAGTACTGATCAAACCAAGTAACCCAATAATCAGGACCTGGTAAAGCGTTAAGATTAAAAACGGAAACATCAATCCATGATGTTTTAGAAAAAATTTTCTTTTTGCGATCCTTAAAAAACTTGAAAGATCTACCTTCACTTTTGCTGAACAATTTATCTGAATAAGCATTAAAAAATCCGGCATCTTTATTTGACCAATCTGCAGCCCATTTATTGACAAGACTCTTCAGCTCTACAGATTCGGCGACCTGCGTCCCTGTTGCATTTTCCCATGAAACGGACTCGCCGATAAGGACAGGTGTGCCAGGATGTATTTTGGAATCAATAAAATTTATATCCGAATTATTAAGAGCTATACAGCCTTGCGTATCCATTGCAACTAATTGCTTACCGCGTCCGTGTATCCAGATTCCATACCCTGTTTTACCGTTAATCCGGTCAACAGGATTAGGAAAATCAAGAGGAAAGGCCATATCCCCATATAGCTCAAAATCATCAAGATCAGTGCGTTTGTTCTTAGTAAAATATACACCCTCCGGAGTTCTCTTATCCCCTTCAAACTCTTTATCTCCGGCAGTTTTACCCGTAGCACAGGTAAGAGTCGCTTCGACATGAAGTGGACTTTTATGCACAAGAAGATGAAGTTTTTGATTCCCTTTATCAACAGCTACGATCAATCCGGGAATAAGCGATGTACTTTCCACAACCGGAGCCCATCCTCCGGCGAAACAATTAGAGAGCAGACTTGCGTATACTATAATAGAGACAAATAATATTCTTAAAAAATACGTCATACAAAAGATAAGGCTCCATGATTCGAGATAACTGGAGTGGGAAAACGCACCATTGACATTTATCGAAACTTACAAACTGATAATCTTAAAAAAAATAAACCCACTAATCAATAATCTTTTCGATCCAAAGTTTTTACACAGTGATAAATCCCATTGGTTCATAACTTGAAGAAACTGTAAATCTTTTTTTTAAAGATAACACAAAAATTACAATTCTGCAAAATAAGATCACCCGACTTTGCACTATGATCAAAGCCGGGTGAATTATAATTCTAATTAAGCATATTCAAATTATTCACCGAAAACGCGTTTAAGGATGAATTCTTCATATCTAGTATAATAGTTTAAATCGAAAGCATCATCGAGTACACTTTCAGCAAGAATGGATTTAATTGCAGCATCCTTACGGATTTCATCAGGGAAGAAAACTTTATTCTCCCAGCAATACATGGCAACCTTCTGCACCATTTCATAAGCCTTCTGCCTTTCAAGACCTGCATCTACCAGAGCAAGCAAAACTCGCTGTGAATAGAAAAGACCGTACGAAGCCATCAGGTTACGATCCATATTGTCACCGTTGACTTTAAGGTTTTTGAGAACTCCGGTCATGCGGCCTAAAATATAATCTGCAAGGATAGTTGAATCAGGCATAATTACACGTTCAACTGAAGAATGACTGATATCGCGTTCATGCCATAAAGGCATATTTTCCATTGAAACCAGCCCGTTAGTACGCAAAAGACGGGAAAGGCCACTGAGATTTTCAGCAGAAATAGGATTCTTCTTGTGCGGCATAGCGGAAGAACCTTTCTGACCTGCGCTGAATCCTTCTTCTACTTCAAGAACTTCAGTACGCTGCAAATGTCTAAGTTCTACGCCGAGACGTTCAATACCACCGCCGAGCAAACCTAAAGAGGTAAAAAATGCTGCATGGCGGTCGCGCTGAATAATCTGAGTGGAAATAGGGTCTACACTCAAATCAAGTAATTCACAGGTAATGCGCTCAACTTCAGGATCAAGCATTGCGTAGGTTCCGACTGCTCCGGAAATCTTACCGACACTCACGCCTTCCAGTGCTTTTTCAATACGTTCACGATGACGTGTGAATTCTGCATAAAAACCGGTCATCTTAAGACCGAAGCTGGTAGGCTCAGCATGAATACCGTGTGTACGGCCCATGCAGATTCTACCTTTATATTTAAATGCCATATCTTTGAGAGTAGCTAAAAATTCATCAAGAGCTTTCAAAATCATCTTACCTGCACGATGCAGAAGAACACCGTTAGCAGTATCAACAATATCAGACGATGTGCAGCCCAAGTGGATAAAGCGCGAAGAAGGTCCGACTTTTTCTTCTACAGCTGTAAGAAAAGCAATTACATCATGTTTTGTTTTTTCTTCAATCTCAAGAACGCGATCAAGTTCAAAATCAGCTTTTTCACGGATATTTTTCATATCCTCAGCAGGGATGCGTCCAAGCCTATGCCAAGCTTCACAAACAGCAACCTCAACTTCAAGCCATACTCTGAAACGGTTTTCCAGAGTCCATATAGCACTCATAGCGGGACGAGAATATCTTTCGATCATTTTTTTTAATTCCGTTTTTTTGTTTTAAAACTATATTTAAAAAAAGGCCGACAGGCCCTGACTATATTATAACCAGCAGATTTAGACAATGGCTGAAGAATTAATCAGACTTAATGTGCAGCATAACAAAAAAACAAACGGCCCGGTGTATACCGGGCCGTCAGGCCGTAATCAGCTTTTTGCTGAACTGTCAGAACTAGCGGAAGTAGAGACTGAAGAGGTAGATGCACCTGTATCACTGCTGGCAGATTTAGGTTTACCGGAACTTCCGGCAGTCGAATCTGTTTTGCAATATCCAGAAGAATACCACCCTCCGCCTTTAAGGATAAAAGAGGAATTTGAAAGAACCTTAGTAGCTAAACCACCACATACGGGACATTCTAACTCTTTATCTTCAAAGCTTGTCTGCCACTCTTCAAAAATTTGCTGACACTCATGGCATTGATATTCATAAATCGGCATAGGCTCCCTCCATCTAAAAAAAAGGCACCCGCCATACCTCGAAAGGCAGGCGGACCCATCCCCTGAAAAAATGAGGGCATTACTAACCATTCCGGCTTCATGCTTACAGCGGAAGCCGAAAAAAGAAAGTTCTACTTAAATGTTTATTTTTTTGCTGCTTTTGCTTCAGCTACGCGAGCTTTAACTCTTTTAGCTCTGCGGTGACGCTTACGCTCAAGTTCTTTCTTCCGTTCGATCTTTTTATGTCTACCCATTTGGCATTCCTCCTAAATATAAGATTTCGCACTTGCCGCACGATTAGTATGCTGCAAAGAATGTGGTATTACATCAAAAACATCGAGATTGTAAAGCGTTTGAATAAAACACATATGCATAACACAACATATTAAAATAAATACATTTTTAAATAAAATAGTCATAAAAGATACTGCAAATTTATTTTTCACAGGACTTTCCCCCTTGACTACTCCCCCTATCATGAACATATACAGTTCACTTCGCTGCCAATAAATATGGTCCAGCAAATAAAGACTGCAAGGAGCCGCCATGAAAAATAGAGCGTTTGATAAAGCTGTAGAAGATGTTTCCGAAGTATTCATGTTTGATCACTGGATGCGATTTTACTTCATCTTTGAAGAAGACAAAAAGCTGGTCGTCAGAGTTCCTAAGGAAGTTGCCAGTCAGATTGAAAAAGAGTTTCCAACCCTGCACGGACTGGTAGAACTCACTAATAACGAAGAAATTGATCAGCAAAAATCAACTCAGAACGTCTGCTCTTTCATCGGAGCCCGCTTTGACGGCACTAAATATTCCGACAAAATTATCCCCAAAGTTTTCGACTCTAAAGAATTTAAGATTGAAACCTATCTGTTTAATCTCTGGATTAAAGGACATGAATCACATCTGGAATCTGAAGTTATGACTTTTGCTGAATGGAAAGAACTTTATGCGCAGTGGAAAAACATGGATGAAGTTAAACATTATATTTCAAGGCTCAGTAACGCCGGAAGCGGCGCTGTAATTCAGCCTCCGACCTGCACAACTGTACAGTAATTTATTATATTTAAGAATCAACCTAAAAGGAGTCTCTCAATCGGGGGCTCCTTTTTTATTGCTCAATATCAGAAAACCCTGCGCGCACCGATAAAATATTTTTGCCAGTACCCCTTGTTTATTGACTCTTCACGAACGTAATGGCCAGATTTAGGGCTATGCACAAAAAGCTCACCGTCACCAATATAAATACCGGCATGAAGACTTTTACCTCCGCCGGGAATTCTGAAAAAAACAATATCTCCAGCCCTCATTTTATTACGATGAACCGGTTTTCCTACATGGATCTGCTGCCATGAAACTCTTGGGAGCAGAATGCCGTGTTTTTTATAAACCCACCAGACCAGCCCGGAACAGTCAAAACCTTTTAACGGAGAATCACCGCCCCATTTGTAAGGTTTACCTATCTGAGCACGCGCGACATTAACAACTGAACGTTCAGTTACAGAATAAGCTGCTGAATTTAGAATTCTTCCGCTACTGGGAATAGAAACAGTTTTTTTGCCGCATCCTGCCAAAAAAACAATTAATATTAAAAAAATGGTAATTTTCGCAACTTTTATCATGCTATTCCACAGATTAATCATAGTGATAGATTTTATCCTGAATTACTATCTTTTACAATAGATTTTCCCACTACCACCCCCTCAAACCATTTGTTTAAGCCAAGTTCTGTTTAATTATAGACATATCTGATGAGTTTCTTAAACCAAATTACACCAATTATCTATTGACTTTTACGCTGTATTTGACGACAAACGTCTACACTTTAGGTGATAAATGTGAAACATTTCGATGAGTTACACTAAATCTAAAACGATAACACGACTGAGGTACGTTTTTCTAAATCTGGCACAACATTGCGTTACAGTGAGGTCCGTATGTTGCCCATGATGCTAGCATTAGTCATCTTGTTGCCCTTGATGGCTGCTCTAGGCTGCTACTTTTTGCGAGTAAGCGCGATCAGAAGTCTGATCGTTCTTATCACAGGAATTTGCATTGCAGCTACATCCCTTGTCCTGCTCGGCGGGGGATCATTTACCTATTCTCCAGGCACATTGCTTGGAGTAAGTTGGGATTTTCTCGTCACTCTGGCGGACTTTTCCCTGCTCTTCGTAATACTTTATTACGCATTCAAACTTAAAAATCAGCTTATCAAGATATTTGCAGTATTGCAGATTATTCCTTTAGCTGTGTTTGAATTATTCTTCGTTGACCACGCAGTAGAGGTTCCGGCATTTTATGCTGACAGCCTTGCGCTGATCATGGTCGCGGTTATTTCAATTATCGGTTCGCTTATCTGCTTCTTTGCGATCCCTTATATGAAAGAACACGAAGAGCACCTGCACCTTGTAAACTCTCGCCAGCCGAGATTTTTCTTTTATCTTGTTCTGTTCCTCGGAGCCATGAACGGATTGGTGCTTTCTAATAACATTCTTTGGCTCTATTTCTTCTTCGAAGTAACTACCTTCTGTTCTTTCATGCTTATTGCACATGACGAAACAGAAATCGCAGTTAAAAATGCAATCCGCGCTTTGTGGATGAACTCTCTAGGCGGTGTTGCTTTTGTTTTCGGAATGATCTGGGCGTACACAGAAGTAGGCTCTCTCAGCCTTCAAACCATCATTAACGCCGGCCCTATGGGCGGACTGATGATTGTACCTGTCGGATTGCTTTGCATAGCAGGTTTTACCAAAGCAGCACAGGTTCCTTTCCAGAGCTGGTTGCTCGGAGCTATGGTTGCTCCTACTCCGGTTTCAGCTCTGCTCCATTCAAGTACTATGGTTAAAGCCGGTGTGTACATTGTGCTCAGACTTGCTCCTGCATATGCAGGAACATTCTTCAGTCAGGGAATAGCTCTTTGCGGGGCCTTCACGTTCCTTTCCTGTGCAGCAATTGCAGTCAGCCAGAGTAACGGTAAAAAAATTCTCGCTTACTCCACCATCAGTAACCTTGGTCTGATCATCTGTTGTGCCGGCCTCAATACTCCTTGGGCCACTTCAGCAGCAATAATCCTGATTATCTTCCACGCAATTTCCAAAGCTTTACTCTTCCTGTGCGTAGGCACAATTGAGCAGGGCATAGGCAGTCGCAACATCGAAGATATGCATGGTCTCTATCTTAAGATGCCCCGTACTGCGATCATCACGATCATAGGTATCTTAACAATGATCCTGCCTCCGTTCGGTGTTCTGCTCGGAAAGTGGATGGCAATTGAAGCAGCATCAAGCAACATGTTCGTTATTGTCATGCTCGCTCTTGGAAGTGCTCTTTCTGTCGTATTCTGGGCTCGCTGGGCAGGAATCCTGCTTACTGCTCCGATCCGCAAGAAAGTCCCTGCTGAATCTCAGGATATACTGACCAGATTCACACTTAAAACCCTTGCCGGAGCCACTGTGGTTCTGTCCTTATTCTCTCCAGCAATTTACACAAGATTAATTGAACCGATGATCGGCAAAACATATGATATTTCCGCCGGGGTATTTACTTCCCCTGTCGGTACTTACGCTGTCTATCCGATCTTCTTTGTGCTTGCTGTTGCGTTTGTATACGCATGGCTAGAAACTAAAAAATCTGGAAATATTCAGAATTCGCAGTCATATCTTTGCGGAGCCAACGTTAAAGAACCAGGAGTTCAGGCATTTATAGGGCCTATGAATAAGCCGGTAGGACTCACGTCCAGCAACTATTACCTTGAAGCTTTATTCGGAGAAGAGAAGCTGACTCTCTGGATCAACTTTGTTGCTCTGGCTCTCATCGTTCTCATGTTGGGAGGAGCTGTTTAATGGAAACATTTATTCTTATCATCTTCGGAATAATCGCAGCCCCCTTACTCGGCGGTCTGATTTCGGGTGTTGACAGAAAAATAACTGCGCGTTTTCAGTCTCGCTTCGGCCCTCCGATTTTGCAGCCTTTCTACGATGTTGCTAAATTATTCGGTAAGGTTAAAGTCATCAACAACTTCTGGCAGGTTTTCTGTGCATGGGTTTATCTCATCGCCGCAGCACTCTCTGTCGGTTTATTCTTCGCTCAGTCCGATCTGCTCCTGATCTTTTTTGTTCAGGCAATCGGCGCAGTCTTCCTTGTAATGGGAGGTCTTGCCAGTCCTTCTCCTTACAGTCAGGTTGGAGCGCATCGTGAACTGATTCAGGTTCTTACTTATGAACCACTCATCATTTTGGTTTTCGCTGCCATCTTTATGGTAACCGGAACTTTCAGAATTGATGAAATTCTTACTTATAAAGAACCTCTTCTGATTAAACTGCCACTCATATTCGTTGTGCTTGGCTACGTGCTGACTATCAAGCTCAGAAAATCACCTTTTGACTTCTCCACATCGCATCACGCGCATCAGGAACTGGTCAAAGGGGTGCTCACCGAGTTTTCCGGTCCGTACCTCGGCATTATTGAAATTGCTCACTGGTATGAAACCGTACTCATTCTCGGAATTTGCGCACTCTTCTGGCACACCAGCTTTGTCGGCGTAGTATTCCTTCTTGTTTCTACCTATCTGGCAGAAATACTGATTGATAATACCATGGCCCGTATGACTTGGCGCTGGATGCTCAAATATGTTTGGAGCGTTGGTCTGGTCATGTCTTTTGTCAACCTCATCTGGCTGCACGTAGGTTAAGATTATGTTCAAGAAATTCATTGATAATTCACGCGCCAAGTCTCCGTGGATCATGCATTTTGACTGCGGAAGCTGTAACGGCTGCGATATTGAAGTTCTGGCATGCCTTACACCGATGTATGATGTTGAACGCTTCGGCGTAATCAACGTCGGTAATCCTAAGCATGCTGATGTCCTCCTTGTCACCGGCACGGTTAACCCACGCAACGCCAAAGTATTACGGAACATTTACGATCAAATGCCTGATCCTAAGGGCGTAATCGCCATCGGTGCATGCGGTCTTTCAGGTGGTATTTTCCGTGAGTGCTACAACGTAATCGGCGGAATCGACAAGGTCATTCCCGTTGACGTTTACGTCCCCGGGTGCCCGGCTAAACCTGAAGCTATCATCGACGGCGTGGTCACTGCCCTTGCCAAGTTTGAAGGCCTCAAAGGCTAAACATTACGAGGGAAACAACGTGATAGAAAATATGAAAGAAATCACAATGGAAACTATTGTCGGAGAAGTTTCCAAGTTGAAGAGTGACGGACAGCGTCTTGTCACTTTGAGCTGCACCGAACTGGATGCAGACAACTTTGACATTATTTATACCTTCGACAAAGAATTAGTTCTCACTCACCTGAGAGTAACTATTCCCAAAGGGACAAATTGTCCTTCTATAAGCGGTGTGTACTTTACTGCGCTGCTGGTAGAAAACGAAATTCAAGACCAGTTCGGGCTCTTGTTCGACGGTCTTATTCTCGACTTTGGACGTACTCTCTACTTGGATGAGGAAATCACCATCATCCCGTTGTGCAACAACACAAAGGCGATGACTGTTAAAAAATAATTCGTCTTCCCGGATGACACCAAGACGATAACAACTATAGGGTAAATTATGGCACGTACCATCATACCTTTCGGTCCGCAGCATCCTGTCCTACCGGAACCGCTGCACTTAAAACTTGTCGTGGAAGACGAGATAGTTAGGGAAGCCATTCCTGCACTGGGATACGTTCACAGAGGTCTTGAAAAGCTTGCTGAGATTCGTGACTTCCATCAGATGATCCAGATCGTTGAACGAGTTTGCGGCATATGCTCCATGATTCATTCTCTTTGCTACTGTCAGGGTATTGAAGAAATGATGGGAATAGAAGTTCCTGAAAGAGCCAAATATCTCCGCACAATATGGTCCGAATTGCACCGTATGCACAGTCATCTGCTTTGGCTCGGCCTTTTTGCCGATGCCTTCGGGTTTGAAAGTCTGTTCATGCAGTTCTGGCGTATCCGTGAACGCATCATGGATATCAACGAAGCAACCACAGGCAGTCGCGTAATTGTTTCCGTCAACGTTGTCGGCGGTGTCCGTCAGGACCTTACACCGGAACAGTGTTCATGGATTCTTACAGAACTTGCTCAGGCTGAAAAAGAAATTAAATCTATTCAGTCCACGATTCTTAACGACTACACTGTCTGCAAACGCACACAGGGAATCGGTGTTCTTACCAAGGAACAGGCATACGAATTAGGCGCAGCCGGTCCTACACTTCGCGGTAGCGGAGTTGCTCAGGATATGCGTCAGCTTAAATATGCAGCCTTTGACAAAATAGACTTCGAACCTGTAGTAGAAACATCTGGTGACAGTTACGCCAGATCAAAAGTACGCTTCAGAGAAGCCGTGCAATCGATTGACCTCGTTCGTGCAGCGATTGCAGGATTGCCTCAGGGTGAACTTGCTGCTCCGTTCAAAGGTAATCCAGAAGGTGAGATCATTACCCGCGTGGAACAGCCTCGCGGTGAATGTATGTACTATATGAAAGGAAACGGAACTAAATTCCTCGAAAGAGTACGTATCAGAACGCCTACGTTCGCTAACATCCCTCCACTTCTTGCTATGCTGCCCGGTATTGAGCTGGCGGACGTTCCTGTTGTAGTTTTGTCAATAGACCCGTGCATAAGCTGCACGGAACGCTAGGAGGTCGGGACATGCTTAAAATGACTTCAACCGTACTGAAGAACCTTTTTTCAAAAAGTTCTACCAGAATGTACCCTTTCGAAGTTCGTGAGCCGTTTCCTCTTTATAGAGGTGAATTGTTTAACGACATCGACACGTGTATATTCTGTAAAAAGTGCGAAATTAAATGCCCATCACAATGTATTACTGTTTCAAAAAACAAAGATAACGGAACCGGAATCTGGACATGCGACCCATTTGCCTGCGTTTACTGCGGCGTCTGTGTTGAGGTTTGTCCTACCAAGAGTCTGCACATGAAACCTAATCACCGTAAACCATCCGCAACCCGTGAGATGATTAACATGACAGGTAAAGTGAAAGTTCCTAAAAAGAAAGAAGCACCTAAAAAAACTGATTAGCATAGCTGCCAGAATTTTATCTGCTTGATCAGAACTGAAAAATCCCCTTCTGTCGTAAGACTGCAGGGGATTTTTTTAGGAGAAAGAAATTCAAAAATTACAATTATCGACGACACGCTAACTAACTATTATTTCTCAAGATTATCATGACCACTCAAATACTCCAAAATATCTCCGGGCTGGCAGTCCAAGAAACCGCAAATTGCGTTTAAAGTTGAAAACCGTATAGCCTTTGCTCTTCCTGTTTTGAGTACAGATAAATTCTGAGGAGTTATACCTACGGCCTCAGCCAGATCCTTTGATGAAACCTTCCGCTTTGCTAACATTACGTCTAAATTTATTAATATAGCCATACCCTCTCCTAGACTGTTAACTCGGCGTCTTCATTAAGCTTACGTCCTTCGTCCATAACCCAAGAGATCGCAAGGACAACACCTGCCAGTAAAATTCCTCCTAAATTGGTATCGTCTATACTTACAGAGATCACGCGGTGCCCAATAATATTATGCATTGTAGCAGCATAGGTGGTGCCGATCTGAACAATAGGAGAAACAAGTTCACTTAATAAAAAAGCCCAAGCTGCGCGACTAAAACAATTAATATTATCAACAGTGAAGATCTTTCCCTCAGAATACAGAGTAAAAAGTTTAATCATCTGCCACATGCTGAATATTTCAAGCAGAACCAATGGCAATGATGCTGCAAAACCGAGCATTTTACCTGAAAGCTGAATTCCTACAATCTCTGGAGCCATATAGAAGCTTCCAAGACCTTCTGGGCGAATAAAAAAATCACCTACTCCATTCAGATACATCCAGCCGAAGAAATCAGTTATCGGGATCAAAATTAGAATCAGCCAAAACACATACTTTAAAAAAAGGCTCATACGTTTTATTTTTTCCATGTCTTCATTCTCCCAAAAATTAATTATTTGTTATTCTAATACTTGATTTATGGTAATTAGTTATTGTCTGTCAATAATTAATTACTGTTTATTACAAACAAAGAATCATAAAAAATCCCCAGTCACGCCGTGACTGGGGATTTTAATTTGAAACTATGACTAAAAATCAGCTTAAATATTTTTCAGCTGATCCTATGTAATTTTGAATTAACAGTTCATCATTCCATGCAGGCAAACACTGCGCAGTAAACCACGGTGTTTCAATTCGCCAGCAATGAAGCTTCATTGCTCCGTTTCCGCCGCCGTACTTTGCATCACCTGCAATAGGAAATCCACGCGACGAAAGCTGTACTCTAATCTGATGAGTAAAACCTGTATGCAGCTGAACTAAAAGCAAACTACAACCGTCAGTTATCGATAAAGGCAAAACCGATGCACGGGCATCTTTACCTGCCCCTGTAACGACTCGCTCGCTTCCGTGCACTTCTTTCTTTTCAAGCCGGTCATGCATCTCAGTCCATCCATCGTCACAGCTTCCATCTTTCCACTCCCCTCTGACCAGCGCAAGATAGTATTTACCACCCTCATGACTTGCAAACATGTCAGAAAGTTCCTTTTGTCCGTGGTGGCTTTTACCGGCGAGCAGAACCCCGGAAGTATCTCGATCAAGCCGATGTGCCGGAGCCGGTTTAAACGGAGAGTCTGCATACATGGACAAGAGATGATCAACTACGCTGTCATCATGCCCTGTGCCGCCTTGAGAAGGCAATCCGGCAGGTTTGTTAATTGCAAGATAATTATCATCTTCGTAGAGTATTTCCAGCGGCTCACGTATAAGCATACCAGCGGATTCAGCAACCTGATATGGCGGAATGCGTACAACTTGGCCTGCTTTAACAAGATCAAACGGCTTACAGCGTCCCTTATCAATACGCACATTACCTTTGCGGATCCAGCGCATAACAGCAGAACGCGGTATTTTACTCCCCACTCTCCGCTCAAGAAAACGCACCAGTTTTTGACCGTCTTCTGCACTTGTAACTGTAATAAATTCAGCAGACATAGCTATTAAAAACTAACCCATCAATCTGGGCAGAAAAGTTACTATTTCAGGCGCGACTAAAAGAAGAGCTATGAGTCCTACATAAGCAAACATAAAATAACTGACTCCTAAAAAAACTCTATCAATGGCGACATCTTCCGCCATTGAAGCAACAATAAAGGTAGTAACTCCGACAGGCGGAGTTATAGCCCCCATGGTCGTTACAATAGTGATAAGCACGCCGAACCAGATGGGATCATATCCCATGGCGACAACCATAGGAAAGAAAATCGGAATAGTAATCAGTAAAAGAGCAAGGGCGTCCATAATCATTCCGCCGATGACATAAATCACACATATCAATAAAATAATAACAGTAGGCGGAATAGCTAATCCGGCGACCATACCCGCAGCTTCGAAAGGCAGCCTTGTTATAGCGAGAAAACGCCCGAAAATGATCGCTCCGACGATAACCACCATAATCATGCATGAGACCTTCAAAGTATCGGTCACCGCCGCTACAAAGAGTTTAAAGGTCATTTTTCGCGAAACAATACTTATCAGCAAAGCAAAAGCAGATCCGGCTGCTCCGGCCTCAGTCGGTGTAAACCAACCTGCGAATAATCCGCCCATGACAAGTAGAAAAAGAACTATCATTTCAATAGACCCCGGAAGCGATCTGAGCTTTTCTTTAAAGCTGACTTCCGGTCCGGCCGGCCCCCATTCCGGGTGGAGCACGCACATGCCGAAGACTGTCACCAAAAACAAACCGCATAAAAGAATACCGGGAATGACGCCGCCTAAGAAAAGATGTCCTATAGACTCTCCGGTTTGCAGACCGATGATAATAAGAACCACACTCGGCGGAATAACAACCCCGAGAGTTGCTCCGGCAGCAACCGAACCGGTGCTTAAAATAGGATTATAGCGAAATTTTTTCATTTCCGGCAGAGCGACAGTACTCATAGTGGCAGCTGTAGCGGTATTGGAACCGCAGATTGCAGCAAATCCGGCACACGCTAGCACAGTTGCCATAGCAATACCGCCGCGAATATGCCCCATCCATGCATAAGCAGATTTATACAGCCGTTCATTAACGCCGGAGTAAAAACAAATCTGCCCCATAAGAATAAAAAGCGGGATTACTGTCAGACCGTAAGAAGAAAACACATTCCAGACTTCAGTACCGAGCATGCCGTAAGCGGCTTTAAGATTGAGTACTTTTGCAAACCCGATAAAGCCTATGATCCCCATGGCAAAACCTACGGGAATACGCATTATAAAAATCAACAGCAACAGGCATATAATGCCGACAAAGCCTATAGTAATTGGTTCCATATGAGTACAACCGCGCGCTTAAACTAGCTTAAGAGGTTCTTTTCCGGAAAGGATTCTGACAAGATCAAGCAATAAAACAAAGGACATCATTGCACATCCGAAAGCCAGCGCGAAGACAAAAGGATAAAATTCAATTCCGAGTGTTTCCGAAACTTCGCCCAGATCAAATAAAAACATTCCCCACTTAGCGGATTCTTTCGCGCAAAATGCGAAGAATAAGCAGGAGGCAAACGCGCTCAGAGCGTCCAGAAAAATCTGTACCGGTCTAGGAAATTTATTAAATAATAATCCTACCGAAATATGACTCCTGTACAGCTGAGAAAAGGCAAGTGAGAAACCTGCAACTATGGCTCCGAAAAACCCCATCAACTCAAAAGTCCCTTTCACAGGAACCCATGTTGCACGAAAAACCATATTAGTACAGGCCAGCACAACCATTAAGGTAAGGGATATGCCCGCAATCCATGATAAAATACGGCATAAAATGACAGTGAATTTTTCTAACTTATCGATCATAGGCTTATTTTAAGGACTCCCCGCCATTTAGCGGCGGGGAGATTTTTCAATACTTTAATTACTTTGCAGGATCGTATTTAACGCGAGACGTTTCTATTTCAGATAAAACTGCATCTCCGTCAATAGAAGTCTCAGCTGCTTTTGTTTTCCAATCGTTGATGAGCGGCATAGTATTTTCTTTAATTGTCTGCATATCCGCTTCGGGCATAGTAATCAGCTCGATACCGTACTTTTCTTTAGACCATGCAAGGGAATCCTCCACATGCTGGTCCATGTACTTTCCGGTCCACTCAGCCTGTTCACGGCCGAGGTCGGTCATAACTTTTTTCACATCATCAGGGAGTCCGTCCCAGGAACTCTTATTCATGATGACGGCAAAGGGATAAACAGCTGTATTGGTTACAGTTTCATAGCGGCATATTTCAGCGAAATTCATATCTTTTAAAACATCAAAAGAAGAAAACAGCCCTTTAACCACGCCCTTCTGTAATGCTTCAGGAGTTTCAGACATCGGCATGGAAACAGGAGTTGCCCCGATTGAATCCAGAATTTTAGAAAGGATACCTGACGCACGCAGTTCAATGCCTTTTAAATCACCGAGAGAACGGACGGGGGTTTTCGTCATCAGGTTTGAAGGAGCAGAAGTAAACATAGTCAGCACTTTAAATTTCTTAAATTCCTGAGGCTGATGCTTCTGGAAAAGATCCCATAACGCAAGACTTGCAGAAGTGGATGTTGTAAATCCCAAGGGAAGTTCAAAGACAGAGCACAACGGGAAGACTCCCGGGTGATAAGCAATGCTGATGCAACCGATATCCGCCTGCCCCTGCATAACTCCGCGCAAAGTATTCTTAGCTCCCAGCAATGTCGATCCGGGATAAGTCTGAATCTGAACTTTACCGGAAGTTCTTTTTTCAACTTCCTGCTTCCAACGTTCCATCTGTACACATGGAAATGTCTTGGCAGGCGGAAAATTTGCATAACTCAAGTTGACTTCCGCAGCATGCAGAGAAGGAACTGAACAAAACAGCACAGCAAAGCCCAGTAAAAACAGAAACAGGCTACCGAATCTTTTCCCTTTAATCATGAAAATTCCCTCCAATAAAGCTGATTTTTCAATAAAAAAAAGGCCCCCGGCAAAAACAGGGGGCCAAATTTTAGCTATTACTTCCCGAGAGTAAGCTCATAAGCAATAATTAAAGTTTTTCTGAATTTTACCCCAAGCGCCCCGGGGTACGTATTCAAAATGCAATACAATTCATTCTCGCCGTCATTATCAATATCGGCGACTCCATATGAAGTTACAGTTCCTTTGATGCGACGTGTTTTCCATGCAAGGCTTAGGCCCACTCCATCCCAGTATTCAGAATGGATTTCGCCCTGTGAGAAACTTTTATAATTAGAAAAAACCTGTGAAGCAACCGAGATATCTTTATTCAAAAGAACCTCAAGCTTAGTAGGGTCAGAAATAGAAGTGACCGTTATAGGCATAGGAACAAAGTAATAATGCTCCATTTTATTCTTCTTGTTCTCAGATCCGAATCCAACCAGCTTAGTAGGTGTCTCAAATTTTACGTCAGCTGAGTTATAAGAATCCTGACTTTCATACAAAGGTTCAAGAGCTTTATTGTAAACAGAAATTCTACCATATTTATTAAGAACGAGCACCTTGTAATCATCCTTTCCAGGAAGAAATGAAGTGTTGAAAACATTGGCAAATTCAGGAACAGCCAAATGTCTGATAGGAACAAGTTCACCATTTGAATACATATATTCCGTCACGCTTTTAGAATAAAAGGTACGGCTGGAGTCATACTTCTGCCCAAGCAAGCTTTCTGAAAAGTTTGGAGGAAGACGGACTGCATTTAAAAAATTACTGAAACGATCTATGAGAACCTTAGGAGTCTTGTTCTTAAAAGAAATAATATACGAATACGGTCTATCTTCCATTATAACGCAAAGAACTACTTCTGTTACTCCGTCTTTACCGATATCAATACCACTGATTCTGATACCGTTAGATCTTGATGGGTATTGATATGAAGCAACCTCTTTCAAACGTTGTTCGTCTACATCAAAAACTTTAACATCAGCATCGGACAGCATTACGAGATTTTGCTTACCATCACCTGTTACATCCGCAACAAATCCACCGCGATTCACAAAATCAATGCTTTGGCTGCGCCAGCGACCTGGAGTCTCTGTTCCGCCTTCGTATCTGAATTGAGGGTTAACAGTGCTTTGCATAGCAACAGATGCGGAAGATGCAGAAATAAATTCAGGATTTAAAGCTTCTTTAGGACGGGCATCTTCACGAGCTTTTTCTTCATCACTTGCAACCTTGCTGCCGGGCTTTTCAAACAACTGCCCTTTAACCTCTGTAGCAATGGTGTCCAGAGCGGGGATAAGTCCTTCCATTGTTGTTTTAGCACTCTTTGTCCAAAACTTTCCGTCTTTATCAACCATGCGCAGGTCGATAGCTACGTCTGTGCCGACAATTGTAAGCCCGCCGAGAGCAAGATAATCTACTCCGAGTTTTTGCGCGCTTTTAATTTCCGTAATTTTTGAAGTAGGACGGTCAGCCTCAGACAGCTCCTTTGAGGCTGCAAGCGGCTCAAAATGTCCTGTCCAGTTTAAACGGGAAATGAGCATAGTCTGAACGCCGCGGCTAAGATATTTATATTGAGCCGGCCCATTAACTTCAAAAGGATACACTGCGTATGTGCGGGCTTCAGCAAAAGCTGAACCTGCTGTGAAAATAGAAATGGCTACAATAAGAAAAACTGTAAAACGTCTTAATGACATGTACTGAATCCTCCCCAAAAAGCAGACTGCTTTCGGAAATATACGTTATATATTTTAAATTACTAATGTAATGCCGCACCACATTCAGAATATCCCTGAAAAAGGTTTGGCTATTTGACTTTCCATATAAGCAAAACGGGTAAAAAACTTGTAACAGCTTACGGACTGAGACGCAAAGCTAAACATGGAAACAGCCCAAAAGGCTACTTGTCAAATGTCCTGCCCTGTTTTATCTGTTTTGCTTCGCTTTAAAGAGCCGTACGCAGTAAATCTCGTTCAGCCCTGATTATTATGCGACATGTATTTGGAATGCTTTTAAGCAACCTGTAAAGTAAAATTTATCATACCAAGCTGATTCCGCCAAAAAAGCTTACCTTCATTTTTCTAATTATATATTATGACAAACAATCTTCGAACATTCAGACTTGTCTGCTCAGAAAAAGACATACCCGCAGTTGAAGAACTTTTGCGTTCGCAAGGCTTTGAATTCAGCCCTGAACCATTTTATTCTATGGCTCGGAGACTTGAAAAAGAACCTTTTCCGCTAGGCGATTCACTTGCCTCAAGATTCGGCCGAATCTATATACAGGATCGCTCCTCCATGCTTCCGCCACTTATGCTTAACCCTCCGGCAGGAGCTAAAGTGCTGGACATGTGCGCAAGTCCGGGCAGTAAAACAGGAATTTTATCCAGATTAGTCGGGCATGACGGCTTTGTGCTTGCCAGTGAACCTTCAAAAGACAGACTGGCCTTGCTGCGACAGAATTTAAGGCGCGTACAAGCTATAAATTCAGCAACAGTCAGCTATGAATCACAAAAGCTTCCGCTACCCGCTAACGGATGGAAATATATTCTGCTGGACCCGCCATGCAGCGGATGGGGAACTATTAACAAGAACCCTAAGGCAATGGAACTTTGGTCAGGCGAAAAGACTGTTCCTTTAGTAGCTTTACAACGCCAGCTTTTAGCAAAAGCTTTTGAGCTGCTGGCTCCCGGCGGCAACGTAGTATATTCAACGTGCACCACCAATGTTCAGGAAAATGAGGAGCAAACCCGTTTTGCAGTGGAAGAACTGGGCTTTGAGCTGGTTAAACTTCCGCATCCCTCCGGATTCACTATTGCTGATCCGCTTTTACCTGAGATGGATGGCGTGTTACGGGTAGACGGCTCAGGCGGCGGTCAGGGTTTTTATGTTTGCGGGCTGCGAAAACCCGGAAACGGGGAACCGGAACACCCTGAAACAGCCCCTCTGCCGGGACAGTTACTTGATTTAAAAAAGCTGGAATACCCTGAAGCGATAGACTTTTCTGCTCTGCCGGACGGCGAAATTTATGATTTTAAAGGTAAAGCAATGTTCCTTAACAGGCACGCGCTGAACATGCTTCCACCGGATATACGCTGGCAGGGATATCCACTCGGCAAAATTTCCGGTAAGAAGTTCAGACCGAATCCATTCGCACGCGCACTGCTGCCGGAGAATCCGGCAAAATCAGCACTCGTGATTGAAAATGCTGAAGATCTTGCAAAATTATTTTCAGGCCAAAGCCTGCCTGCTCCGGCAAAAGGCAAAGGTCCTGTGGGATTATACTTCAAGCAACTGCTTTTAGGATTTACAGGTAAAAAAGGCAGTCGCTTTATCTGGACAGAAAAATAGATTTTAAAATATACGAGGATTTAATGAACGGAACCGACCGTCGCTTGAAACGACTATTTGACAAAGAAAGCGGGAATTCACTGATTCTCGCCTTGGATCACGGTGCAAACGAAGGCATGATTGAAGGGTTAGGCGCAATCCCGACTATTTTGGAAGCTCTGCCCACCTCAAGAGTGCAGGGTGTTATCCTTAACAAAGGTCTTGCCAGACATTTCAGTCATCTGATCCCTGCTGACATATGCATGATTTTGCAGATGAATGCGGGCACGAGACACGGCTCGCCATCATACAACAAGAGCATTGTCTGCTCTATTCAGGAAGCACTGCGACTGGGAGCGGATGCTGTCTCCGTACTCGTCAATATCGGCAATGAACTGGAAGACCGCATGCTTTCCGATCTGGGAGAAATCACAGACGAAGCGCATCAGCTAGGAATCCCAGTACTGGCAACAGTCTTTGCAAGAGGAAGCCAGATTGTAAACGAGCACGATTCAAGCCTTATAGCCCACTGCATCCGCATAGGAGCAGAACTGGGGCCGGACGTTGTCTCTGTTCCCTACCCGAACAACGGCGATGCATTCCGCAAAGCAGTTGAAGCAAGCCCCGTTCCCGTTCTGGTGACAGGAGGCCCGCTGGGACAGACAATGGAAAGCACAATAACCAATAGTTTGCGCGGGTTAGAATCAGGCTGCAAAGGATGCTGCATAGGCCGGAACATTTTTCAGACCGCTAATCCTATTGAAAGCATGGAAAAGTACGCTGAAGCCATACATAAAAACCAAATAAAAACTAATAGTTAAAAATTATTTTAAATATATTTAAAAAACAGTTTGACAAAATGGGCACTCATCGGCAGTATCCCTCCTCGTGGCAGTGAGCAATACGGAAACGCATCAAGGTGCAGGAAGTTCAATCACAGCCTTCAGTTTGACAAACTGAATTCGTGGGCGAATAGCTCAGCTGGAAGAGCATCGGCCTTACAAGCCGAGGGTCACAGGTTCGAGCCCTGTTTCGCCTACCACAAACTGCTAATAAGCGTTGCTTAACGCGCTTTATTATATATATGCGGAGTCGTAGTTAAGTTGGTTATAACGCCGGCCTGTCACGCCGGAGGCCGAGGGTTCGAGTCCCTTCGACTCCGCCACTAAAGTACAAGGGTATTAATCTTACGATTAATACCCTTTTTCTTATTTGAAATATGTCGCTTTCCCTACCACCCTTCTCAATGTTTTCCAGATCAATTATTCCTCAACCGTTTGGAAATTTGCCCCGATTTGTCACGGCACTTCAAGGCCATAATAAACGCTTTCTCCTGACCTTGTTCTCGAGCTATATCTCTCGCCAGCACCATTTTATTCAAGCCATCATCAAGCCGATAGCTATGTAAATTAGTCATAGCCAACTCAAATGTAAGCCGCCAGTCGTTTAATGAATTCGAAGCAAGTGAAGAAAGGAAGCTACCTCGAGCCTGATCCAGTTCCTTACGAGAACGCAGCATAACATCAATAAGTCGCAAAACCTCAGAATCTCCCGGATCTGCCTCATAAAGGATAATTAGACAATCTATTGCAGTATGCGGCAAATGATTTCTAGCGTTAAACGGAAACCCTCCCCGAAAAATAAGCTTGCGTTGCTTGAGTTCCTTAGCCCAAAGAATAAGAAGATCTTTCGGAGTTTTGGGCGGTAGTTTATTAATGAGATCAGCAGACTTCAAATGTCGATACCAAAATGCCTTTGCCATATTCCAGTTACCAAGGCGCAGAGCCGCAGTCGAGCAAGTCAAATTCAAGCAAAAAGAATTTTCGTATAGCTTACCTCCAAGCAAGCTCATTAAATTATCTTCCATCACCGAGTTCACACCGACCACGGCTTGTATGCGAAGCGTGGCGACAACTACATGCTGATCCTGCTTTAAGGAAGCAAGACGTGACAGCACATCACTAACCGGAAAATCAAGCATGCCTGACTCCCACATGGATGCCACTGTAATCGCTTCCCATTTTTTAGCATCAGGCCCTGACACTCTGTTACGTGCTGTATCCTTTGCGTATTGCAAAATCCGCTCTACTCGGTGAATTGGCAAATGCTCGGATTGAACCCGTTCATGAGCAGCCTGCCCCATGGTTTGAATCAAGCTATCATTACCTAAATACAACTTCAGTTTTTCTTCCAACTCCACAACATCTGCGTATGTGTCTATTTCTCGCCCTGGTTCAAACAATGAAGCCTGTTCATCTCCGAGATCTTGAGTGAGCAACAGGCAACCACCGGAAGCGCCTTCAAAAAGGCGAAAATTAACCTCTCCCAGAATGGATTCATTGGGGATTATTTTGGTATCCTGATACAATGCCAACATATCACTATGGCTTAAGGATTGCTCGACCGGAAAAGGACGGTCGCCGGCCAATTTTTTGATAAAGTCAATCATCCACTTGCGACCAGGACGCTGATCACTCAACCTTCCCACAAAGGCAATATCGTTTTTCCGGTCGGCAATAGGAGGTGAAACCATGTCATATGCAAATCTGGGGAGCCATCGAACATCGGAAAGCCCCTCCTCCTTGAACGATGGCACAATGGACTTTTGGGTGGATAAGACCTGATCAAACAGCTTAGTGTAGGAATTGTGCCAGTGCAAATTCAGATGCGGATCCGTAGCCCAAAAAATAGTCGGACAATCAAAATCGTCCAGCCCTTGAATGAGTGTCCGCCTACCGAGGTTCTCGACCTGCAACACGATGTCTGGGGTAAATTTATTTTTTTTGAGCAGTTCCGGCAAATTGCAAAATATCTCTGAATGATGAGGAACTTTGAAAACAGAATGCCCCAACTGTTCCAGCGCAATAACGCCTAAGTTAAATGGTCCGACAATACATACATTGAGCTTCTCTTTCATAGTCCAACCTATTCTTTGATTTATTCGGGAGACTATTCATAAAGACATAGAAACATCAAGCTGCATTCAGTTTACCATAAAAAGTTTATTTAAACGGGAGAAAGCTCAATATGAAGCACAGACGACTCTAGACTTCACGCCTAAGTCTGAGTTTTAGCCCCCTTCAACTCCGCCACTTTTCTGCTTTTGTAGCCCCCAATTAAATGGATTTTACAAAACCTGCTAAATGATAAATAGTAGAATTGATGTGCCGTGAGGCCATCGAAACCCATAATTATTATCCAAGCTATTTTTAACTTGAAAGTTTTAAGTTTTTAGCTTGCACTTTTTAATGATTTGTCCCCGCTATGAATGGGGATAATTAAAACCAAATGGTTGGAAGTAATGGAAAATATACCAAACTGTCCGAAATGTAAGTGTGAATATGTGTATTCTGATGGAAGTGCTCTTATCTGCCCGGAATGTAATTTTGAATTTCAGCCCGAAGACGTTGCAGAAAAAGTATATAAAGATGCAAACGGCAATATCTTAGTTGACGGCGATGATGTTATCATTATCCAAGACTTAAAAGTTAAGGGCGCATCCGGTTCCATCAAAAAGGGAACAAAAGTTAAGAATATTAAATTGGTAGAGCCTGATGACGGCGTGCATGATATTTCCTGCAAAGTACCAAATTTCGGATCTATGATGCTTAAGACTTCTGTTGTTAAGAAAGCTTAATAGCTTTATTTTTGATACTTTTTGGGAAAGGGTTACATCTTGGGATGTGGCCCTACCCCATCCCCTCCAACCTCATAAACCCGAATCTTATTACTACGTGGAAATTCCACCTTCACAAGTTTTTTAAGAATCTTTTTCAATCCCTTAAAATCTACTGAAAAACTTTCTTTACAAAACCCGTCCTCAATCACAGTAAACGAATCCTCGCCAGTACGCATAATAACAACGGACCGATCGCGCTTGTAGGTGCGCAAATCCAGTCCGTCCCCAACCTGAATTTTCTTGAGCTTTCTCATGACGGTTTCAATAGCAGAGTCTTTGTCGATCATGCTTATAATGGTAGGCTTGCTGGTAAAGCCGTGTCAATTAAGGTCATCAGGATATTTATCTGAACACAATTCCCCACCGGCCCCCCAATTTTCCTTTTTTACATCTTCTATAATTACATAAATAGAATCTAATCCACATCCTGTAATCCTAGCAGTCTCTCTTGATATAACTTCAACCAATTCCCTTTTCTGAACTATTGTTCGCCCTTCCCATATTTCTACTCTTATAATCGGCATATCTATTCCCTGTTTCTTCAATTCATATGCGCTGACGTAACGTTAAACTCCGCAATAAAACTTTACCGCCAATCATCATACTCCGCACCCAAATTTACTCCGAACCATAAGTCTTTCCTTAGCCGCATCAAGAATATTCTCATGCGTAACCACCATCCCGGGCTCATACTTATCGGTAAGTGTCCAGACATTCGGTTCAACTTTTTCAATTACTCCATAGCTGCATAAATATTTAGCCGCATACGCAACATTATGTTCAATTTTCGTAGCACCTGCCCCGCAAGATTTGTATAGCGAGCAAGCTTCTTCTTTAGGTATTTCAAGAGATTCAACAATCTCTTCTGCTATAATTTCAAAAGGAGCTGTGCCGCCGAGATTTTCAAGCACCCTAAGCACAGGAGTCATTAGATCATAAAATTTTGGTATTTTCATAACGCCCAGCCTCGATTATTTAGAAGATAACTAACCCTAAAGTATTTTGAAAATATTTCAAATCAAAATTACTATTCCAGCCTCCCTGCGCGCCCAATACCCACTCATCCGTAAACAATTTTCCCAAAACAGTTGATATAATTTTCAGCAACACCTAAGAATCAAATAGACCCCGACACGACACACCATTTCAGACATAATAATATTACAAAAGGAGCTTCCAATGATTGAACTCATCGAAATAGCATCCTCAAAAGCTATCGGGTTACGTATTTCCGGCAAAATTGAGGAGAAAGATATTAAATTAGTCATTGATGCTGTGAATGAAAAATTTAAGTATGAAGAAAAACTTGCGATTTATGTCGAGCTGGTTGAATTCGGCGGAATCTCTATGAAAGCTTTGATTGAAGACATTAAATTTGCCTTCCCGAACCTAAAAAAATTCACAAAGAAGGCTGTAGTATCAGACAAAAGCTGGCACGAAACACTGACTGAAATCAGCGACAAGCTTTTTCCATTCATCGAATTGAAGCACTTTGGTATTGAAGAAAAAGAAAAAGCCCTGTTATGGGTTATGGAAAAATAATCTTTAACTTTTTTAAAAATTTTTATTGACATCTCACCAGTGTAGGCTTAGAAGATGCTCTCTTGAGGGCGAATAGCTCAGCTGGAAGAGCATCGGCCTTACAAGCCGAGGGTCACAGGTTCGAGCCCTGTTTCGCCTACCATTAAGATTAAACGTTGCTTAACTCGCGTTTAATTAATTCGGAGTCGTAGTTAAGTTGGTTATAACGCCGGCCTGTCACGCCGGAGGCCGAGGGTTCGAGTCCCTTCGACTCCGCCACAAAACTGCAAGGGCATTAATCGTAAGATTAATGCCCTTTTTCTGTTGTTGAACATTTAGCGCATGAAATTTTCCTTTGCTAAGCGCCCGTCATGTAGAGCATTACGCTGATAGACTCGCAACCCAAATACAGGCACAGCTGCAAGCAGGTGGTCAAAAAGATCAGCCTGAATAGCCTCGTAACGTACCCAGTCAGTATCATTGGCAAAAATATAGATTTCAAGGGGCAAACCGGTTTGAGCACCAGGATCAAGATGTCGAACTATAAAGGTTAAACCTTTGTGGACATCTTCATGGGCAGACAGCCACGCTTCAATATACCCGCGAAAAGCTGCCAAGTTGGTAATACTTTCAGAATCAAGAATACCGGTTCCAATCGAAGCGGCCTCTGCTTTAAAAGCATCCCGACGGGCTTCCTTTTTCGTAAACCAATCTTTCAATAGACGGATTTCACCGAGGCTCTCCCTCCACTGTTCATCAAGAAAAAAAATACTTGATAAATCAAGAGGAATACTGCGTTTTATCCTTCGTCCTCCTGACTCACTCATACCGCGCCAGTTCTTAAACGATCTTTTTGTCAGAGTGATGGTCGGGATGGTAACTATGGTCCGATCGAAATTCTGAATTTTTATACAATGCAGACTCACATCAATAACATTACCGTCTACGCCCATATCGTCTATTTCAATCCAATCGCCAAGCCTGACCAGATCATCCAGCACAATCCGTACCCCGGCCACCAGAGCTAAAATGGTGTCCTTGAATAATAAAAATAGAGCAGCCGCAACAGCACCGACACCACCAAGCAAAGCCCATGGGGATCGATCCATGGCAAAGCAGACAGTCAACCCCACTCCGAGGCAGAATACAACAAATCTGGAAACCTGAAGAAACCCTTTTAAAGGGCGTCCTCCGACTCCAGCATAAGTAGAGTGGGCTATCTCAAACGCTGTCAGAAAACGCAAAGTAAGAATCATCACCAACAGCACGACAGCTGCGGAAAGCGTATGGGGGTTACCAGCAATTTTATAAAGAAGACTGATTTCGCCAAATTGGCTAACTGTCCAGATAAGCAAAGCCAACAACAAAATAATCCAGACCACGGGAATAGACAGACTAAGCAGTAACCCTTTACTTCTTTCATTTTCTTTACAAAAAAAATCTTCTGACTTTTCTTTAAGCAGAATGGCTACCGCCATACCCAACTGAAGACAGACTGCAAACAAAAACCACCACATTGAAAAAAGAATCGCAAAATATACGTGCCCTTCAAGACAAATCAAACAAACCATCACGGATAAATACAACGAGACTTTACCGAGATTTCTTTCTAGTGGCGGATACGGACGCTTACTGAATTTCCATAGAGTAACTGCCACACCCAGCAAAACCACGGGCCAAATGACAGCCATCATAACCAAAGGAACATGTAGAAACTGCCCCAGTGTGCCCAGCACGAAAACCCAAAATAACGGATAAAGAGGCGTCGCAGGCATGGTTCCCATCCGAATGGTCCTGAGACACCAGGCCGCTTTCATTGCAACCCAAAAAGCAAAAATCAAACCTAACTGCAAAGGCAAAAGCCTTGAAGGAAAATCAATAAACTGCGCTCCGATAAGCAAGCCGACAGACAGAGGAGCAAGCATCCAGATTTGCATTAAAACCCGTTTAGCTGTTGGATGGGTAGAAAAATAAGATGTTACCATCTGCTCTCTTGCCCTTCTTCCTCCGACATAAACCAGCAGCCAAAGCGCTAATGGAATAAGCGTAGAATAATAAACGTCTTCAAAATCTTCAGGCATTTTTGCAAAAGACTGTGCAGGCTGCCCCATAATCCAATAAGAAGGAGCAAATGTGAGACGTTCCATAACCGGGCCGCTGAATAAGGATACCCGTAAATGCAGCAAATACGCCATAAGCAACTCAGGAACATCTTTTTCAAGCTCGCTAAGAGTTCCACTTACTTCCGTTTGAAGCATTAGGAGTGAGTCAAGCCGCTCCTGCACAAGCCGCAGGTTTATCTTTCGCAGCTCAATTAAGGCATTTAATTTGTCACCGAATTTATACGCAGTTATGATTAATTCCTGAGACGCACCTTTTGCAGACAAAAGCATCAGCTCCGACTCAGAATGACTTAACAGCGAAATATCACTAGTAATAGTTAGTGCTTGCTTTTCATAATGCCGAACCAGACCATCCAGATCTGATTCAAATTGAAATAGTTGATTGTAAATCATCCGTTCTTCATATGGATTGGCAATACTAATATTCATAAGAACCAGAAGTTGCCTATAACTCCTCTCGAGCATCTGCGGGCTTTTACGGTAGTCAGCCAGATCATGAACCAGATGTTTGAAATCCATCTTAAACGTCTTTTCAAACATCTCAACTTGCAGACGCTTGTCTTCAATCTCTTCGGCAAGCACACTGTCACGATAGTTAATTTTTACGTTGGGCGATTTAGTAGCAGCAGCCCGCCTCCCAGAAAGCGAAGAAGACAAAGATCCCCCCATAACGTCTGGAACAGAGAACATAGACAAAACTGAAACTAAGATAATCACAAAAAGATTTAACCTGATGCACATATGTTCCACCTTATTTATTTCAAAAACACAGCACTGCGAGAATACCACTGATACACAGACCACGCAAAGCTTTGCTGAAACAAATAGTTTAGACTGAAACTATAACGGTACTAAGATTCAAGCGTTATGCATAATTATATTATCTACGCCTTCTAGGGGTAATTTATCCTTTGACCTTTCCAAAGCCATCCGTAGGTTGATTCCGACTCCTGCAGGATCATTAAAGAACGTGAAAAATGATTTATTTATGCAGTCTGCAACTTTTTTAGACAGTTCTCGGACAATGCAAAATGGTAATTGATGGATAAAACCATTCTGAAAAGAAAGATGACAGAATCTCAGTGTGCCAAGGCACTAAACTTAAAATCATTCAGCATGAATGCTGAAGCGTAACGAAAGTTCTATGAACTTTATCAAGTCGCTAGATATACTTGAATAAATAGATCTATTAAGATAAATAAATATCGGTTCAAATATGATCGCGTGCTAGTATTTAATTCAAAAAAAGAGGCAATAATGATATGGGCTTTGTTCAGATTGATGTCATACACCATTGTCGTAATCAACCTGCTTTCATGTGGAACATTCCTGTACATAATCGCCCCCTACACTTCTTATTTCTTTTTCGACGACCTACGTTTCTGGAAATACCTAAAATATTATCATAAATACTATTTTTATTCGGCTGCCTACATCTGGGGGACTGCTAAGCCGGGAGCAGGAATTGATAAAAACGGTTTTACCTCTGACCTCGCCTCCAATGGATCGCCCCGACCCAACCATCTTCCGTATCTCCAAACTGTGGACTCTGCCTGAAGATAGCTGCGGAGAATGTAACCGCTGCTGTACATTCATTGTAGCCTGCTGCTTTTTAGATACATGCGGTAATAGATGTTTGTGTTATGGCAGTCTCTTCTGGAAATACTTCAACTGCGGTAGGTTCCCGTCTTCTCAAGCAATGCTGGACTATTGCGAGTGTCCCAAATTTGAAATACGAGGTTGATGATGGACAAAAGTTTGTTGAAACAACTCGAGGCAATCATCTCATCCGTCATCCGGGGAGACTACTCCAAATCAGTTGAGATGGATCAAATGCAGGACAGCAAAAATTATACGCAGGAAGAAGTCCGGCTCCTGAAATCTCTTGGGTTTATGTCCGTTAAACTGGAAGCCAGAGAATTCGTACTAGAAAAAACAATAGAAAGTCTGAAATCTCGAAATGCCGAACTACTGGAAGAGAAAAAAAAGAATAACCTGTTTTCAAATATTTTTGTAAGCCTGTTCCTTTCCGTTTCACTATACATTTTTCTGATCTTTCTTGCCGACAAGCTCAATTACGAAAGCAAAAACTCAGCAAGAATTGTTGAAGCAATTTTCCTGATGGTAAGCATTTTTATCATCCGCAAAAGCGGTTTTTCATTCTCGTTACTTGGGGTGACTATCGATGGGGCAGTGGAATCCATCCGCCGCATGCTCCCCGGCACACTCTTAGCTTGCGGAGCACTCATATTGCTTAAAGTTTTTTTCATCATGTTCTGGTCTAAAAAAATGGGTGAAGAATTGTTTATAATGGACAATTTTAATTTGATTTTACTGGTATATATTCCTCTTGCGGCTCTACAGGAATTTATTGCCAGAGGAGTGATACAAACTACCATTGAATCTGTGCTGGACAAACCCTACGCCACAATACAGGCAATCATCACAGCATCAGCTCTTTTCGGGCTGGTGCATATCCAGCTTTCAGTAGGACTAGCCTTTGCATCCTTTGTCTGTTCACTATACTGGGGATATTTATATACCCAAAAGAGATGCCTGGTAGGCGTCAGCATATCGCATTTCATGGTTGGCGGTCTGGCATATGTACTAGGTTTCTGGGATTACCTTTACAGCATTTAATTAAGAATAATGTAGTGGTGGCCAACCACCAGTCCCTGGCGGATATAGTTATGCTTTTCCAAACTCGCATACAGTTCAAATTGATCGCCAAGGATTCACTGTTCCGAGTTGCTTTTTTTAGGATGGTGCTTGTTACTGGTAAAACACGTCCGACTAAAACGAGACTGGCTGCAAGCGCGAAAGTGCTGCATGGTTATCCGGAACTTTTATCCATAGAATCTTCCAAGTCCAAGTAATCAATAGCATGAGCAAGCCCCTTGACGATAAAACGCGACCTTGAGCATTCTGCGCATTTATACATTTCTTTTCATCGAAAACAACAAACTCCCGAATAAATATGGCTGTATATGTTTGTCTTGACACCAGAATGTAGTAAAGTGTAAATTTCACACCGAAATAAACACTCTTAAAACAGCTAGTTTATCATTATTGTTAATCCAAAGGAGAAAAAATGCATAAAATCGATCCTAATGAATGCCAGTTTTGCGGAGCATGTCAAAGTTCGTGTCCTTCTGAGGCAATCATCCACCCAGATGGAACCAATTATTACGCGATAAATGAAAACTGTACTGATTGCGGTGCATGCGAAGCCGAATGCGGTTTCAATGCAATTATAAGCGAGGGTACCGGGAATTAGGAAAATTATTTGACCGGCTGTTTTCAAAACAGCCGGTCAATACAAAAACTGTCTTCACTACGAACCACTAAAACTGAAACCCAACAAACTACGCGAATACCATTCTTCACCCAAATTTATATTAGTAACAGTCTCAGTTAAAATTCTGATAAATTATAATACTCAGGATACCTTTCTTTTATTTTATGCAGCGCGAGGACTTCCCCTTTCACATATAACTCAGGAGCTCCCAACGCGGCATTCCCCCTGCGGTCATGCTCAATATCCTGATTCACATCATAATGCATAAATGAGTGACCATTTAAACTCATGTCTCTGAACCATTGTACACCTGTATCCAGACATACGGCCTGATCGCCCGCCTCGCCGATAAAAGCTCCGGAAGCAACTAAAGCCCCTATGGGGGCGGCTTTTCCAAAAGGCATTGTATCGATCCGTGCTTTATTGATATTTATTAAAGCGCACCACTCGTTAAGCCTGCATTCAGGCAGCGGCCATGCATTTTTATGAAACTGCTCCGACAGCCCCAGACAGTAAGCCCTACGCTTTTTAGGATCAAAATTTTTATTATAAATTTTCATCAAATATGAATATGAAGGCTTAAACGAAGTCTGCCTTGAAGAATCACATAGACCGTTTTGAAATGCCGGACACCACCAGCACTGGCCTATTTCCCCGGCTCCGGTATTTTCACCGATTACGGAAAGAAGATTCCCCACTACATCTGATTTAACATCAATATCGTTATGGATCGTCAATACATATTCAGCTTTTGAATTTTCCCAACCATGCTGATATCGCATTGAAAGCAAATACTCTCTGTCAGTTAAGAGTCTTACGATATCAGTCGGGTCAATTCCGTTCCAATATTCAGGCTTAAAATAAATGATCTTATCACTTAAAAAGTGAATAATTTTGTTGTGATTATTTTTTTCAAATTCAGAAGTACACGGCTCTTCTTGAAAATAAATTTTATTGATATGCTGACCTGATTTTTCAAGAAGAGACAGCAACGAAAGAGCTGTCTGCTGCGGTTTCCCAAAAACATTAATTATGACATCAACTATTCTTTTAGACATTCTAATCCCTTATTTCTATTTAGGCTTTACTCCGCATATGACAATTCCACTATGTTGCCAAGTTTCACAGGCAATCGTTAAAAGAGTTCATGTTGTATTTAAAATATTATTACAGCATGTTGCATATCAACCCTTTATTTAAAAAACGTCTATATTGCCTTCAAAAAGAAAGTTTTTCGCGGGAATTGGTTATAATGTTTAAAAACGTGCTAGATAATGGTGTTGAACATTGTTCACCATTATATGTGGTGGCAAAAAAAGAACCTCTACCTAGGACTTATTATGACGGATACAGCATCCGCAATTGTTTATTGTGAAGACTTTTTTGGGAAAATGGATGGCAAAACAGCCAACGGATTAACACGATATTCTGATAAATATAAAATTGCAGGCATCATAGACAGCACCAAAGCCGGATTAGATGCCGGAGAAGTCTTGGACGGAAAACCAAACGGCATCAAAATTTTCAAAAATATTTTTGACGCTTTAGAAGGAACAGGCGACTCAATAAAATATTTCATTTATGGAATGGCTCCGCTATCCGGCTCTTTTTCCACAGAAGACAGTAATATTATTTTTTATGCAATGGAGCGTAAACTTAACATCATCAACGGTTTACATGAATTTTTAACAGATAATGATACATTTGTTAAAAAAGCTGCCGAATGTAATGTTCAGCTGCACGACATCCGGAAACAGCAAAACAGCAAACAGCGACACGTTTTCAATGGTGATATTTTTAAAGTGGATTGTCCCAGAATCGCAATACTCGGTACAGACAGTGCCGTCGGTAAAAGAACAACATCCGTTCTCATCACTAAAGCATTACAGGCTCTGGGATTAAACACCGTAATGATTGCAACAGGCCAGACCGGAGTCATTCAGGGAGCGGAGTTCGGAGTTCCGCTCGATGCACTGACAGAACAGTTCATTTCCGGTGAAATGGAAAAAGCTATCTTCACCGCGTGGGAATCTAAACATCCGGACATCATGATTTTAGAAGGACAGGGATCTTTAAGTCACCCCGCATATTTAAGCTCATGCTTTATTATTCGAGGCGGTCAGCCGGATGCTATTATTGTTCAGCATCCGCCGAAAAGAGAAAAACTCGGTGATTATCCGGACATAAATATGCCTGACCTGAAAGAAGAAATTGAGCTGATTGAAGTTTTTTCTAAAGCTCCGGTCATCGGCATCACCATTAATCACGAAAATATGTCTGACTCAGAACTTGCAAAGACAATTAAAGAGTATGAAAAGAAGTTTAATGTTCCTACAACAGACGTGCTTAAATTTAATTGCGATTCACTAATTGAAAAAATACTCACAATTTTCCCGCAGCTTAAGACCAAGCTTGCAGCATGAACACTCCCTATCTTGAAATAGATTTAGCAAAAGTATTCAGCAACACACAAAAACTGGTTAAAATGTTCGGGGACAGAAACATTGATATTACAGGCATAACCAAAGTAGCTCTGGGTGAACCGAAAATTGCGAATTGCCTGATTGCTGCCGGTATAACTTCGATTGGAGATTCAAGAATTTCCAATATTAAACGCATGCATCAGGCAGGCGTAAAAGCCGCATTCACTTTAATCAGAACTCCATCGATGACAGAAATATACGATGTGGTGAAATATGCAGACGTTAGCTTCAATTCAGAACTATCGATAATAGCAGAACTTTCTGATGCTGCTATTAAACAAAATAAAATCCGCGACATCGTTTTGATGGTTGAAATGGGAGATCTGCGCGAAGGTATCCTTGAACAGGACCTTAATCAGGCGATTGAAAAAGTAATCCCGCTTAAAGGTGTTAACCTAATAGGTTTAGCCACCAACCTCGCCTGTTTCAGCGGGGTTAAACCCTCTAAAGCAAAGATGGATCAATTGTCGCGCTTGGCCGAAGAATGCGAAAAAGAATTTAGCATTAAGTTCAGGATCGTATCAGGCGGCAATTCTGCAAACTTTAATTGGTTATTTGAAAATACGGATCTAGGCCGGATTAATAATGTCAGACTCGGTGAATCCATTTTCATAGGACGCGAAACGCTCTCCCGTAAACATATTAAGGGGCTGTATCTTAACGCAATTACTTTAGTTGCCGGAGTAATTGAGTCCAAAGTTAAACCGTCTCTTCCAGATGGAGAAGTGGGACAGGATTCGTTCGGCAACACGACAACCTTTGTGGATAAAGGAAATATTGTCAGAACTATTCTTGCTATCGGCAAGCAGGATGTTCATATCTCAGGACTGACTCCATTATCAGATGTTGATATAATAGGGTCCAGCAGTGATCACCTGATATTAGATACGACACGTTCCCCTTTACACACCGGCGAGCAGGTAAGATTCAGCCTTGATTATGCAGCACTGCTTTCGTGCATGACTTCACCATTTGTCGGTAATTCATATATCTAGAATAAATTAAACCATATTCCACTAATAACACTAATTATTTATCGGGGTGCATCGAAAGATGCGCCCCTTTATATTTTCACTGACAGTTTAAAATTGATCAACGTTGCCACAGATGGCAGCAATTTTTTACAAGACCAAAACAGATCGTAATCGTTAGCTTGCTTAGTGGTAAGAACTATGCAAAATTTCGTTACGGGATAAATCATGAGTAATTGCGGAATTAAATATTTAAGACCTGTCGAGGTCGAAGGGCTTGAGATTCAGGAGGTCATAAACTCCAATCATTCTTTCCCTAATCACACGCACGGTTTCCACTCCGTTGGAGTAATGGAAGACGGCGGTTGCTATTGTCGTCAGCAAGGAGCAGGCAGTTCCTTTGTTAAAGCAGGGGAAATAGCCCTTTTTAACCCGGGACTTGTTCATTCCGGAGTTCTGACAGGGCAAAATTCAATCACTTATCGAGTTTTCTCTTTCGAACCTGTACTTTTTGAAAAAGCATCCCGGGATTTGGCCAAAAAAGAAAGGTTACCCGAATTTAACTCCGTAGTAGTTGAAGACAAGCTTGCCACCTGTTCATTAATTCAGCTTAAACAATCTATTGTTGCCCAGACAGGACGACTTGAAATTGACACGGCACTTTCCAGAGCAGCCGCGGCACTGCTTATCCGGCACTGTGAAGTAGCTCCCAAAGTGCCTAAAACTAAAGAACCTGCGGCAATAAAAAAGGTCAGGGAATATTTAACGGAGAACCTTTCCGGTAACATTTCACTTGAAGAACTCTCAAAAGTTGCAGGTCTTTCCCGCTATCATCTGCTCAGAGTTTTCCGCGAAGCCACAGGACTGCCGCCTCACAATTTTCATATTCAACAACGGATTGACCATGCCAAAAGATTACTCCGCACCGGGACACCGTTTGCGCAAGTAGCTCTTGAAAGCGGATTCTCCGATCAAAGCCACTTCACAAATACTTTCCGTAAATATACCGGTGCAACACCGACACAATATGCTCAAGGCCAGTAACCGCTGTAGCTGCTATCAACTTTTCAAACAGCAATTTCTTCCAAGACTCAAAACCATTCCTCCAATAAGAAATTCTCCTACAGGAGATAAAATATATGAATACTGATCAGCAAAAAAGCGTTTCTCTGGATTCAAGTAATATATTCCCGATATTGGCTTTGCTTGGCGCGGTACTGCTCTGGGGCAGTGCATTCGCCGCAATGAAACATATGGTTGGTACCATGAATCCATGGACCGTAATGTGGCTGCGAACCGGTATTGCCACGCTTGTTCTCGCGCCGTTTACTTCCAGATTTTCAGGACATGTAAAAAAAGGAAAAGACCGCAAGGCTCTTGCTCTTCTGGCCTTTTTAATGCCCTGTCTCTATTTTTTATTCGAATCTCATGCCTTAACCTACACCTCCGCCACACAGGCAGGATTGATCTCAGCATCATTACCTTTAATGGTTGCAGTCGGCGCGGGCTTTTGCTTCAAAGAAAAAACAACCCTTATAGGCTGGGCGGGATTGGCCGTTTCTATTGCAGGAGTGACGATACTATCGCTTACAGGATCTCCATCAAGCGGTGCAACGGATCCTGCCCTTGGCAATATGCTGGAACTTGCAGCAATGGTCAGTGCCGCGGGCTACATGCTCCTTGTAAAACGGCTTTCAGCAAACTACGGGCCTTTAACTCTGACGGCTGTTCAAAACGCTGCAGGAGCGATATTCTTCCTGCCAGGGCTGTACCTGCTCATCCGTGACGGTCTCGGTCCTGATCCTCTCAATATGCTGATAATTGCAGCCTACCTCGGTGCTTTTGTGACACTTGGCGCATTTGGACTATATAACGTAGGAATGAGCAAACTCCCTGCCGGAAAAGCATCAGCCTTCATAAATCTTGTACCGGCTATAGCCGCATTCTTCGGATGGATTCTTTTGGGTGAGACTTTGACTCCACTGCAAATGATCGCATCGTTGATAATCTTTGCCGGAGTATGGCTTGCTCAATACGGGGACAAGATGGGTAAAAAAAAAATTGCTTTACTGAATCTGAAGAAGAATCCGGCATAAACCTTAATTTAAAACTCTTATAATATCCCCTGATTTAATTTCCACCAAAAGGACTTACATAATTTATGTAAGTCCTTTTTCTTTATGTTCAGCAAATATAATTATTTTATCCTCTGTCCTTCTATTAAATTTTTTATTATGTATAAAATTATTGATCACATTATTAATTCACAATTTATTCTTATGAAAAGAGCTGTCCCCATGAGAAACATACTATTATTTATTTCTTTACTCCTGCTTCTGCCTACAACCTCGTTTGCTAAAGTTCCGGTTGTCGGATTCGTTACAGGTGTATTCGGAATGGGAGATTTGTCTTTTAATGATATGACATACGGCGGAATCCGCAAGGCTCAACAAGAATTCGGGTTTAAACTGATAATCGTAAACCCTAGTAAAACCGGAAAATCCACACTTGAAGACCTTACCGCTCTTGCTGATCAATCTGATATAATCATTTTCCTCGGTGCTCAGCATAAGCAGCTGACACGCCAGGTAGCTAAAATTTACCCGAATAAAAAATTCATATCGATTGATGTTCCTATTGATGGTGTTCCGAACATTTCATCAGCGATTTTCAAACAATATGAAGGCTCATTTCTTGCCGGAGCTCTAGCCGGATATATGACAAAAACACACACAGTCGGCTTTATAGGCGGAGCAAATATCCCTACTGTGCAACAATTTGAACAAGGGTTCGCGGACGGAGCTAAATATGCTGAACCTAATACCGAAGTACTTGTAGAATATGCCAGCCCGGCCGAAGATTTTTCAGGCTTCTCCGCCCCGCAAAAAGGATATAATCTGGCTGTCAAACAATATAACAATAATGCAGATATCATTTTTACAGCTGCCGGACTTACCGGTAACGGAGTTATTGAAGCGGCCAGACACACTGGTAATTATGCAATAGGAGTTGATTCCGATCAGGACTCTTTCGCCAAAGGAACAGTACTGACCAGCATGATTAAACGACTCGACACCGCCGCATACAAAGAGCTTGAAGCTGTAATGAACAACCACTTCTCCCCCGGGATCACATACTATGGTTTAAATAATGGAGGAGTAAGTTTGAGCAAGATGAAATATACCCGCGCTAAAATATCAGACGAAATCTTAAAAAAAATTGATATAATTAAAGATAAAATTATTAAAGATGAGATCCCGATTGTGACTAAAATGCAAAATAATTATACTAAAAACACTATGCCCCAATAAAAGAAATTTTACAGTGTAATAAAATGAGAAGTGACAGCTTAAGGCTTAAAATATCAATTGGCACAGGTTTTATCCTCGCTGTCTTCTTCTTTTTCCTGGGGTGCTACATTATTGATTCCCAGAAAAAGTTACTTGAAGACCGCCTATACATTTATGGAAGCAGCATGGCCTCTCTGACGGCACGCTCCTGCTCAGAATACATACCACATTTCAGTTTTTTCTTAATTGAAGAGTTCGCTCTTTCAATTGAGCAATCACCGCAGGTAGCCTTTTGCGAAATTTACGACAACAACGGGGCAACATTACTGCAATCAGCAAACATCATTTCCAAAACTCATACGTTCAAAAAAAAGCCGCAATCCGCCGAAAATATAATGGTTGTATCACGCCCTATTATCAATGAAGGCAAACAGTTAGGCCGAGTTGATATTGGACTCAAGCTTGATAAAGTCAAGCGCGAGATCAGCGCAAAAACTTTCAATCTTATTATCATTTTCAGCGCATGTATGTTCTGCACAATTATCGCGTTAGATGCTTTTTTTACCCGTATTATAATAACCCCTTTAGGCATTCTTGATAGAAATACAAAGAAAATTGCCAACCGCGAATTTGTTACGGCGGATATGGGCAAAAGATCAGATGAAATAGGAAGACTCGCTCATAACTTCAACTATATGAGCAATAGTCTTGAATTTTTATACACGAATCTTGAATTCAAAGTTCATGAGAGAACTAATGAACTTGAAAAAGCTAACAGTAACTTAGTTAAAGCTATTGCTGAATCTAAAGCTATGGCGGTTGAAGCGGAAAGAGGCACGGTAGCAAAATCGCAATTTCTAGCTGCAATGAGCCATGAAATAAGAACACCTATGAATGCTATTTTAGGAATGGCGGAAATCCTTGAAGATTCAGGACTGGACAGTGACCAGAAAAAATTCATTGAAATTCTTCAAGAAGCAGGAAAATCATTACTGCATCTTATTAATGAAATCCTTGATTTAAGCAAAATTGAAGCTGGACAGATTCATTTTGATCATCAAGATATTGATTTAGACCACTTACTCGGTAAATCTTTTAAAGTTACAGCTTTAGCTGCCAGCGGCAAGGGATTAGAGCTGGCTTACAGTATCAAAAGGGGTATTCCCAAAAAAATAACAGGTGATCCTTCAAGATTACAGCAAATTTTTGTAAATCTCATCGGAAATGCCATTAAATTTACAGAGAAAGGATTCGTTGTTGTTGAGGTTTCACTAAATGACAGCAAAACTGTAACTGCTGAAAATAAAGTTGAAATTCATTTTGCAGTGAAAGACAGCGGAATCGGAATTGAAGAAAACAAAATTGAAAGTATTTTCGGCAGATTTACTCAAGAAGACTCTTCAACAACGCGCCAATATGGCGGGACCGGCCTTGGTCTTTCCATTTGCAAATCCCTTTGCGAAGCCATGGGCGGCAATATATGGATGGAAAGCAAAAAGGGATTCGGCTCAACCGTACATATGAATATTTCGTTTTCAGTTCCCGATACAGCATATCTAAACGATTCCATTCTCAAAAATAAATCTCTTCTGTTAATTACTGATCAAGATTACTCACGCGAAGCTTTTTCAGCACGGATCAGCTCAATTGCTAAGCGAGTTGATAAAGCCCGTAGTTTTGAAATAGGCAGAGCATTGATACTTGAAAAAGAACTGATAAAACAAAACTATGATTTTGTTCTGATTAAAGAGGACATACACGGCTGGAAATGGAGTAAAACTGTTTCGTCGCTCACAAAGCTGCAAGTTCCGGAAGAAAGAATTATTCTGATGGCATTAATTGATCATGAAGTCATTGACAAATCTTTTAAAGGAAATGTCCTGCTAAAACCTCTCACGCTGTTTGATCTTGAAAATGCGGCTAGAGATATCCTGCTAAAAATTTCTGAAGATTCCCATGTTGCAAAGACTGAGCATGAACACAAAGCGTTAGAGATACTCTTAGTGGAAGACAATAATGCAAACTGCATGCTGATTGAGTTATTTTTTAAAGATCTACCGCACAAACTGACCATTGTCCAAAATGGTCAGGAAGGTCTTGATGCAGCAACATCTGCAAATTTTGACTTAATTCTGATGGATATTGAAATGCCTATAATGGACGGCTATGAATGTACTTTGAAGATCAGAGAATGGGAAAAAAGTGAAGGAAAAGAGCATTGCAAAATTATAGCTCTTACAGCGCATGCTTTACCGGAGGTAAAAGATAAAATACTTATGGCCGGTTGCGATTCCTTTCTGACTAAACCAATATCAAAAGGAAAAATAACCGATGTATTAAATGAGCATTGCAAAGCTTAATTTTATTCATAATTCATAACATTATCCTACCAAAACGAAAAAGGCCGCTTCATCTGAAGCGGCCTTTAAAACTGATGACAATTCAGCTTAAAGAACCAACTGGATGAAGCGACCTTTTTAGGTTCGGAAGAATCTTCCGGTGAGGTCCGTACTTAGTTTAGAACGGATATTTTCTGGGCTTCGATTCCGGCGAAGATAAGGTCCTGCTCGACAATACCTTCGAGAGCAACTTCAGCACTGCCAGCAGGCAGGGAACCTGCTTTATCAGCACTTAGATCAACAATGATTTCTCCCGTCGAATCCTGAAATACATATTTATTCTCATTAATTTTCTTAATGAAGTGACCGTGAAGAACTGCTTTAGTCTCTGCACCTGAAACTCTGGCTTCAGCTACAGTGGTTACGTTAGCAGGTTTTGGATCCTGACATTCAGCGGTTGCTGCGGCTGCTACAATAACTAGAAGTACAAGAAATATTACGCTCATCTTTTTCATCTCTGTTTCCTGTTCCATACGGATGGAAGTAAAGTTAATAAAATATTTTTAAATCCTTAAATTCTTCCTGACTAAATCTTTTTACTTCAGCTCAGTTCAATTTTACTGGCTTTCGAATCAGTTTTTTCAGTAAAATCATCCTTGCTGATCGATTGACCAAACAATAGAGAAATTCAATTGATTATGCAATCAAAAAACGAGCTAACTTGTGATTTTTAGCACAAATACATGATAAACATATAAACTTATAGAATATTTTTTTAGTAGTTCTATTTTTCACAAAAACTTTCTCTCTGTTTTTGAAATTTTGAAAACCGCTTTTATTTGAAATAATATCAAACACTTGCAAAAAAGTTGAACCGCCGTTCAGTTTTCTTTCAAATTTTAACAATTTTCAAGTGATCTTATTTCTTGAAGCTCGATCACCGTAACAACTCGCTCCTGCGGTATATAGATTCAAAACGTAAACACACTCAAAAACCATTGTGAGCCCTGCTTTATCTCCGAAGATAAATACGTTATTATGACTAATGAGGAGCTAGGGGATTAAATTCACAAGCCAGTAGCAAGCTGTTTCAAGCAGATCTAGCTCACAATTTAACTTGAGATAAGAATAGATAAAATAAAAATGACTAACGAAGAACTTCTGGACATAGTTTACGCAGACAACAAACTGGTAGTTGTTAATAAGCCGAGTGGATTGCTATCAGTTCCCGGACGCGGGCCTGAAAATCAGGACTGTGTTGTTACCCGTGTGCAGACCATGTTTCCTGAATGCCGCAAATTCCCCACAGTTCATAGGCTAGACATGGACACTTCCGGCCTGCTCGTACTGGGTTTTACCGCCCGCGCTGTGCGTGAACTGATTGATCAATTTCAAAACAGACAAGTCAAAAAAAGATATATTGCTTTGCTGGACGGAGTGGTGAAAGAAGATGAAGGTGTTATAGAAATGGCATTCAGACTTGATCCATACAATCGGCCCTATCAAGTATATGACCCTATTCATGGGAAATTAGGAGTGACTCACTGGCGCAAGCTTGGAATTGAAAACGGCATGACAAGAGTTGAATTCACCCCTTTGACCGGGCGCACTCATCAACTGCGTGTCCACTCTGCCCATCCACAGGGACTTAACTGCCCGATTGTCGGCGACAGACTATATGGAACAGGCACCGCTCCCGGTCAACTAAAACTGCACGCCGGATACTTAAAATTTATGCACCCAAAGACAAAAGAAATGCTGGAATTCGAAATTCCGCCCATATTTTAAAATTTATGCTCAACAGATTAGACGAAGATGACCAGTACATGGCATGTCTAAAACTCGACGGATAAACTCGCCCTTTGCAGCAGTATATGCAACACGATCATTTTTATGTTCTATGGCTAAGTTAGCCTTAAGCTCTGCATACTGATTCGCTATACCTGAATTTTTCCGTAGAACATCTCTAAATCTCAGGTCTTTATCCTTAAATCCTCTCTTTACGAAATGCAGATGATGTGAGCGTTGCCCTGTTTCATCTCTTTTAATGCACCATGTAAAGTATGGCGGTACATTTTCATTGCCGATTGGACGCCAAAAACAATCATACCCCTGCGGCTCAAGAACATTCGGAATCAATTTTCTGCCACGCTCTTCATCCGATATCTCAATAACCATATCAACAATAGGTTTTGCAAGTAACCCGGGGACAGCGGTTGAACCGAAATGTTCTATTCTTAAAATAAAATCATCCGGAAAACAGGCTCGCATATGCACTTTCTCAATCTCGAACAACTCTGACCACTCAGGATTGTGCGGAACAACATCAACAGATTCTGCAATGACCCGTTTAATTTTCTGTTCAAGAGTTTCTTTGTACATCTTTTCGTCTCTTAATTTTATAAATGGCTGTCCCACATCCTAAAATCATTACACACTGTAACCAGCGAGCCCAATTAGTTCCAGAAATATAAGATATTTTAGCAACAAAAAAAGGGCCGCCGAATTATTCGACGGCCCTTCTAAATAATTATTTACTAAAAACTAACCAAGCGGAGTGTTTTCAATGAGGTTCCAGATACCGCAGGGACATACGTTTCCGCAGAAACCGCAGCCGATGCATTTATCAGGATTAACCGCCATTTCATACTTTTTACCGCCTAAATCCTTTCTGGATATAGCACCTTGAGGACAGACTGTTTCGCAAAGTCCGCAGTCTCTGCATGATCCGCAAGATGAACATTCACTTGCACAGTGGTGCATGTCTGAAAATTCTGTCAGACGCGGATCAAAGTATTCAAGAGTCATCCTGCTATAGTCGATGACCTGTTTAGCCGCAGGTGCAGGACGTTTTCCTGTGAAGATTTCGTCAATGACTTCCGCAGCTCTGCGACCATGCCCGATAGCATGCGTGAGCAGGCCTGGACGAACAGCATCACCGATAGCGTAAACTTTAGGATCAGTAGTCTGGTAGTTGTCATTAACAACCACATGACCGCGATCAAGAGCTATTTCTTCCGGTAAGAAATCAACGTCAGGAGTATCTCCGATTGAAAGAAGCACGGTATCAGCTTCAAGAAGTTCACCGGATTTGAGGAGCACCCCTTCTTTAGTTACTTCCTGAGTGAAGCAGGGCCATTTGAACTTTGCGCCGTAAGCTTCCGCTTCTTTTCTTTCTTTACCGAAAGAAGCCGGTTCCTGAATATCTATCAAAGTAATGGACTCTGCGCCGAGACGTCCGCATTCAGTTGCAACGTCGCAACCTACGTTACCTGCTCCGATAATAACTACTTTTTTGCCGACCTTGGCAGTACCCTTCACTGCGTCCTTAAGGAAAGTCAGTGCGGGAGTAATCATTTCATGACCGGGAATAGGAATCATGCGCGGTTTCTGAGCACCGATAGCGAGCACGACAGCATCATTTGCCTGCTTAAGTTCCGCAAAATCATCTCCGTCCATTTCTTTATGCAAATGGACATGAGGAATAACTTCCGCAGCTCTTTTGAGTTCAGCTTCAAGAACTTCCTTCGGGATACGGCTTGAAGGAATGGCTGAAGCGATTTTACCGCCGAGAGTTTCGCCCATATCGTAAATTACAGCTTCGTGACCTTTCATGCGAATCTGCCATGCAATGGATATTCCGGCAGGCCCACCGCCGATAATGGCTACTTTTTTGCCGGAAAGCGGAGGCAATTTAGGAGCCTTGCTATTTACGCCTTCGCGTCCAAGCTTGGTAATATCAACAGAAGCAAGATTCTTTATACCGCGGGTACATCCTGACATACACAGATTCGGACATAAATATCCGCAGACTGTTGCAGGAAAAGGAGTGTACGCAAGAGCCAGATCAACCGCTTCATCAACAAGACCGTCACGAACCAACTGCCAGCGTTCCTGAACAGGAATTCCGGTAGGACAGCTGGACTGACAAGGTGCTGCGTATTTACTGTTTTCCCAGACAGGAACAAATCTTCTTAAATTACCGGACGGAACCAAGCCAATAGGCGACCTATCAAGGTCAGTTAAATCACCGATAAGGCCGCCGCGTCCGAGTTCTTCGTCCCATACTTTTGCACGGAACTCAGTCATTGAACGACGAACCTTTCCTGTTTTTTCAAAAGGAGTTTTGGCTCTGATAAGTTGCCAGTCAGAACGGTTGATCAACTTTTCATAGACTTCTGATCTCCCGATTCTAGCCAGATTCACTTTAAGATTTTCAGTCAGCCATGACCAATCAGCATCGCGGATAGGTTCTAGGATTGAATCTGACTGAGAAAAACCATCGTTAGGTCCGCGAACAAAAATACGCCCGCCGACCATACCGACACAAGGTCGATACCCTAAAACATTCTGTGAGTTCTGTCCTTCGTAACCACAGACTACTGCGGTTCCTCCGGCCATGAATTCAGCAAAGTAGTCACCGACTGATCCGAGCACCCAAAGTTCAGGGGCTTCAAATCTGGGGTTGGTCTTGGTCATAGTCATTGCGCGAGCGCCAAGGCTTCCGGCAATCAGGACTTTACCCTGCGCCATAGCATTACAGGCACCGTTGGTTCCGTTACCGAGGACAATAATCTCGGCTCCGGCATTAAGCCAGCCAACGTCATCAGAAACTGATCCGTGTACAGTAATGGTTGTTCCGGGGAAACCTTTTGAACCAAGGCGCTGACCGGGAGACCCTACAACGTCGATTTCAATCGGTTCTTCTTTGGAAATCCACAGCCGTCCACCAATTCCATGTTGACCAAGGGCATCTATTTTAAGCTTGCGGGCACCTTCACGAACACTCTTTTGGATAAGCTCTTCAAGAATGCGTGATTCAAGACGTTTACCGTCTTCAACGCCGTTTATGCATACTGTTTCTGTAGCCATTTTTTATCTCCGGTATATCATGAGCTTCGGTTTTTTAAACCACGTACTTAATGCCGAGTCTTTCGGCTGCATCACGATCACTGATTCCAAGGGCATCCGACATGCCGATAGGCAGAGATGTCGAACGTCCGAGAGGAGCAATAATCTTTTTGAGTTCCGTGTCGAAGCTCAGATAGAAATCAACAACTCGCTCTGCAACTTTTTCAGGATCAAGACGACGATAAA
Source organism: Desulfovibrio gilichinskyi (assembly GCF_900177375.1). Classification (NCBI taxonomy): domain Bacteria; kingdom Pseudomonadati; phylum Thermodesulfobacteriota; class Desulfovibrionia; order Desulfovibrionales; family Desulfovibrionaceae; genus Maridesulfovibrio; species Maridesulfovibrio gilichinskyi. Next base: position 98,008 of record NZ_FWZU01000003.1, on the reverse strand, counting down.
GGCGTGGGTCCTGCGAGGTGATACCCTTTGGACAAACCCCGATATTACAGACGTTGCAGCGGTCTTTTTCAGAACCGAGGCAACCAGCTCCGGCCTGCATGACATATTTACCGATCTGAACCATACTTGCGCCGAGCATAATCAGGGCCGCAGCATTGGCAGCAAGGTTTCCGGATTTACCGATACCGCCACCGGCGATAAGCGGTAATTCATTCTGTTTTCCGCTCTGAACCAGTGCGTTGTAACAGTCACGCAGATTACTTGCGATAGGATGTCCCATGTGATTCATAGAAACATTGTACGCAGCGCCGGTTCCGCCGTCTTCACCGTCAATGGCAAGTCCTGCCGCATACGGATTACGAGTCAGGTTGTTCAGAACAGCAAGTGAAGTGGAAGATGCTGAAATCTTCGGATATACAGGAACCCTGAATCCCCAAGCCATACTCATGGACTGAATCATTTTGGCGACAGACTCTTCAATGGAGTACTGTGTCTGATGAGTCGGAGGGCTTGGAAGACTTATTCCGCGCGGCACACCGCGAATAGCGGCAATAAGCTTATTAACCTTGTGCCACATGAGCAGACCGCCGTCACCGGGCTTAGCTCCCTGACCGTATTTAATTTCAATAGCGCATGGGTCGACTTTCATTTCAGGAATAGCATGAATAATTTCATCCCATCCGAAATAACCGCTGGCTATCTGCAAAATTACATATTTGAGGAATCTGGACCGCAGCAGACGTGGAGGACAGCCGCCCTCTCCTGTGCTGATGCGAACAGGCATTCCGAGTTCTTCGTTAAGGTATGCAACACCCATCTGCAAACCTTCCCACATATTAGGAGAAAGTGCGCCGAAAGACATGCCGCCGATAACGAGCGGATAAATTTCTCTTACAGGAGGCTTCCATCCGTTTTCAGCAAGAGTTTTCATACCGTCTTCGGGGGATTGAATCCTGCCGAGTAAAGTAGTCAGATTAAATTCATGCCTTCCTGCATCAAGAGCAGGGTCGGTAAGCATGGAGATGCGGATAAATTTGATCTGATCCAGTAAACTTTCACTGGAATTTCTGCGTCCACCGCGAGTTCTGGGATTTCCACCACGGTTATTATGAAATTTAAGAGTGGTAGAGCCTTCATCGCGATTCGGCTTGATCGCATTATTCGGACAGACCATGTTGCACATTGAGCAACCGATACATCCGTAAGCAGGATCGGTTCTCTGCCTGATTCCATAAAAAACGGAGTACTCGTTAGTCGCCTTTGTTTTAAGGCCTATGGGAGTTATAATATTGCGCTTGCGGAAAACGCCCAGTTCTATAGCATTTACCGGGCAGACCGAGGTACAGCGACCGCACTGAGTGCATAGGTCTTTGTCCCACTCGATTTGCCATGGCAAATCCTTTACGCCTAAAGTTGACGGGGTAATTGGTCTGTCTGAGAGCATTGGATAATCTCCTTGCAGTCGGGTCCGACGATAACTGTATCAAGATGCATTGGTTGAAAATCTTTGGATTTATCACGATCAGGAATAGCGGCGTTAAGTCCGCAAACTTCAGAAGAAAAACCAAAGATGCCGTCTTTTCCGCCGACAATACCGGGGCGGAATTTCTTACGATCCTGAGTCATAAACATCTGACCGCCGGGAAGGCAGCCTATGACACAGTTAGGACCGTCAATGATAAGCTTACGGCATGTCCTTTTGAGGTCAGTTAAAAACGCTCTGTCAGGATGATCGGCCAGTTCGCTATCACTTAGCGGGGTAATGATGTGTTTGTATGCCCTGATATCAAGGCCGAGTTTTTTAGTAGTGTAATGTGCGATATGTGTGAAAACTTCAGAATCTGACTGGTATCCGCTGTATCCGGTAATATTTCTGGACTGAAGATATTCTTTGATAGGAAGAAAAGCGGTGTTTTCACCATTAGTCATAGACGCAACACCCTCTATAAAGAAGGGATGACATGCGTAAAGATTGATCGCATAGTTTGTATTTTGTCTACCCTGAGCAAGAATTCTGCGGGCATAAATATCTTTATTACGGTCAAGCTGAAGATATTCGCCTATTTCAAGAGGATCACCGACTTCTTTGATAACTATAGTATCAGGCCAGAAGGAAAATACCATCATATCGCCGGTTTTCTCGCCAAGCATCTTAAGATCCAGACGCATTTGAACCAGACGGTTTCCTCTCTCTGCTTCTGCCAGGTCTTCCCACTCTCTGGGGACACTGTAAGCAATAGCGGCATAAGTTCCGCGGACAGGAGTACCGGCAGGCGGTGGAGTATGCGGGGTGTAAAGGATACTGAATTTAGATTTAAGTCCTTTATCCGCTACATACTGTTCCAGCTGGCGAAGGCCGGCCTCTGTAAAAATACCCGATAGAATCGGACAATCCTTCAACTCTTCAAACGGACCGCTGAGTCCATTCAAATATAGCCCCACACCGGAACCATCGTGCCCTTCTTTCATTACATTCAGAGCATCAATAGCACGCATGGGTGAAATTGGGTCGCGACTTGTAAGCGCAAATAAACGGCACATATTGTCAGCTCACTCCATGTTTATATTGTTCCACATTCTTGCAGTTACCTAAAGATGCTTACAATCTGGTTTCTATTACCACTTCAATTCTAAATATCTTTTACGAGGCTACAGAAAATGTTGCTTGAAATTTTATTAACTCAGCCGCCCCGACTCTAATCACTAAAATCAACGCTTGTAACCAAGCGACAATGCGACCTTTACATTTTAGTTCTTTCATTTCTCAAGATCAGTACTGAAGCGTTTCGGCACTCGGAAAATTGATCTAAAACAGTATGAAACGTCCTTTTTATTGCAGATTAGAGTAATTCTGGAAGATCAGCCTGACAGAAGAAAACAATTTTGGCAAACAAAAATACGAAAATGAATTTTTTTTTGGTTTAAATTCCTAAAACAGCTCATTCTTTTGTATTATCTCAACCAACCTACGCCATTATTTTTACGCTTTTCGAACCTACATATCCTACTGTTTTAACGTAATAAAACCTCAAATAACACCATTTAAAACTAAATATATCGGCATTAATTACCTTTCGCAAAGCATGGTATATACACCACAATAAATGGTATAAACTGTCAAATTAACCATAATTGTCATAAGGCATTACATAGCTAAATGCATCGTATCATACTGATTACATGGACTAAAATTGTGTTTTTTACCATCTTTAAAAGTTTTATACTTAACCTTGATTTCAAGCTACCCTTCAAAAACCATATATTTTGAAACATTTTTGTCAACAAGCACCTAACAAAAACGTCTAATAGTACAATTTTGCAAAAAATAGAACTTTACCAGATCATACTTGCCTGACAGTAACTGATAAGTATAAAGTAAAATTAATCACTATTATTCAACTTCTATTTAAAGTGAGAACAACTATGCACCGTAATGAAATTGAAAGGATTTTTGAGGCTTACTTTGAAAAATATAAAAAAACGGAAGGGGATAGAAAATCGTGGTCCGCGGTCTGGCTTGAGTCCACACCGGCAGGAGTTCTTGAACTGAACATGACCAAGTGCCCTAGAGGACTGACTTTCAAACTATTCGTGAATAAGAAAAAAGAAGCGGAAGTTACAGGATGGGATGCTTTTTTTGAAACAATGGATCAAATATCTGAAAAATATCCATCATTATATGACGAAGAAAAAGTATTCTCAGACATGAGTTTTGTGATTTAAACAAAGATCACTTGGTAAGATATGCCCTGTTTGCAAGCAGCACCGTCGGGAGTTTTGTGACTGAAAAACCGATTTTACCAGCAGCATCCAGTTCGTCATGGAAAAATTTATCACTAACGTGCATTCTAGGCTCAGTAAAATAAAAAACGCCTTTAGGTTTAAGCAGAGAGAAAATTTCCCGAAGTGATCCTTTCAGATCCGTAGTTTCGTGTAAAACATGCCCGGAGACTACAAAATCAACTTTGCCTTTATAACCTATTTTCAAAGGGCCGCATTTATGAGGAATGATAATATCCGCAACACCTTCTTTCACAGCTCTCTTCATCATCATTTCCAGCATCTTATCCTGAAGATCAACGGCAACAACTTTTCCGTTTTTTCCGACAAGCTTTGCCATGCCTATTGAGTAGTGCCCGAACCCACAACCGAAATCCAATACGGTCATCCCCGGCTTTACCCACGCGGACAAAGCCTCATCCACAGGATCGAGCATACGTCGCAATGAGTTATCAAATGTATACGCAAGCCACCATGGACAAAGATGCATCGTGATTCCTAGATTCAAGTTGAAAAAACAAAAAATTATTCACCGCACTCCTTACTCGCCGGAAGAATTTAAACCAGTTTGCTCGGATCAATCTTCGCAAAATGTATACTTCATAATCACTAAGTTTGCCAAGTTTATTCAAAGCAGAATTATTTCAAAAAAACACAGCACTTAAATTTGATAAGCTTTACAATTATATATATTATAATCAAACTAACCTTTCCGCTTTAAAGATATTTAAAGAATAACATCGTCTTGGTAACTATTTATTATACTGATTATTTCAAAAAACATATGCGGCTCACCACCAGATATATATTAAAAGATTCTTGACCCAAGACCGTGGATGTTCTATCAAAGACTTTCAGCAACTGAATGTTGCGCCGTACTAAGCAGCTTTTCTTCCGGAAATCACTCCGGTAGTGGCTGCATTTTTATTGACACCACCGATGCAAAATTTGAGGTTTATGAAATGAGCACGATACCCATTTCAACAGAAGGATTTGCGAAGATTAAAAAAGAACTGGATGCTCTTAAAAGAGAACGTCCAGCCGTAATCAAAGCAATCAGTGAAGCTCGCGAAGAAGGCGACCTTAAGGAAAACGGGGGCTACCATGCTGCGCGTGAGCGTCAGGGAATGATGGAAGCTAAAATTAATTATATTGAATCCCGCATCCCACATTTTAATATTATTGATCTGTCTACACTTGGAGGTTCCAAAATCATTTTTGGAGCAACTGTAGAACTTGAAGATATTGAAACAGGCGATAAAAAAATATATACAATCATGGGCCCTGATGAAAGCGATTTCAAAAAGGGAATAATTTCTATTGAATCCCCTGTAGGAAAAGCTCTACTTGGCAAAGAAGAGGGCGACGAAGTTCTGGTCAACGCTCCTCGCGGAAAAATAGAATATGCTGTTGTTTCTGTGACCTTTAAAGGTGCTGTTTCCTAGCAGTCATACGTAACCGTATTACAGAGCCGTACTATGCAGCTTCTGAAAATAGAAATCTAAAGGGGATGTGCTAAAGCGCGTCCCCTTTTTCCTTTTATGACGGCGAAACCGGAAAAATATGGGCAACACAAAACTGACTCAACTTGCAGAGATTACCTGTTCAGGATTCTGCAGACGCTGCAACACCGTTCACAAGTTAGGCTCTGCCGGAGCTGTTGAACTTTGCGCAGAGCTCATGCAAAAGCTTGATCTGGAAAAACGCATAGACTTTTCAGTCCCTACCGATAAAGCCGATCCAGATCTATCAACTGATTATCTTTTCGGAGATGCCAGAGGGCAGATGTTCGGCGTAATGACTTACACTGACCGTCAGGGTAAAACCGGAGCCGCTTATGGGTTCTCAGGCCAATATAACAGCAGATGGGAAGTCGCCGGATGGGTAGCCCCCATAATTGATCCTGCAGAATTTGACACTCTTACTACTACGACTGAGCGCGAGATTAAGCGAATCGGCAAAGAAATGGAACTTTTCCCCGCAGGCTCAGAAGAGTACAAAAAACTATCCCTTAACCGAAAACAAATGTCTCGCGACTTGATGCAAAAGATACACGCCATATATCGCATTCCCAGTTTCAGCGAAGAGACTAAAATTCTGCCTGAAGTTGCCCCTTCTGATAAAGGAATTCCGACAGGAACAGGCGACTGCTGTGCACCAAAGCTGTTAAGCTTTGCTATCAAAAACAACCTGACCCCGCGCGGCATAGCTGAATTTTATTACGGCAGAGAAAATCGATCCGGCACCAAACAGCACAAGCAATACTATTCTTCCTGCGAAGATAAATGCGGCTTAATACTTGGCCACATGCTTTGCGGTTTAAGCTCTAAATAGTTATTCATCACTCTTCAAAATATTTCTCATATCGTAAATATCATTTTCAGATTATATGATTTGCACGGAGGATCTGAAAAATGACAAATAAAATCATCACCCCTGCAACTCTTAAAATTATTCAAAGCTGCCTGACAATTCTTAGCCTGTCACTTATCATTACAAGTTGCGCCGGATCTAAAACTGCCCAGAAAACGGATTACTTTTTCTAGAGGGTAACGGAAGAACTCTCCGCTTTGCCCGCATGGAATAACATTAAAGATATACTTTTCACTGCAATTATTACGCTATGCTGTACTCATTCATCTTGAACAGGCAGGAGGAACGGCTATGTTTCGGGATTCAGATAAACTTGGTAAATGGACACTATTCACAGGCATATTAACAATATTCATGATTGTGCTGTTGTTTCAGTTTATTGATCTGCCTATTGCTAAGGCAGCCCACAAACTTCAAAACACTTTTCTAGTTACTGTCTGCAAGGTGATAAGTGATCTGGTTTCAGAACAGGTTGTACAGACAATCGCGTTTTTCACTCTTTTAAGCGGAGTATACGACACTGTAGTTAATGGACAAAGTATGAGGTCCAGAAGCTTACTTTTTATAGCTCTTGCTACAGGAAGTGCAATGCTTATCGGTGATGAATTGAAATGGTTCTTCGGCCGCTGTCGTCCGCCACTCTTCTTTAAAGACGGCTCTTACGGGTTCACTTGGTTTTCAACTGAATATCTAAAAAATTCTTTCCCGTCAGGGCACACACTGCGGGCTTTCTCCTTAACCTCTGCCATAGCTCTTCTTTTACCTAAAAAACGGTACATTCCAATAATCGCGGCTGTTTTGGTCGCAATCAGCAGAGTTGTTGTAGGTAAGCATTACCCTTCCGACGTAATATTCGGTGCATTCATAGGAATGACATGTACAGCATGGAGTTACTTTTTTATTTTCGCGAAGACCAGATGCCCACGCTAAATCCATTTCTTTTTGCCCACAAAAAAACCTTCATGCAACTTCGGCTGCATGAAGGTTTTTTCTATTTCAATTTAAGCTGACCCAATCAAATCTGATTGAAAAGAATCAAGCCTGAAAGCTCAACCATACTTCTAATTTTCAGTATTATCACTCTCTATTTCCTTTTCAGGCGAAGATTTCTTCTCTTTTTTGGATTTATTCCTCTCAATAAACTTGACCAGCTGTGCATAAAATAACGGAACAAAGAGAACTCCAAAAACTGTCGCGGCAAGCATACCTGCAAAAACAGATGTTCCAAGTGCATGCCTGCTAGCAGAGCCGGCTCCTGTTGCAATAACCAAAGGAATAACTCCAAGAATAAAGGCGAAAGAAGTCATCAGAATCGGACGAAATCTTATATGTGCAGCCTCAGCGGCAGCGTCCACAGCGGACATACCGTCTTCGTATTTATCTTTGGCAAATTCAACAATCAGAATCGCATTCTTTGCCGCCAGCCCGACCAGCATAATTAAGCCGATCTGCGCATATACGTTATTATCAAGACCACGAATCCACTGCCCTGCTATGGCCCCGAACACGCCGAGCGGGACGGCAAAGACGACAGCAAGCGGAATAATCCAGCTTTCATACTGCGCGGCAAGGACAAGGAATACCATGAGAACTGCCAGAGCAAAAATTATTACGACTTCGCCGCCGGATCTCTTTTCCTGATAGGCGATATTGGTCCAGTCATAACCATAACCTCTCGGAAGAGTATCACTGGCAACCTCTTCCATTGCAGCAATTGTCTGCCCGGTACTGTATCCCGGCGCAGTTGCTGCAGATATTTCAATAGCTCTGTAAAGATTGTAGCGCCGTATATATTCAGGACCTTTGATTGTTTTCTGCGTGATCAGCGTAGAAAGCGGAACCATCTGGCCCGTACTTCCACGCACGTAGAATCTGGAGACATCATCTGGACTTGTCCTGAACTCCGAATCAGCCTGAGCCATAACGCGGTAAGTTCTGCCGTATTTGTTGAAATCATTAATATAATACCCACCAAGGAAGGTTTGTAGAGCACTGAATACTTCATTAAGAGGAACTCCAAGTTTGCTTACTTTATCCCTGTCTACGTCAACAAATAACTGAGGAACTTTTGCACTGAAAGATGAAAACAGACTTGCAATTTCCGGACGTTTAGTCGCCTGAGCTACGAAATCCTGCGCGGCCTGAGCAAGTTCATCAACTGTCCCGCCTGATCTATCCTGAAGTTCAAATTGCAAACCGCCGGTTGAACCGATTCCGTTGATAGGCGGAGGATTGAAATTGTAAACTATAGCGTCCTGAATCCCTCTAAATTTCTGCTGAGTTTTCTGCATTATCGACCCCACACTCAGGGACGGATCTTTACGTGCATCCCAAGGCTCAAGTATGGCGAAAACCGTTGAAGTGTAGGAAGAGTAAGCCGAAGTAATCAGGTTAAAACCACCCAGAGCGAAGTAGTCTTTGACTCCAGGTTCATTTTTAAGAATCTCCTCAACTTCCTTAACAGCTCCGTCTGACCGCTCCAGAGAAGCTCCTTCCGGCAACTGAACATTGATCATAAAATATCCCTGATCTTCGTCCGGAACAAACCCTGTCGGCACAGTACCGAAGAGAAACAAAGCACTGCCGAGAATAATTGCAAAAATTGAAAAAGCTACAAATGCCTTCCGGATCATCAACCGGACACCGAATGTATAACCAGCCGTTATTTTATTAAAATACTTGTTGAAAAATTTAAAGAACCATCCCAGCGGGCCACGGGCTTCTGTTTGCGGCCGAAGTAAAAGAGCTGCCATTGATGGAGAAAAAGTCAGTGCATTTATGGATGAAATCGCTACCGAAACAGCAAGAGTCAGAGCAAACTGTTTATACAGCTGCCCTGTTATACCACCCATGAAGGCAACCGGAACAAACACAGCAATAAGAACAATAGTTGTTGCGACAATCGGACCTGAAACTTCCTTCATCGCCGCTTTTGCTGCTGTTTTTGAATCCATTCCCTCTTCATCAATCTTCTTCTGAACTGCCTCTACAACAACGATAGCATCATCAACAACAATTCCGATAGCCAGAACCATCCCGAAAAGTGTCAGCGTGTTGATGGAAAAGCCGAGAACCTGAAAAAAGGCAAAAGTTCCTACGAGAGAAACAGGCACCGCAATCATAGGAACAATAGTAGCTCTGATATTTTGGAGAAAGATGAACACAACAATAAAAACCAGGAACATAGCTTCGTAAAGAGTGCTCATAACCTCACCGATTGAGGCTGTAACAAATAAAGTGGTATCGTACGGGATGTCATAAACAATATCGCTCGGAAATGTCTCAGACATTTCTTTCATTGTACTGCGGATCTGTTTAACAATATCAAGCGCATTTGCACCCGGAAGCTGATAAACCAAAAGCATAGCATTAGGAATACCGCCCTGCCTCCCGAACGCAGTATACGACTTAGATCCCATCTCAACCCGTGCAATATCTCTGATTTTAACGGTACTGCCGTCAGGATTAGCCTTGATGATTATATTCCCGAATTCTTCCGGCTCGCTAAGGCGGCCCTTAACACGGACAGTCATCTGAAACTGCTGATTTGCCGCGGCCGGAGGCTGACCGACCTGTCCTGCAGGAGCCTGCAGGTTCTGCCCCTGCACAGCACTCACAATGTCATTTGAAGTGATTGCCAAACGGGCCATTTTATCAGGATTGAGCCAGATACGCATACCGTAATCCATATCACCGAAAAGGTTGACCGTTCCGACTCCTGGAATTCTGGAAATTGCGTCAAAAAGATTTATTTTAGCATAGTTATTCAGGAAAAGGGCGTCATACGTTCCCTTTGGTGACATCAGACTGACAACGCAAAGCATGCTGGAAGACTGCTTCTTTACACTGACACCTGACTTCGTAACATCGGCAGGCAACTGCGGAGTTGCAAGGCTGACTCTGTTTTGTACATCGACGGTTGCCAGTTCAAGGTCACGCCCGAGCTCAAAGGTAACATTAAGGACAAGCCGTCCATCATTGGAACTGATGGAGTTCATATACAGCATATCCTGCGCACCGTTGACCTGCTCTTCAATCGGAGCGGCGACAGTCTGCTCAACAACATCAGCACTTGCGCCGTTGTAAACGGTTGAAATCTGAACACTCGGCGGTGCAATCTCGGGATACTGAGCGATTGGGAGAGTAAAAATACTCAAAAGCCCGACCAAAGTGATGATGATGGATATTACCGATGAAAAAATAGGCCTGTCGATGAAAAAATTGACCATTTTCCTTCCCTGTATACAAGCTTAAAATGCTTCTCCCCGTTAAATACGGGGAGAAGCCTGCTCGCAAAGTAATTTGAAGATATTCAAAAAAACTAAAATTAATGCCTATTACTCAGATTCCATACCTTTGGCATTAGCAACTCCATCAGCAACAACTTCAGGAGCGACGAGTGTACCAGGCCTAATCTTATTTACACCGTCTGCAATAACCAGATCACCGTCAGCAATTCCGTTTTTAATAACTGCGCTCTGATCATTTGAAAACTCAATCGTTACCGGATTTTCAACTACAGTTCCATTGGCCGCAACAGTCAGAACAGATTTGTGCCCTTGAATATCAAGAACAGCTCTTGCAGGGACCACAAGTGCTTTTTCAAAAACTTTAAGAAGGGCAACAACCTTTGCATATTGGCCGTCTCTAAGCAGCTTGTCAGGATTCGGGAAAACAGCTCGCAAACCCAGTGTTCCGGTAGTGGAATCCACTGCACGGTCTGCCATACCGAACGTTCCGTTTTGGTTGTAATAATTCCCATCTGCTAAAATCATTTGAAGGATATGACTCTGTTTAGGCAAACCTTCTTTTTTCCTTTCCTCCATATCGTGAACAGTGAAAAGGTATTCTTTTTCAGGAATATTGAAATTTACATATACAGGGTCTACTGCGGAAACAGTAGCAAGGAGCGTCGATTCTTTGGTGACAAGGGAGCCGGGGTTAACCTGAGTTTTACCGATAAGCCCTTTCATAGGAGAATATATTTTTGTAAAACTGAGATTCAACTCTGCATCTTTAACGGCCGAGTCAGCATTATTTACCTGAGCATCAAGCACTTGCTTATTAGTTGTTTTAGTATCAAGTTCTTCACGGCTGACCGCGCCCTGATCATACAACGTCTTAAACCTTTTGTAGTCAGTGCTGGCCTTACTGCGTGAAGCTACGCTCTGAGCAAGTTCTGCTTTTGCCTGATTCAGAGCCTCTTCGTACGGACGGGGGTCAATTTTAAACAGCAGTTTACCTTCATCAACTATATCCCCTTCAGTAAAATTGCGCTCTGTAAGATACCCATCAACCCGTGAACGGATTTCAACGGTCTTTTCCGCTTGAATCTGGGCCACATATTCACCACTGACAGGAAAATCCTGCTGAACAACTTTATAAACTTTAACTGGAACGGCCTGCTTCTGAGCAGCTTTCCCGCTATCATCGTCAAAGCAGCCACCTAAAAAAACAAGAGAAGCTAACGTGCATACGACCACGAACAATCGACAATGCATACTTTTTACGCCATCATTTATGCTTAATTTGAAATTCACAAGTCCCCCCGTAAATATAAAACAGATAACTCAATGTCTTATATAACTCAAAAATTTTATTTTACAGTCTCACACTAGTCTGAATTCTTATCAGATCAGTATCATAAACAAAAGGACATTATAAACAGCTTCATACTTTAACTAAAAAATATATAGTGAATATCATTTGTACTAGTGGTGCAACCGGCTCTTCACTAGCGCAATACTCTTAGGCAGTTCCTCTTTTACCAATCGTTGCAGATGCTCATATTCCATAGAAAAATCTGCGTTTGGATATTTTCTATCAACATCACTTGACGAATAAAGACTTGGGACAGCGTTTAAAACAACACATGCAATATCAAAAAGACACTTATCACACTGACAGAATTCAACCTCTTGCCTCTCAATAAAGGCCTTAAGCTCATCATAAACAACCTGTTCGGTTAAATTAACGATATCACCTGAACTGAAAAATTCTTTGAATGTCAGCATAATACCCCCTTATTATTATCACTTATTATGGACAGCCTATTTCATCAAAGATATTTCATATAACATTAACCCGTCTATTCAAAGTGAATAAAGCTATTTTAAAGTGACATTATTGCATCTGTTCAATCCTCTCGGGCTTACAGTTACGACTCATTATCGAAAACGACTTTATTCCTGCCGGAAGTTTTAGCTTCATATAGCATGACGTCAGCTCTGTTAATCATACCATCAAGCCCTAGCGTTATATTTGAAGTCACACCGATTGACACTGTAAATTTAAGTTTTTCACGTCTATACGGCAAAGACGAAATCTCTATTATCTCTCTGAAGCCATCAACATAGCTTTCAAGTTCAGTTGAATCCACTCCATGAATAAGAACTGTAAACTCTTCCCCCCCGAATCTGGAGCAAAGTCCTTTTTCTCCAAAATATTCAACTATTTTGGATGAAAAATCTTTTAATACCAAATCTCCGACATCATGCCCGTAATTGTCATTCACATTTTTAAAATGGTCTATATCAAGCAGTGCAACACTAAGAGGCGTGCCATTGTCTTCGGACTCCTCGAATAATGAAAATGCATTTTCAAAAAAATAACGCCTGTTCCACATGCCGGTAAGAAAATCTCTATTGGCTCTATTGCGAGACTCTTCAAGCAATTCCATAATTTCCAAGTTTGAATTAACTCTGCATAAAATTTCTTCTATGCTTGCACTCTTGTGTATAAAATCATTTGCTCCTGTTTTCAAAAAGAGAGGAGCTGTCCGTGAATTTTCATCGGAAGAAAGAACAATAATACTAAGCTCATCCATATGTCGAAGAAGCCTTAGTTTTGCAGTAAGCTCCTGACCGTCCATCTCCGGCATGGTGTAATCAGTCAGGATAAGTTTTATATCAGAATTCGCTGCAAACAGTTTACAAGCCGCAGCTCCGTTTTCCGCCTGAATCACAGTGAGCCCCTGCCTAATTAGAATTGCTGAAATCCAGCGGCGCATCGTGCTGGAATCGTCCACAACCATAACTTTCGTGTTTCTGTTATTATAAACCCGCTTGACTATGCGGACAATATATTCAGAGTGTTCTTTTCTTTTAAGAACATAATCAATTATGTTCTTCTTCAAAATTTCTCTAAGCTGATCATCATCAAGAGAGGCTGTTACAACGATTGCAGGAATTTTGTTTGCAACTAATAAATCAATCCCTTCACCAGCTTCATGCCCGTCGAAAATTAAGCTGCATAACCCCACAAAATATTTATTTTGTGAAATTAAAATAGCAGCTTGCTCTAGACTTGGCGCAGTGTCACAAACAAAGTCGGCTTGCTCCAAAGTTCTTTTCAAAAAAAGAGCTGTAGCTTTGCTGGAATCGATTATTAAAACTTTTCCCAAGATTCCTGCCTCCCAAATGAAAACAGTTCTAAAACCAACCAAACTATACACACTATGCACCACTAAGAGTACTATTAATCTTCAACATTGACAGCTAAAACCAACAAAATACAGCTCGATATTAAAAAATCAGCAAAAAAAACTGCATCAGCCACTATAAGAGTTGATGCAGTTTCTTACTCTCATTTATTAGCAAATTTAAATAATCATATTAAACAGATACCCGACAATCAAGATTCCTGAGGCGACAACTCCTACAAAAACAGCAATCAGTTTCGGCTTTAAAACTTTCCGCAAAATCACCATTTCTGGAAAAGAAAGAGCAATGACACTCATCATAAAGGCAAGCACAGTTCCAAGAGCTGCCCCTTTACCGAGAAGAGCATCCACAATAGGAATCACTCCGGCAGCATTGGTATACATCGGAATTCCCATCAGTACAGAAACAGGTACGGCCCACCACGCGCTCTTGCCCATGATTGAAACCATCATTCCTTCCGGAACATAACCATGGATAGCCGCTCCGGCAGCAATACCTAGTACCATGTACATCCAGACCTTACCGACAATTTCCTTAACAGAGTCCAGACCGAATTTGACACGATCTTCAATCGACATCGTTCTTGATGCTCCGCCCTGATCAGCTGTGGCCAGTTTCACCCAGCTCTCGACATGTTTTTCCATACCCAGCCTACCGATGACCCATCCGGCAACAATCGCAATGGTAATTCCTGTTACGAAGTATAGAGTAGCAATCTTCCATCCCATAAGCCCGTAAAGAAGGACCAATGCGACTTCGTTAACCATAGGTGCTGAAATAAGAAATGAGAAAGTAACTCCAAGAGGGACGCCGCCTGCTACAAAGCCTATGAACAACGGGACAGCCGAGCATGAACAAAAAGGAGTCACAACTCCGAGTAAAGCAGCCATCACATTACCAACGGATTCTCTGCGCCCGGCAAGCATCTTACGAGTCCACTCAACAGTAACATATGAGCGGATAATCCCGATACCGAAGACAACAAGGCCAAGCAGCATCAGCACCTTGGGAGTATCATATACAAAAAATTGTACAGTTTCTCCCATATGACTTCCGGGAATCAACCCAAAAAGATTAAACGCTAAATACTTAGAAAAAGGCAGCAACTGCGAATAAAGAACAAACCAGACTGCGACAGCAACAACCAAAGCCGCCCATAAAGTTTTACCAGTAAAGAAGTTCGGGTCTTTTTTTTCAACTTTATCAACTTTTTCAAAACGGCCTATTTCTTCCAGCTTTTTACCGGATGAACATGCACAAGGTTTGAGATTTAACTCTTCCATATGAACTCCCACATTGTTTAATTTGCCAAATACGAAAATTTAAGGTTAAAAAAAGTTTAAATAAAATAGGTCAGCCGCAGAAATCATTATAGTTTTTTAATTGAACTTGAAGCGTAATCTTGAACCTGTTTTTCAAGTCTTTTCCCAAGAAAATCACTCAAACAATTCAAAAAACCGGGAACGCAATTCATCCTGAGACTATAATAAACATTTGTACCGCGCTTACTGTCTTTAAGAACTCCAGCCTCTTTTAATAAAGACAAATGTTTAGAAACAGTTGAAATATCGCGCCCCACAAGCGGCACTATGTCGCAAACACAAAGTTCGCCGGAACAAAGAGCCTCTACAATCACAAGTCTGCTAGGATGGCCCAGAGCTTTAAAGACTTTCGCCTTTGCTTCAATATATTCATTCACGCTTAGACCTCCTTACTTTCGTACTTGGCAAAATAAGAACATATTCCTACTTTGTCAACAGTGTTAACCGCAAAACCGGGATTATTTCTTTGTAATGTTGTAATAATTATGAACGGTGTCGTCCTGATTCTATTTTCCATTCATGCACAACATCACAGATTTTCACAAACTGAGTGCTGTCCTCTTTGAAGTATTCTGCAAAAACATGGAGCCCCGTGCCGCCGCGCGGAGAGAATATTCCTTTAACTCTCATCCACAAGGGAGAAAGACGGCTGACAAAATCATCCAGAATATTGTTGGTGATTGTCTCCATGAAAGACTGATGATTGCGGTAAGAGCCCATATAAAGTTTAAAACTTTTAGACTCAACGCAAACTTCATCAGGGATATATTCCACAATGATATTCGCAAAATCCGGCTGTCCGGTGACCGGACAAAGCGATGTGTATTCAGGAAATTCTATACTTACAATATAAGGTCTTCCCGGAAAATTATTTGGAAAAACTTCTAAAATTTCAGGACTTGGAGAATCATAGTTGTATTTGGTTGTTCCTCCCTGTCCGAGAGTTTTTAACGCGCCTGTCTTATCCTGACTTTTTGTAGTTTTCACAATAATTCTCCGTAATATTATATAAACTTTGCTAAAAGCTGTTTTTATGTATTTTTACCGCTGAAGCCCGTGAGCAGATAACAGCTTATGACTTAAAAGAAAACTGCGACTAAGCACGATAAGACTACAAAATATGGTTCTTTTTCTATTTTGACTTTTTGTTGCAATACTGGCAACCATTCTTTCCTAGCGAAATTTCAGGCCCCGAAGCAGACCTGTCGAGATACTGGACTTTCTCCCTTTTGCTTGTATCGGGCGGACTCTGCTTCATGACAATAACCGTCAACACAAGGGAATTTAATGCTCTCCTCAACTTTTGAACGCAAAGCGTTCACTCTTCTCACGTGCCTTTTTATCAGTTCATTGGTCATTGCAGCAGTCGTATCCACCAAAATAATCAATATCTTTGGATTTTACGCTCCAGCGGGTGTTCTTGCCTACTCCCTTACATTCATAGCCTCTGATATTATCAGCGAAATATGGGGAAAAGAAAGAGCAAATGAAGTCATTCAATGCGGGTTTATAGCTCTCTTAGCAGCTATATTCCTGTCATGGACGGCACTGCACTGGACTCCGGCTCCTTTCTGGAATGGTCAGGAAGGTTTTGCAAGCGTGCTTTCAAACACACCGAGAATTGTACTGGCTTCTCTGATTGCTTATACTGTCAGCCAAACTCATGATGTCTGGCTGTTCCACCTAATCCGGAAAAGAACTGAAGGAAAACACTTGTGGCTGAGAAATAATCTCTCAACTATAACTTCTCAGCTGATCGACTCCACCATTTTTGTATCAGTAGCATTTTACGGAATTTTACCGGTAACGGATATTATTCTGGGGCAATGGCTGGCCAAAACTGTAATCGCCCTGCTAGATACCCCTATTGTATACTTGGGCGTTTCAATTATTAATCGTCAAAACAGACTCTGCCCCGCCGCGTAATCTCCTAGACATAAAAATCTGCGGGTATCTTTTAAAAGATACCCGCAGATTTTATTAATTTGCTGCATCTTTCTCCTTACAATTCCTTTTAACTGCCTTCTCTATGTGATAAGCTGTAATCGATCCTAAACACTCAGGAGATTTAATGAGCTTATCTCGTAAAACATTGTCTTTCACAGTACCGGCAATATTCTTACCGGCATGTACCACTCATATTCCTGCAGCAAAAGATTATGCAACTCAGGACTTACTGAGGACTAATCGATGATAAATAGGAAGATATTTCAGATCCCGCCCCAGTTAGGGCTGACCTCTCAAATAATCATCCCGATGATAGCGTTCCTTATTCTTATGGGAGGAATTCTCTTTTCAGGATCATTCTACCTGTCTCAAACAACACTTGAAAATGAACTTACACGTGATATTGAAAAAACAAGAAGCATTATAGAATTCTCTTTAGACAATACACTCGGAGACATAAAAGATGACCTAATCGAGTTATCAGTATCACCTGCATTTAAAAATGCCATGGCAGACGGCGACTCAGACTTTATTAAACAGAGCTTATATAATTTAATAAGTTCAAAGCATGGCTATTTCCTGGATATCCTGGAACTTTTCAAAGACGGTGAACGCTGGATCGATGCAGGAATTGTTGAAACACCTGCCATTCAATTCACAGAAAAACATAAAAATTATCTTACAACATTACCGACATGGAAACATTTATCTTTCAAGACAGGGAATACTTACCAAACGGTTCTTGTTTGCGCTGTGCCTATCACTAATGATCAAACCGGAGAAATTAACGGAGTTCTTTACGGTGGAATCAACTTAAACTCTAATACCCTTTTTTTAGACAATCTAAAAAAAACATCCGCGGCGGCGGACGCAGTCCTTATAAGTCAAAATAAGCTATTGATCAGTGCCAACAATCCTTCCAGCCCTACTGCCAGCGGACTGGTGAACTGGGCCTGCAAATCATCTCCCGGAAATTTTGCAATAAAAAATAACACTCTCTTCTCCACAATTCAGCTGTTGCCGGATCAAGCGGCCCCACCTTTACTTTTCAGTTTTTCACGAATCACCCCGGAGTTTCAATCTCTCAAACAAAATTTTATGAAAATCTTCGGGATAATGCTTATCCTGACCATAATTTTATCTGTTGCAGCAACATGGATAATGCAAAAAAGGATTCTTACAGCACTTAAAAAACTTACCGACTATGCATACTTAGTTGCAAACGGAACCAGCGAAGCTTCATTCATAAGAGGAAAAATAAAAGAGTTTAACCAGTTAGGAAACACTCTGGAAACAATGGTCAGCAGTATTCATGAAAAAAGCACATATATCTCCAAACTATTTTCATCTGCCAAAGCTCCAATAATTAACTGTGACACTGAGGGTAAAATTATTGATATGAACATATCTGCTGAAAATTTGCTCGGAAACAATCACAAGGAGCTGCAAAATAGCAATCTGAAAGAGCTTTTCCCAACCGACTATTTACCAGACATTAATGAATACCTAGCCTTGGCAGCATCCGGGTATAATCCGCCGTTATTGGAAGTACCGCTGATGACAAAGTCAGAAGAAGAACAAATTTTTACGTGGACATTTTCCCCTGTAAAAATGGGAACAGATGATGATTCCATTTTTATCCTGCTGCAGGGGCAAAATATTACAGAAAATAAAAATGCAATAAAAAAAGCTCTCGAAAGCGAAGCCAGGCTTAGGCAGATTATAGACCTTCTTCCTCAAGAAATATTTGCAAACGACATAGATGGTAAATTTCTTCTAGTTAACAAAAACAAAGCGGAGAGACTTCATAATTCAGCTGACTTTATTACCGGGAAAGTCCTGACCGATATTATCAGCAATAGTGACGACGTTTCACGGATACAGGAAGATAACAGGAGAGTTCTTGACCGAAATGAAAAACTTTCACTCGAGGAAAGTTATATTGATAAGGACAGAAACATCCACTGGCTTGAAACAACAAAAGTGCCCTATACCTCTGCGGCAACAAAGACACAGGCGATTCTTACTATTTCCATGGATATAACGCGTATAAAAGAAGCAGAGAACTCTCTCCAGCACATAAATAGAGAACTGGTGGACAGAGTTTCTATGCGAACTGTTGAGCTTGAAAATGCAAACACAGCTCTGATGAAATCAATGGATGAGTTACGACAGACCCAGAACAAACTTGTTGAGACAGAAAAAATGGCATCACTTGGAGAGTTGGTAGCAGGCATAGCACATGAGGTAAACACGCCACTGGGCATCGGAGTTACCGGAACTTCCTACTTAAAAGAAATCACCGAGAACCTGCAAACACAATTTTCAGATAACTCTTTAAAAAAGTCAGATCTTGAAAAATATATTGCCACCAGCTCAATCGCGCTTGTAAATATTGTAAAGAACCTTGACAGGGCGGCAAAACTGATAAGCGATTTCAAGCAATTAGCAGTCGACCAGTCATCGGATGATCTGCGAGACATTAACCTTTATGATTATATTCAAGGGATCCTTATCTCTCTGAAACCAAAACTGAATGACCACAGTCACAGACTGGAAGTGAGATGCCCTAAGAACCTCGACATTACAATTTCACCAGGGTCGCTTATGTTAGTCCTTTCAAACCTTATAATAAACTCTGTCACCCATGCGTTTCCGGATAACGACCACGGGCTGATAGTCATTGAGGCTGAAAAAAACGGTAATGGAATTATATTCAACTATTCAGATAACGGAATAGGCATGAACGACGAGCAACTGCTTAAAATATTTGATCCTTTCTTCACCACCAAGCGGAGCGAAGGCAGCACTGGACTGGGGATGCATCTGGTTTACAACCTCGTCACCAGAGCTTTGAAAGGACGGATTGAATGCAAAAGTTCCTTAGGCGAAGGCACTTCTTTTGAAATTTGGTTCCCAGCTAACAGCTCTGATGCATCAGGTAAGGTCAGTCCATAAAATCATATTTCTGCCGCGGCGTTTAGCTTCGTAAAGCATAGAATCTGCTCCTACAGTCATATCCAGCGGTTTCGAAGACATTGACGGAGAAACAGTAACCCCGCCGATACTGACTGTCAGAAACTGCCCGGCCGAAGAAAAACCGTGGACAACCTGTAAAGCCTCAACCTCGGAGCGCACCATTTCCACCTTAAATTTGGCACCCTCAGCATCAGTCTCAGGCAATAAAATAACAAATTCCTCTCCGCCGAATCTGGCAGCAAGATCAGACGGACGCCTAATTTCACGCTCAAGGACGCTGGCTACTTTTTTGAGAGCATCATCACCTGCGGTATGTCCATAATTATCATTGAACTGTTTAAAGCAATCTACATCCAATATAGCAAGGGAGATTAAGTCACCTGACCGCAAACATCTGCGCCATTCCTTTTCGACTGCAATCTCAAAACTTCTGCGATTCGGCATTTCCGTAAGCCCGTCAAGATTTGCCAATCCCTCAAGCAGTTTCCGCTGCCTGACAATTGTGAGATGGTTTTTAATTCTGGCTTTAACAATTGAAGGATGAAAAGGCTTCCGAATGTAATCAACAGCCCCCATTTCCAAACCGCGAGCTTCGTTCTGCTTTGAATCAAGTGCAGTGATAAAAATAACCGGAATATTTCTGGAAGATTCCTGCTCTTTGATCTTATGCAGCAAGGTATACCCGTCCATTTCAGGCATAACAACATCCAGCAAGATAAGATCCGGAGGGAACTCCGCATTTATACGGTCTAACGCCTGATTAGCATTCTTTGCAAGAATAACTTTATAGTCCAGCCGGAGCAAGTCGGCAAGAACGTTGAGATTTAGACGGTCATCATCGACAATTAAGATTTTAGGTTTCTCATCCATTAAACGTCCCTCTGTTAAGAGTGATACCCAGTTCATCCGCTATTTTTTCTAAAACCAAACAACATTTATCAAAATCTAAATTATCAATATGCTGCGTTAAAGTTTGAAGTTGCCCCTCAAACCGCTCAGGGTCAATAAATGAAATAAGTTTTTCAAGGACATCATAGGAGTCTGCATCTCCATCTTTAAGAAGATTGTATAATTTATTTATAAGTTCAAAACTTTTTTCTTTATCATCGGTATAAACAGTGCTTTCATTTACACTGGCATCGGGCAACCCATTTAATGCTTTAGTTATTATCGTTAATTCAGATGTGAGTCTATTTAAAGCGCCATTCATTCTATCTTCATCATATTCATGAATTTCATTTTCAATGCTCCGGCATAAATCGTAAAGACGATTAGCCCCGATATTGCCGCTTACACCTTTCAAAGAATGAATATTCATTGCAGCTTTTTCCAATTCCAATTTATCAATCAGTATTTTAAATTCATCAGCAAACTTCCCATAATCATTCTTAAATCCCTTCAAAACCCGCAGATAACCTTTCTTATTACCACCGATATTACTTAACCCTTTCGCAGTATCAATCCCGGCCAGCTCTGGAATAACTATACCGTCCTGTCCGGCATTGCGACTGATCGGTATATAGCTGAACGATTTTGATTTAATATATTTTTTTAAAACAGCTAAAAGAGTTGACGGTGAAATAGGTTTTGTTATGTGGTCATTCATTCCGGCTACTAAGCTTTTTTCACGATCGCCCTGCATAGCATGAGCCGTCATTGCCAAAATAGGCAGGTCCTTATAGTGTTCATCGGAACGAATTATCCTAGTTGCTGTCAGCCCGTCCATCTCGGGCATCTGAATATCCATTAATACAATGTCAAAAGGAGCCGCCCATAACAGATCCAAAGCCTGCCGCCCATTTTCTGCAACAGTAACGCTTAGTCCCAAACTCTCCAGCATCTTGGTCGCCACGTGCTGGTTAAGCTGATTATCTTCAACTAAAAGAGCCTTAATACTCCGCCCCCCGAAACCGACAAGTTTTTTGTTGCCGGAAGCCAATTCATGCGTTTTCATAATAGATTCGAGTTTAAAGACATCAACTACAGACTGATACAAAGAAACTCTTGTCGCAGGTTTTGATATAAATCCATTTACTCCGCTAAACGAAGCCTGCTTGCGGATATTTTCGTCAGCGCCGAACGGGAGCATCATTACAATCGGGGTATCAATTAAATCAGAATTCGACCGGATTAATTTAACAGCTTTAAAATGGTCCTCATGCTCCCTGTCATAATTCATAAAAATTAAATCTATTGTATCACCTGCCATAAAGCCTGATTGCAGCAGCTCGACTCCTGAATCAACAGAATCCGTTAAACTGGTCTCAAGAGATAATGATTCAAGCCAGTCTCCTATAAATTGTCTCGAATTTTCATTATCATCAATTACCAGCACTTTCATTTTGTGAACGCAGTCAGGCAAAACCAAGCGAGGAGAATCTTCAATAATTGCGAAATCAACATCAAACTCAAAGGAGCTTCCTACACCTGTTTGACTCTGAACAGTTATGTCCCCGCCCATTAAATTGACTAAACTTTTTGAGATAGCCAGCCCTAATCCTGTTCCACCGAATTTACGCGTAGTTGAGGCATCAGCCTGACTGAAAGCCTTGAACAACTCCGCCTGTTCTTCTTTACTAAGACCGATTCCGCTATCTTTAACTGTAAATCTTATACAAGTCCCTTTGGGGCTGCGCGGTGTCCCTTTGCAGGAAATAAAAAGCGCAACCTCCCCTTTTTTTGTAAATTTTATTGCATTGTTTGTAAGATTAGTAAGGATTTGTTCCAAACGAAGAGGGTCACCTATTACGCGATGCGGCACATCAGGAGCAACTGACAATACAAAATCAAGCCCCTTTTCTTCAGCTTTGATTGCAACAAGATTACACAGTTTATCAAGAACACCATCAAGTTCAAATTCGGTTCTTTCAAGGACCAGCTTACATGCTTCAATTTTTGAAAAATCAAGAATTTCTTCAATAATTGAAAGTAACGAATCAGCCGAAGACATCATTTTTTCCAGAGATTCTCTTTGAGCAATATCAAGCGTAGAATTTAATACAAGGTGCCCAAGACCAATAATACTATTCATCGGAGTTCGAATTTCATGACTCATATTTGCCAGAAACTCCGACTTAGCACGGGTTGCAGCTTCTGCTGCAAGCTTTGCTCTGGTAAGTTCCTTGGCTACGCGGCGACGGTCTGTAACATTGCGCAAACATTCTATTCCGCCATAAATTTTCCCCGACGAATCACGTAAAGGCCGGGCTACACCCCAAAGATACGCACCTTCACCCCCCAAAACATTAGGAGCATAAAATTCTCCGAACAACATATCCCCTTTACGTTGAACGAATTCATATAAATTGTCCGGTGATTCTTTTCCTCCTGAAACGGCCCTGCTGAGTAAAGTCAACTTACGTTCACCGTAAAAAGGGATTGAGTACTCGTGGTCGCCTTTACCGAGCATATTCTCCTTCGCAACGCCTGTAACTTCTTCCATGGCCCTATTCCATGCGACAACTACACCCCGGCTATCAACAACCATTGCCGGGTCAGGCAAAAATTCTATTATATCATGCAGGCGGCGATACGACTCTGCCAGATCTTTTTCGCTTCTGCGCCTTGCTGTCACATCTCTAAAACTCCAAACCCTTCCTACAACCTCTGAACCTATACGCTGGGGATTTGAATATCTTTCAATAATTCTTCCATCTTTCAAATTAAGTTCATCAACATGATTCAAATCAGATTCAAATGAAGAATTCCAAATATTATCTTTTAAAACACTTGAACCATCCACCTGATCAAGAATTAAATTAAAAATATCTGCGGCTACGCCTTCATCCAGAGCGACTCCTGACAGATTCCACATATCAGCAAGTCTGCTGTTCCAGGCAACAACCAAACCAGCACCGTCAACAGCTAAAATCCCATCTGCAGAAGATTCAATTGTTGCAGTAAGCAGCGAAACAGAACGCTTAATCTGCTCACGGCTGTTTTTTCTTTCGGTAATGTCGCGCAAATTACCAAGTAAAAGAGTTTCTCCGTTAACAACCAAAGGGCGAACCCGTATATTCACGTAAAAATTCTCTCCATCCAGACGCTTACCAACACCTTCATACTCTAAGCTACCTGAATCAATAGCCATCTGAATGTTTTTAGCAAAAGAGATAACTGAAGAGACCCCATTAGGTTGAATGTCGGGCATGAAATCTGCTGGAGAATAAGACTGGAATTCTTCTTCCGAATCGCAGCCAAACATCGATATAGCTTCAGGATTGGCACTTACATAGTTACCCTTTAAATCCATCAGTACAATTGCATCGTTTGCATAATCAAATAGAGCTCTATATTTAACTTCCCTTTCAGTCAGAGCAGCTTCAGCCAGTTTTCTTTCCGTAATATCCCTCCATACACAGTGAACCAGATTTTGCCCCTTGTAATAAATCGGGGTCAGCAAAACTTCTACCGGGAAAATATTACCATCAGCTCTTTGTAAGTTCGATTCAAATTTGGACTTGCCATTAACAGCTCCGCCCGTAATCTGTTTATTTACTTTTTCTGTTGAAAAGAATTTGTCCGTCTGATTCGCTGGTGAAATATCTTTAATCTGTAATCCTATTAATTCTGAAGGAGAACTCATCTGTAAAAGGCCGGAAGCGGCGCGATTACATTGAACGATTGAGTCCCCGTTTATTAAAACTACCGCATCAGATGATTCTTCGAAAAGTATTCTGAACCGTTCTTCACTTTCTTGTAATTCTAAAGCTTTTAATCGCCCATGCTCATGCAGCTGAAGGCGGTCAAACGCAATTCCTATATATGGCGAAATAAACATGAGAAGCTCTAAATCTACTTCATTTAAAATTTCACCATCATCAAAACTTTGTACAGATAATACTCCAACAGTCTTTCCTTCGTGACTAAGAGGAATCCCGATCCAAGCAACAGAAGGTTTCCCAATCCTTTCAAACTCTCCGCTGGCGATAAGCTCCTTCTGCTTACTTTCATCCGCCAGCAAGGGTTCACCGGTTCTTATCACATAATCAGTAAACCCTTTTCCAAGCGTTCTAGGCGCAGGAACGTTCTCCTCGTTTACAGCAAAATAAGGAAAGCTGAGCTCGTCTTTTTCATGATCATAAATGGCAATATAAAAATTACTGGCGTACATGAATTCAGCAATACTCTTCTGCACTATAGAATAAAACTCTTCCATCCCTGAAACTTCCGTAACCGCAAGCGCAATACGATAAAGTGAATTCTGAACAATCTCCATTTTTCTGCGCTGCGCAACTTCCGCATTTAAAATCTGATTCAGTTTAAAAAGTTTACGATTCCAAAAAAATATCAACAGAATCACAAAAACTAACAGCATTACAATTTCACTGAGAACACTAAATTCAAGAGCAGAGTCAGTCTTATACCTGATAGCAGTTTGCGTGTCCTGACTCTGTGAAGATTCATTATCTGCGAAAGCACCGCCTGCTTCCGCAACCAGCAAATTCTGCGCAGTGTTTATCTTGTTTCCGCTAAAAACAGCGTAAGAGACACTATGCTCTTTAATTTGGGCACAATTTGAAAAGCTCGGAAAAGAGGATAGTAAAAACAGTGAAAGTGCTGCCAGACACAACCCACTTTTCAAAATTTTAGCAATGCGGTTTTTCTTTATTTTTTTTAAAAACAAATTTTATTCCTCACAGGGACTTTTCACTTAAAGCAAATCCTTTCAGTTTAGGATCTAGCTGCCTTGCAGCACACATATCGTCGCGCAAAAAAAGTTCTTCATAATTAATATTTCAGCGTACCCCAAGGGTACATAGCGATATTTACAATTATCATCCCTCATCTACCAAAAACACATTATTTTTTTAATTCAACCCGTAACAGTATGAAATACTTTACTACACTCGGCATAAATAGATATATATGATAATAATTCTTACTAATTTATTTTCAAACAAGAGCCTACTCTATTTTACCACTACCATAGACAGTAATTTAACACGATGTTATGTTATAATAACTAAAAACTGTTGCCACATATAAACTTCGGTTTTGGAGCACTTTATTAATGGTGATCGATATTAACATTCTCCTACTAAGCAATTCCATTATTTGCTTTGCACAAGGATTTATCCTTCTGTTCGTCATTTTATTCCATAATAAACCCAGTGGTTTCCTTATTATCAGTATAGCATATTTATGTTTAAGTGTGTCTTTCATGCTTATGACTTTCAGTTCCTATATTCCAGACTATTACATCATTGCATCCCAAACACTGAGTCTGGCATCTCTAATATTACTCAATATCGGCATTGAACGTTTTCGCCGAATCTCGCACAAACTTATCAAATTATCTCTGCTATTTCTTTGTGCAGTCTTTGTTTCTTCTTATATATTTGTATTAGTAATTCCGAACACTTTTAGACTTGAAATATCATTTTTGCTACTGATAGCCCTGCAGCTTGCTATCTGCTTATGGTCTGTCTTACGTGCAACTGAAAAAATGAGGAATTATCAGTATTTGCTTTTCGCTTCCGGAATACTCTTGATTACAGCCATATCCTTTCGATTATTTGCTTTAAGCATGCACCCTGATCTTCTGTCCAACTGGCCATACTGGAGCCATGGATTAATCTATTCGGTTTCGCTAGTCACAGCCACGCTAGGTTTTATCTGGGGCAGTGTTGAAAAAACTGAAATGAGGAGAAATGAGCAAACGGCTACATTAGAACAACACTATCACTTCATGAATGCATTATTAGACGCAATTCCATTGCCTGTTTTTTATAAAGACAAGGATTTACGCTTTCACACCATAAATAAAGCTTTCGCTTCAGTTGTTGGACGTTCAAAAGACCAGATAATAGGTAAAACAACCTTAGAAATTATTCCAGATTTGTCTTCAGAACTTGCCCAAAATTATGACCGTACTACCTTAGAATCAGGGCAAGACCAAAAATATGAAACAGCATTTCCTTTTCCTGACGGGCTGCGACATGAAATTGAAATAGAAAAAACCGCATTTACAGATATCTCCGGGGAAAAAATCGGAGTAGTCGGAGCTTTCACAGATATAACCGAACGTAAGATCTACGAAGCCAAAATCAATTATCTTGCCATGCATGATCAGATTACAGGGCTACCGAACCGGAACATGTTCTATGCTCAGCTCAAAAAAGCTATGGCTATGGCGGAACGGAACAACTATTCATTGGCTATACTGTACATAGACTTAGATGGATTCAAAATTATCAACGACAGCTTTGGACATAATACAGGAGACACCCTGCTAAGAACGATAGGAAAACGTCTTTCAAAGTCAATCCGAAAATCAGACACAGCCTGCCGCATCGGAGGCGATGAATTTATCGTTCTAATTGAAATGTTCAGTGACCCGTCGGACTTAAAAATAATTGCAGAAAAATTGTGCAAATCTTTAGCAGTGCCATCAACTTGTGAAGGACACATTTGTCAAGTCAGCGCCAGTATAGGGATAGCCTTATACCCGCAAGATGCTGGAACATCGAATGATCTTGTTAAAGCCGCAGATGCGGCCATGTATGAAGCTAAGCAGCGAGGTAAAAATAGGACCTATTATTATCATAGCCTAATGCAAAACAAGTAGCTAGAGACCCCTCATGAGCACAATCGATACCCAAAAATCCTACTATAATGTTTTCGTCGCACGGCAACCTATATTCAATCGCAAAATGAAAATATGGGGGTATGAACTATTCTACCGCCAGGAAGAAGGTTCAGATTCCGCCACATACATCGATGAATTCAAGGCAACAATGGAAGTTATGTCCAGCTTGGCTTTAAGCCCTGATGATAAATTTACCGCTGCCAAAGTTATCATTAATTTTTCAAAGCAGGCAATTATTGAAGATCTTCCTTTATCACAGCACCCCAAAACAACTATCGTACAGTTCGCCGATCCTGAGAAAATATCGCCTGAATTTATTGATAAAGTCAGAAAACTTAAGGACCGCGGCTATACTATTTCGATAGATGACTACGCCGCTCGGTATGAAAATACAGAATTATACGACCTGACAGATATCATGACTCTGAATATCTCAGAGATAAGCAGAGCAGACATAGCACAGCGCATACAGCTTTTCCCTGGCCTTAAAGGTTCCTACTTAGCAAAAAAAGTAGAGACCGCAGAACAATTCGAATCTGTTGAAACTTTAGGTTTTGCGTATTATCAAGGCTATTTTTTCAAACGCCCGAAAACAGAAGTAACGCGCAAAATATCATCCAATGAGATGCTGCGTTTCAATCTTATGGAAATGCTGAACAATGATAACATTGATTTGGTAGAATTAAGTAAAACCATTGAAAAAGATGTTTCACTAAGTGCTCGTCTTCTGAATCTGCTTAATTCTGCGGCATATGGCCTCTCGGCTAAAATTTCATCTGTTCAGCAAGCGGTTATTTACCTTGGCTGGGACCAACTCAAACACTGGCTGCGCATGATCCTTTTTACAGACATGAAGCAGCCCGGAAAATCGGCAGAATTAACAAGTCTAAGTCTCCAACGGGCTAAAATTCTGGAAATGCTGAGTGCATGTTCTGAAACTAAAAAGAGTGATGAACGCTTATTTCTGGTAGGATTATTCTCGTTACTGGATGCAATGCTTGAGATGCCGATGGACTCGGTTGTAGAACGCCTCTCGGCTCTTGATGAGACTATCCGCGAAACTCTTCGCGGTGGTGAAACTTGTTTTGAGCCGTGGCTGACTTTGATAGAAGCTATGGAAGAATCTGATTGGGGAAAAGTCGGAGCAATGGCGGCATCTCTAGACCTTGAAGCTGCCGACATAATGAGATGTTACAGAGAAGCACTAGAATGGTCGAATACTGTACTGAACAGCATGTAAGATCAACCAAAGAGCTCACTTTAAAGTAATATCAAGGTTTGCAAGTAGTGAAGCTGCTTCAGGCAATGAAAATATAGTCTTATGAAGTTTGTTAGAACTCGAATTTATGAAATAATTCCTTGATGTACTAAAATCTGCATAACTCAAATCATTTTGGTGAAATTGACAATTCTTTAGATCGCAGTCATCAAATTTAACTCGAGCAAGCTTCGTGTTCATAAAAGAGGTTTCCACCATTGAACAGGAAACAAGCTTAATTTTAGCAAGATTCATATCGCTAAAAACAGAACTATCAAGCAAACAGTTTATAAAAGACGCGATAATCACCACTCCAGTGCTGCTCCAATTGATTCCCAGTAATTTAGAATCATTAAAGACTACGCCTATAAATTTGGTGTTATTAAATTTAGCTAGAGCAAGGTTGCAATTAGCAAACGTACAATTTTCAAAAGAACACCCTTTTAACTCTGCGAACTGAAAAGATGATTTTTCAAAATAACAATTATAAAAAGCAACTTCCTTGAATTGCTCCTCACTTGCGTCTAACTCTTTAAAAGTTTCATTTTCATAATTATCATTGATTATTCTTGAAGACACGGCAGCAACTCACTTACGTCATATATGGTTCATTTACGGAAAAAACATTAACGAAATTTATAAAAACAATAAACGTTAAAAGCCATGAGCAAACATTCATATGTCTGCTCATGGCTTTTAAAATTCTTCCCGAAAATTAATTAAATAATAACTGTAATAGTCTAACCCACAGCCCTTTATCTCAAAATTAATATTGACGACAAAGTTTTTTCAACAAAGGTTGTTACTTTTCCGCGTGAAAGCAGCTTCTGTAATAAAGACTTAGGGCTGAGCCATACAGCTATCAACTCATTTTCAGAGCCGGAAGAAATAAAAGTTTCAAGCGAATCTTCATCAACAACTTTAACAAGAGCGTGAATTCCGCATCTCATATAGTAATCAAGCACCTCACTCATTTGGTGCTCAACTTCTTCTTGAAGCTGCCCGTGCTTTAAAACTCCGACGATTTCAAGCTCTGCATTATAAAGGGTCACAAGCTGGTTGATCATCTCAAAGGATTCCTGAGTCGCGTGGGCGTGATCAAGGCAGCATACAACCTTTGAAATATCCTGTTCTTTTTTAAGAATTAAAACGGAGCAGTCAGCTTTTTCGGCAACCTTTCCCGGAGCCTGAGGATCGTCCATCCAGTCACAGACTCCGTGACCGCAGCCTAGCACAATAAGATCACTGTTAATGCGCTTTGCTTCTTTGAGAATTGCTTTTGCAGGAGCTTCACTGCGCAGATGCAGACGCAGTTTTTTCATTCCTGACATTTTTTCTTCATACACGGTTTTGTCTATAGCTTTCACTTCAGGCTTATCTTCAGCAGAACAATAAAGCTCGGAATCTGGTCCCAGCTGATTAAGAAAGTCTTTGCAGTAATTGTGCAGCATACGCATTTTAGGATGCGACAACTCAAAAGGTATTGAGTCCGAATCCGAATCACTTTTACCTTTTTCCATGGCCAGCAAGACCACTTCCGGTAAAGTATTGACCGCAAGCCGTGCGGCATGACGAATTGCGTACATACTGTATAAATTCTCATCGACCGGAACGAGTACTTTCATTATTGCCTCCCATTAGAGTAGGTCCAGCACAAAAGCAGGGGACAGGAAACGCGAGCTAAAACTTCAGACATAGGAGATTTCCGACTTGATCTGCGGTCCATAGCTGAAACAACAAGGCCGTATTCCTTAAGAGAATTTGCGGCAACTTCAGGAGCACACAAAAGAGTATACGACCTGCGAGCCTTGAGCCCGTGATCAGCAAGAAGCTTTGTGCATTCACTGATAATCTCATCAGGAAATTTATCCTGATTAAGGTCATCCAAACTATATAGACAAAGATCGAACTCAATTTTTTTGTCAGAAAAAATAGCGTGAAATTGCTCGACCAATTTTTCCAGATTCGACTTGGGATCAATCATAAGAGCAATCCTGTCCGACTGAATCATGTTTTTGACCAAAAGGACCGGGCAAGGCATCTTCTTATATAGTCTGGAATGAATTTTCTTATGGAATTCAGCAATGTTAAAATTGGATAATTCGCCCTCAATAAATAAGTTATATGAATTCCTTCGCAGTTCATATAAAATCTGATCATCACGTTCGCCGATAGATACAATAGGTCTGGACATCACGTGGCAATCAAGTTTTTCGCTGTTTAAAATATTTATTACTTCTTCCGTACCGGCCTGTTTAAGTCCTTCTTCCCAAGACCTTCTGATCCAACCGATCTGTGACGAATGAGACTTTTCATCAGGTTCCTCAACATGAATCGGTTGCAGAGACATAGTGATAATCTTCGACTTCTGACAGGCATATCTGAGGGCAATATTTGAAGCCAAAGTCATCTCGACGGGGATTAATGCTCTAAGCATGAACACACCTCGCTTTCATAGCAGTTCTTGTTTAAGCTTTATTAAGTAGAGCTGCTTTTCTGATCTTTTCATCAGCTCTTCGTATAACTTCTTGTATTTCTCCGAGTTTAAACGGCTTAGCCAAGAAATCGAAAATACCCTTGCGCATGGATTCTTTAGCTGTCTCCATTGTCGCAAAACCAGTTATGATTATGACTTCCGTAGCCGGAGAAAGCTCTTTGACTATAGTGAGAAATTGCATCCCATCTATTCCGTCCATCTTCAAATCGCTGACAACAATATCAAAATTGCGTTCATGGACCCGTTTAAGAGCAACAGAACTGTCGTAGAAACTTTCCACCTCGTATCCCTTTTTCTCCAAAGCCGGCTGCAGCCTCTTGCTGACAATTGGCTCGTCATCCAGAATAAGAATGCTGGTTTTTGATGAAGTGGTCATGTGCAACCCTCCGATAATTGTTTAAATTAGACTCGTTATGAGGCCGCCGAATAACTCGGCATGCCTGTGAATCTGCTCATCGTCGACCATAGAAACATCAAGCTGTCTGGTATATGCAACCAGAACTCCGAAAATTTCCACCCGGCGCAGAATTTCATTAGCAGGAATCTTTTTAATCCTTGCGATAAGAAGATCTTCCCGCAACTTGAGAGAGAAATCCAGTTTCCCGAGAACTTCAGCAAGAAACTTTGCCCTGCGGGAACGTCTCTTCGCTTCGGTAACCCCCCCGGCAAACCTGAAATAAGCATAATTTTCTGAAATATTTTCGCTGACATAACTGTTTATCATTGTGAAGTGATAACCGAGATGTAAGCTTAAGTGAGCATAATTATTAGATATCACAGCAAGATTACGACCGACGCTTGATGAGGGGGCAAGTTCCGCAGGAAAAGTACGGGTCATGCTGGACATAAAACTCGAAAAATCAACAGAAACCGGGGAAGACTGCCAAACTCCGGACGTTGTAACACCATCGATGAATGCCTTCATCGGAGTAGAAACAATATGATCAGGAGTAATAGTTTTTCTATCTGTGCATTTGCTATCTTCACTCTCAGCGCAGACAAGTCCGCCTCCTATATCGATTATGGTCATATCAAGAGGCACAGGAAGATCAAGACGA
Organism: Desulfovibrio gilichinskyi; assembly: GCF_900177375.1. NCBI lineage: Bacteria > Pseudomonadati > Thermodesulfobacteriota > Desulfovibrionia > Desulfovibrionales > Desulfovibrionaceae > Maridesulfovibrio > Maridesulfovibrio gilichinskyi. Next base: position 65,761 of record NZ_FWZU01000003.1, on the reverse strand, counting down.
ACACTCGGAGATGAAGAATACAGGCTGTTGATGTTAATGCTTATCAACTCGTCTACAGCTTTCTCATGGACGAATCTTGCAATATCATGGAAAGTTACACACCCCACAGGCGTGAAATTGCTGTCTGCCGGATCAAACAAATTAAGAGGTTCAATATGCTTTAAAAGTCTTCTTAACAGACGATATTCGTAAGTTTCTTCAATGCGGTCGGCAGCAGCTTCATACAGATTCAATTCTTTAATAATTCCGGAATATATAGTCTGCTGCTCAACATCGACAGTTATCATCTGCCCTTCAGTCAACACTTCCATTACATTTTCAGTGTTCAGCAAAGCCGGTACGCGATATTCTCGCGCTATAGTAGCTAAATGGCCCAAAGGTGAGCCTACATTTGTAAGCAGTCCGGCAGCGCGGTGCATAAGCGAAGCGTAAATCGGTGAAGAATGAGGCGCGACCAGAATAGCACCGTCTGGAAATTCATCAAGACTTCTGCCTTTTCCGGCTATGAACACCGGGCCGGAAGCTATACCCTTTTGAGCAACATCACCTTTTCCTGAAAAAATAACGTCACAGCTGGAAAGTTTTTCACTGAGCAATTCTATCGTCGATTCGTCAGGGACATGAATTGCCAGTGGACGGGTTTGAAGAATAAAAAGCTGCCCGCTTTCATCAAAAGCGAATTCTACATCCTGAGGCTTTTTATGGTATTGTTCTATCTTAATCACGGCCTGAACAAGCTGGGTTATTTCATCGGAAGTCATGCACGGCATGCTTTGCATTTCCTCGCTGACATCCTCTTTTACAACTCCTGCTCCCTCAGAATTAAGCCTTACCGCATGCTTTTTACGGGCAATGGATACGCCCAGATGATCATATGGCTCATCTTTAGAGATAATAAACTGGTCAACCGAAACCTCACCTGAAACAACGGCAGAGCCCATTCCCCACGTCGCGCTTATTACAACAGTATTATCAGATGGAGCAGAAGGAGAAAGAGTATAAACAACCCCGCTGCACTTAGCTCTAGTCACAGTCTGAAATGAGACAGCCATCAAACTTTCGCTTATCTTGTAACCAAGCTCCTGCCGGTATTCCATTGCGGCCGGAGAATAGATACTGGCGAGGACCTTAAGATATGCTTCCTGCAATTTGTCATATGGAACGTTAATAAAACTCTCATACAACCCTGCAAACGAATATCTTCCGTCTTCCCCCCATGCACTGCTGCGAACCGCCAGACCGACCCCTTTCTCACTTTTCTGAAAAAGCTGATCGCCGACGCGGTTTAAAGCCTTACGCAATCTTGGAGGGACATCTCCAGCCATAATCAGTTTGGAAATTTCTTCAGACGTTGAGCGTAGGCTTCTACTTCCTTCCAGCCATTCTGTTTTAATATCTGAGATGGCGGAATTAAGATCATTGTATTCCATGAACTCCATACAGGACCGAGTGGTAACAGTTATTCCTGCCGGAGTGGTAATCCCCACAATATTCGAGATTCGAGCCAAATTATAACTTTTAGCACCTACGAGGTCGAATTCCTTTTTTGTAGTCCCTTCAAAAGTAACTGTGAGCCTGTCGGCAATTGCCGGATAACCCGCAAGTTCACTATGCAGCTTCTCGGTAATTTCACGATGTGAACAGTAAAGCCCGATATATTTTTCCGGCGACATGTAGTCCAGCGCGCCGATAAGCTTTAGAACAAGAGTTTCAAGCTCCTGCGAAGCATTGCGGAGATATTGGGTATCAAAAATATAATCCCCGCCAAGCTTACTGTGCATTACGGCTATGCTGGTAAGAATTCGGTTATTTAATTCCAAAATGCTGTTAAAACGATCAAAAAGGTCGGCAAAAGAGCGAGACACTTTTTTGCGTCTACCACCCAACATTTTATGTACGAAATTAAATAACCGATTCATAATATTTACCTCGGAGCTTAATGGGCAGCCCCTTTATCGCTGAAAATCATACTCATGAATAAACCGGCCAAAATGGCTATTATTACGGCAGAGATTCCGTAAATGATCTCATGTCCAAATGCTATGGAAGAAAGGAGTTTAGGAAATCCGGTAAAAGCAGCTGATATGGAACTTACCGTTTTTCCGACAACTTTACCATCACGCACAGCCACAACTTCAACGGTATATTCTCCTCTCTGTAAAGAAGAAGGCAGTGTCAGCTCAGCGGTAAAGCCTCGGAGTCCATTAGCGGTCTCATGGTATTTAACAACTCCGTCTTCAATCATGTAGTGTTCTTCGTGCTCAACAAGCTTAAGGAATTCATGGAAAATCTTCGTATCAGAATTGCCTTTTACGGAATCAAATCCAAGATTTAAATCTTCCCATTTTTTACCGCCGCCTGCATAGGTTTCTGAATCGGTCGCCACCAAAAATAAACTTGGGATATTATCAAGTTCAACTGTAGCAACATTCATCCAGAGCAGGCCGAGAACTTTACCCTTTTGCTTGAATTTGGTGTCCTTAAGTTCACCCATAACTCTCACAACGGCTGCGCAGCCTTCGGGAACCGTCCCGCTAAGTTCGACTGTTGCACCGTTATAAGTTGTACCTATGGTTACATGATCAGGCTTAAAGCTGAGGGACATATCTCCGTCTGCGAAAACAGTTCCGCAAGACATAAGAAACAAGGCAAAAAGGATGCTAAGCGTAATTGAATATATCTTCATTTTAATGTCCCCCTGCATAAGCCAGCAACACATCAGGAGTGAGCAACAGGCTGAAAAGCATTTTTACCATAACAGCCAAAACAAGAGTAGCCAGCAAAATCTTAAGATGTTCGCCTTTGAGTTTTTTACTGATCTTAGTTCCGAACTGAGCCCCGATAGTTGAACCGACTAAAAGGATTAAAGCCAGAACAAAGTCCACGGTATGGTTAGTGTATGACTGTAAAATAGTTACATTTATGCAGGTAAAAAGAATCTGAAAAAGGCTTGTACCTACAACAACATGCATAGGCATACGAAGCAGATAAACCATGATCGGAACCATGATAAAGCCTCCGCCGACTCCCATGATGGCAGCCAGAACACCTACCAGAACACCAAGAACCAAAGGCATAAGGAGAGAGAGACGTACGCCGGACTTCTTAAAGTCGGTCTGGAAAGGAAGACTTTCGAGCATTGCAGTATAACGGGATTTCTTTTTAGGAGCTTCTGTTTTAACTGCAGGAACATTTTTGCGAAGACTCTGAAGGCTCTCATAAAACATGTAAGAGCCGACACCGCCGAGCATAAGAACATAGGTAACATTAATTAAGAAATCAGCATTACCCATAGCCCTGAGGACCTTAATAGCTTGAACTCCGAAAAATCCGCCGATAATCCCGCCGATAAGAAGCAGAAATCCCATCTTGAAATCTACGTTTCCGAGGCGATAGTGGGCCAGACATCCGGAAGTTGAAGCTCCGACAATCTGATTTGAGTCAGATGCAGCTGCAACGGTCGGCGGGATACCGAACATGATGAGCAGTGGAGTCATCAAGAAACCGCCTCCTACACCAAATATCCCTGAGAGCAGCCCAACTAAGCCTCCCAACATGAAGATGAGAATTACGTTAACGCTGTTCCCGGCAATGGGAAGATACATATGCCACATTAAATAACTCCTTTCATTTTGACTTTGGTTGCAACAGGTAAACTCATTCAGGATATAAACAGATAACCCCCTGAAAGAACTCTCCCATCATATTCCTGCAACCATCAGAGGATGGTTACTTCTTAAAATTTGTCACTGCCGTATGCTGAAACCTTCTGCACAACTTCTATGTGGCAGTCGGTTCTGCTTCCAATCCGTTCAAGGAGTGCCATAAACTGAGTATCAAGCTTAGCCCGTCTCGGCTCAGGCTGACCGATGAACAGAGTGGTAATCTTATTCTCAAGGATAAATTGAATGACCTCGTCTTCAAAATTACCCTTTGTTGAATAAAAATTTATATGAGACTTATCTGAGTGCCCCTCTGCCAGCAAAGACTCCAAACGTTTTTCCGGAAGTCCTATCCACTCATCACCTTTTCCGCTTTTAATCTTATGATTTTCGTCTTCGATCATAAGAATAGAAACATCCATAGGTATTCTTTTGGTTAGCGCGATTGCGTAATACGCCAGCCAAAAACTGGATTCAGAGGTGTCGACAGCTATAAGTACATTATTCATATTTTGCTTTCCGTTAATCGGCTTTAAGCAAGACATATGCCAACAAATTAGAACTATTTTTATTATTAACTATTTAAAATATTTTGATATTTTTTTGCAGATTTGATTAGTTCTTTTTTTCACTAAATTTACGTTTCAATATGAAACAAAAATCATTTCTCAAAATCGGACGCAGAAAAGGGACAGCTTCCCCCGGCTGCTACTGATAAACCCCGCAAATACGTCGATTTGAAAATCTATCAGAATGATACTTAAGATAATTTGACTGACTAGTGTTTCAAAATGAAATGCAGTTTTTCAGCTGACAGGATGATTTTTGCAAGATTAGCGCAAGGCCGTTCCAAAATGAAACAAGCTGAAAGACAGTGATAATTAATTGAGGCAGAAATAAAAAAAACTGCCATTTTTTATGACAGTTTTACAGATGTTTTGTGAATTAAGTAACAGCGTGTCGCTAAAGGTTATTCTTCGTCAAAATCAACTTCAATATTATATTTTTTAATGCGTCGCCAAAGAGTGGTCCGCGGCACCCCTAGAATATGACTGCTTAAATGTTTATTAAAACCGGTTGCTTCTAAGACATGTTTGATATGTCTGCGCTCAATTTCTTCAAGAGAAAAAAGCCCGGACGGTCCGAACGCGCTGAAAGCTAAATTCAGCAAATCAGGCGGCAGTTCACGCATTCCTATAGTATCCCCTTCAGCGAGAGCTACAGCCCGCTGGATAATATTTTCAAGCTCTCTGACATTTCCGGGATAGTTATAGTTATTAAGCACTTCCTGAGCTTGCGGCGATATGGATTCAACTGATTTTCCAAAACGCGCGTTAAACGTTTTCAAAAAATAGTTTGCCAGCAACGGTATATCATCACGCCGCTCAGATAATTTCGGCAGATAGACATTAACTACGTTGAGACGGTAGAACAGGTCCTCGCGAAACTGCCCAAGCTCCATCTCTTTATGAAGGTCGCGGTTTGTGGCGGCAATTATTCTGATATCAAGTGAAATAGGTTTAGTGCCACCAACACGGATAATCCGCCTCTCCTGAATGACATGCAGCAGTTTTACCTGCATATTCATAGGCATTTCGCCTATCTCATCCAGAAAAACAGTCCCGCCGTCCGCGGATTCAAGCAGACCTATTTTAGTCGCAGTTGCTCCGGTGAATGCGCCCTTCTCGTGTCCGAACAATTCACTGGAGATAAGTTCCTCAGTAAAACCGCCGCAGTTGAATGAAACAAAGGTTTTATTTCGTCTTGGACTGAGTTCGTGAATAGCTCTTGCTGCGCGCTCTTTACCTGTTCCGGTGTCCGCCTGAAGCAGCACATTGCAATTAACCTCGGCAACCTTGCGGATCATAGCAAACAGGTCCTGCATAACTTTGCTGTTGCCGATAAAATTTTTAAACTGAACAACACCGTTCAAACTTTGTTTCAGACGTTTGTTTTCTTCCTTTAAATGCAGTTTTTCAAGACAGTTCTGAGCTAAAGACCGGACTTCCTGAATACGAAAAGGTTTGACAATATAGTTGACCGCGCCTTTGCTTGTAGCTTCCACGGCAGAAGGAATGGAGCCATGTCCGGTGATGATAACGGCTTCAATATCTTCAAATCCTTTTTTGACAAAGTTAAGGATTGTCATGCCGTCAATGTCCGGCAGGTGAAGATCAATAAAGACCAGATCAAAAGGCTTTTCGGCCATCCGGTTCAGGAAAGGATGTCCCAAATCGAATGTTTCAGTCTCAAACCCAAGCTTAGTTAAGACCTTTGCAACAAGCTTTGTTGTATGCCGTTCATCATCAATTACTGCCGCTCGAAATTTGTCCATGAGAATTCTCCAGTTGGCTTACTGCCGGAAGATAAATTGAAAAGGTAGTTCCTACTTCCAGCTTACTTTGCACTTCAATGAATCCACTGTGCTTCTTAATAAGTCCATAGATAATTGACAACCCGAGCCCGGTCCCTTTGCCCACAGGCTTTGTAGTGAAAAACGGGTCGAAAATTCGTTCCAGCGTTTCCGCAGTCATTCCGCACCCTGTATCTGTAACATCGAACCTGACATAATTATCCGGAGCGGAGGATGCGGTAACGGTTAAAGTTCCACCGCCTTCCATAGCATGATCTGCGTTCATAAAGAGATTTATAAAAACCTGCTGCAAGGAGTTTAAATCACCCAGAACCTTTGGAATGTCAGCCGGAATATTAATATTAAGCGTAATCTTATCAAGTCTAAGCTGGTTGACAACCAGCTTCTTAGTTTCGTTGATCAGTGTCTCCACACCGAGTTCGCTGATGCTCTGCTCACTCTCTCTGGAAAAATCAAGCAGATTTCGGACAACTTCACTGGCCCGCCCTATCTCATTAATTATGTCATTCAGCATTTCCTTGGCTTCGTCCGCTTCCAGTTCTTCAAACTCTTCGAGCATGGTATCAGCCGTAAGGGAAACGTTGTTGAGCGGATTATTCAGTTCATGCGCTATGCCGGAGGTAAGAGTCCCTATGGAACTGAGTTTTCTTGATTCTATAAGCTGATTCTGGCGATGTTCAATATCCGCCGCCATGCTGCTGAAAGCCGAATGCATCAAGCTTGAAATCTCATCATCACTGGTAATCTGATCAATAGAGCTGTAATCACCTTTTGCCACGCCTTCCGCAGCCTTTTGGACATAAACAAGCCTTCCGAGCACTTTTTTGGCCTGCCAGTAAAAAAGTATTACAATTAAAAGAGCCAGCGACAACATTACAACTATTGGGATATACTGAATTTTGATTAAGGTAGTATGGATTCGTTTCTGCTTTAAAGAAAGTAGGTTTTGCGCGCTCTGAACCATCTCCGTTCCAAGATTTCTGGTTTTCAACAGATCCCCTTTAGATCCATGGCTCAAGATATTAAGCTGATGGCTGTAGTCACTGATATTTTTCATGAATTTATTGTAGTAATCCTGACCGCCGATTTCGATAATATTATCTTTCAGGACCGCAACAGCTCCTTCAGCTTTATCTAGATATATTACAGCCTCTTTCAAACTTTCAGGTTCAGGATAAAACAAAAAGTTTTTTTCATAACGCCTGATCTCAAGAATATCCGAAAGAAGGTCATGGAAATGATCCATCACAACGAGGCGGTCTCGCAAAGATACAATGTTAAACCAGTAAGAGCCTGTATTTAAAAACATAAAACCAAGAAACACGATAAAAAAGACAAGAACCTTAATTTTTACTGCGCGCATAACAACCTCCAATCAATTTTCAGCCCTATTATTCAATAAAATATTAAATATCTAAATACAATAAGTATGCCAGTTGAGAAGGATAAAATTTTTATTCAACGGAGCCACAACGGAATCTCGCGGTCAAAACACGTAATCCCGTTGTTACAACGGTATTCCGTTACTGCAATCCAACTCTATGGATAATTTAATTAATTTTTTCAACATGTTGAACTAAACATAAGTCTGGCACATCCCTTGCCATACACGAGATTAAGTTAGTCTCAACCAAAATACCTTCGGGAACTCCGTGGAAATGAGCAATAGAGAATATTGCCTCTCCGGAATGCACTCCCGAAACATAACAGTTATAGGGGAATGCAAAAATGGAAAAAGAACTGAACTCTCATGAACATAGTCATGACCACGATCATAGCCACGGACATCACCATCATGACCATAACGATTTCACAGACTACAAAACTGCTGTCAAAGAATATCGTGAATCTTTCGCCAGCAAAAAAGATGTAATGGAACAGGCTCCTGATCCGGCAGTTCGGGAAATGGTTAAGTATATGGATGAACAGGGGGTAGAAAACTGTTTTGACCGTTTTGATAAGCAGAAACCACACTGCACATTCGGTCTGGCAGGTGTTTGCTGTAGTATTTGTTCACTTGGACCATGCAAAATAACCGAACGTTCACCGCGCGGAACCTGCGGAGCCAATGCTGATCTTATTGTTGCCCGTAATCTGGTTCGCGCTGCGGCAGGTGGAGTTGCGGCCCATGGAGCACGTGCAAGAGAAATCATCCTGACTCTTAAAAAAGCAGCTGAAGGTGATGTGGATCTGCCCATAATTGGCAGAAATAAAGTCAAAGCAGTTGCAGATATGTTCAACCTTGATATAAAAACTAAAAGTATTGAAGAACTGGCCGGAGAAATTGCGGACATACTTTTAGAAGATTTAAGCAGAACCGTCCCCGGACCCCATAAAACACTTGAAGCTGTTGCAATCCCGGAACGCAAAAGAGTCTGGGAAGAGCTTGATCTGATCCCGGTCGGTTCATATCATGAAGTTTTCGAAGCCCTGCATCAGACAACAGTTGGTACGCAGGGAGATTGGCGCAAAGCAATGGACCAGTTCATGCGTCTTGGCATTGCTTTCTCTATGAACAGTGTTGTCGGCGGTTCCATCGCCAGTGACTGTCTATACGGCGTCCCGCAACGAACCACAGTCAAAGCCAATCTAGGCACATTAAAAACTGATACTGTTAATATTGCTATCCATGGACATGCTCCACAGATGGCAATGGAAGTGATAAAAGCTGGACGCAGTGAAAAATTTATTGAAATGGCAAAAGAAGCAGGTGCTACAGGGATACAGTTTTACGGCATCTGTTGTTCCGGACTTTCTACCTTATATAGGCTTGGCGGCGTAATCCCTCTATCCAACGCCAACGGATCAGAACTGGTCCTGGCAACAGGTGCACTGGATTTATGGCTGGCTGATATTCAGGAAGTCTTTCCCGGAATCATGGAAGTTGCCAACTGCTATAAAACCGTAGTCGTAACTACCAACGAATCAAACCGTCTGCCCGGTGCCGAGCATATCGGTTATAAACGCGATCTATCAGATCTCGATAAACTTCCTCAGCTTGCGGACCGCATCGTCACCAGAGCAATTGAAAGTTTTAAAAACAGGCGTGATGTCAAAAGACATATTCCTGAGCATGAAATTGAAGCTGAAGTAGGCTTCAACCTTGAAACCCTTATTCATCGCTATGGCTCTCTTTCTACGATTGCCTCAGCTCTTATCGATGGTAGAATCAAAGGAATCATCAACCTTGCCGGGTGCACAAATACCAGAATCGTATTTGAAAAAGCCATTGTGGATATCGTTGATATTCTGCTCAAGAACAACATTCTTGTTTTCACCAACGGCTGCGCTTCCTTCCCAATGGCCAAGCTTGGTTATTGCTCAATAAAGGGACAAGAAAAATGCGGAGAAAAATTACTGAAGTTTCTTGGTCCTAAAATGCCTCCTGTATGGCATTTCGGGGAATGCATTGACAATGCTCACAGCGTGGCAGTGTTCAGGGAAATTGCAAAATATACCGGGCGTCACATGAAAGACCTTCCGTTTGCCGAAGTCACACCGGAATGGTCCAATGAAAAAGGAGTCGGCGCAGCACTGGCATTCCGCATGCTCGGTTTCAGCTCCTATCACTGTGTTCATGCTCCTGTTCACGGCTCCCAGAAAGTTAAAGACTTCCTTTACCACGGAACAAAAGAATTAATCGGTTCATGTATGAATGTTGACACTGATCCGGCAAAAGTGGCCGAGATGATCATCAGGGATTTTGATGAAGCCAGATCAAATATATGCTGGCGGTCATAACCTTTAGAACGTAAGCGTTTACCTTTAGTCTTAATGACAGCCGCCGATCTTGGCCCGAAAAAATATAGCCTTGATCGGCGGCGTAAAAAATAGAATTTTAGTTCCATCACCGAACAGCCACAAAGCCTTGAGGGATAAATGAAATTAAAACCAGCTTCTGTTCAATTCAGGTTTTCCGGAATATGCCGCAATGATTTTTCAAAGGAATGGTACCGTCCCGGGGTAATTTCTCTGGCACGTTTAGTATGGGGATCACTTGGCGGAGGATTGCTTTTGACCTTCATTGCAATGCTTTCAAATAAAACAGGAATAGCTGTTCTCTATCCCCCTCTTGCGGCAACATGTTTTATAAACACTACTTGCGTATTTTTACGTGTTGCACGCCCCAAATCTGTCATTGTCGGTCATACGATAGCTTCAATTTGCGGTCTGTCCGGAGTCTGGATTGGAGATTTCATAAATCCGGGCGGGGAACTCATTATACCGTTAAAACTTGGAATTTCTATTTTGCTTGCAGCAGTCTTTATGCAGATTTTCGACGCCGACCACCCACCTGCAGCCGCTACTGCAGCTATTCCGGCAATTCTCCCGCTTCCCATGGCATGGTATGCACTCCCGCTGAACATGGCATGGGGAGCCACAATTACTGTCATCTTTGCATTTATATGGAACAGGATATGGTTCGAATTTCCCTCCAGAGATGCTGATAATTGTGTCAAAAACGCCGGACTGTATATGGAAAAGGCTCAAATCCTCGGTGTATCCATATGTATCGGAAGTTGTATCATTATGTGCTTCAGAATTCAGTCTCCTGCACTCGGTTTTATAGGGGTGTGCTCCATGGCTGCCGGAATCATTATTTTAGGAACACATCATTTTCGTAATGCTATTAAGTATCCAAATTAAAAGGAGGAATTATTATTAGAGAATAATTAAGGGCAGAGCATGGATTTTCAGATATTCGTAAACTGAGATATACCTACCAACCTCAAGGAATGCGCCATGCCCTGCCCTTACAACTGATCTCTAATTTCTATTCCTATTGTCAGTTGAGATAATTATGTTTAGTAATACATTCATGGCTGACGAAAAAACATTCCACTTCAGAAATGAAAAAATCCAATCTCTTTTGCTGGAAATGGGGCTGCAAAGATCCACGGATTCGCTGTTCTCGCTTATCGTAAATCGTCTGGCACAATTCCCGAACATTTCTCTCGCCAGAATATGGCTCGTTAAAAACGGTGACATATGTTCATCCTGTTCCTTGCGAAGCGAGTGCTGCAATCAGGAAAAATGTTTGCACCTGGTCGCCAGCGCAGGACAATCCGTATCAGACAATACTGTTGACTGGTCTCGGCTTGATGGCGATCACCGCCGTTTTCCCATAGGAGCCAGAAAAGTGGGCCATATTGCCGCCACAGGCTCCCCTGTAATTGTAAAATCAATTTCCAAAGATTCAAAATGGATACTTCATCCAGACTGGGCCAAACAAGAATGTATAAACGGATTCGCAGGACAGCCTATGGCTTTCCACGGGGAAACAATGGGAGTTCTCGCGGTTTTTACAAAAAGCGAAATTGCGCAGCCCGCCCTTGATATTTTAAATATTATCTCGAACCACGCAGCCGCTGCTCTGGTTAATGCAAGAGCTTTTGAAAAAATAGAAGAACTTACCAGACGGCTTGAAGCAGAAAACAACTACCTGCGCGAAGAACTTTTAAGCAGCACGACCTATGGCGGATTCATCGGCCAAAGCGCATCACTGCAAAGAATTCTCCAGCAGATTGATCTTGTTGCTTCAACAGACGCAAGCGTGCTGATACTTGGAGAATCCGGAACGGGTAAAGAGCTTGTGGCTCGTGAACTACACCAAAGAAGCGCACGCCGAAACAGACCCTTGATCAAAGTGAACTGCGCTTCCATTCCTAAAGATCTTTTTTCAAGTGAATTCTTCGGTCATGTAAAAGGAGCCTTTTCCGGCGCTGTTGCTAATAGAGTCGGGAAATTCGGCGCAGCTCATCAAGGAACACTTTTTCTTGATGAAATAGGTGAAATGCCCCTTGAGCAGCAGGCGCACCTTCTGAGAATTCTACAGGAAGGAGAGTACGAGCGTGTCGGAGAGGAAAAAACACGCAAAGCCGATGTAAGAATCATTGCGGCAACCAACAAAAATCTCAAAGAGGAAGTGGAGAAAGGGCGGTTTAGGGAAGACCTGTACTTCCGTCTTAATGTTTTTCCTATTACAGTTCCACCGTTAAGGAAAAAAAACGAGGATATACCCCTTCTGGCAAATCATTTCCTGAAGCAATTTCTTATAGACATGAAAAGACCGGTATTTCATTTCACTCCGGCACAAATACAAAGACTATCCCAATACTCATGGCCCGGAAACGTTCGCGAACTGCAAAATATTGTTGAACGTTTTGCCATTGCATCAAGTTCTGCGCCAACCAACCTTGATTTTTTTAACTGCTTGGGAACCGAAACACATCCAACTTCACAGACTCATTCATTTCTTCCAAACGAGCAGATATTAACCGAAAAGGAAATGATTCAGCTCCAGAAAAAAAATATTGAAGAAGCCCTTAATCAATGCAGAGGTAAAATTTACGGAACAGACGGTGCGGCCAAATTGCTGGGCTTAAAACCGACCACACTGACCACCCGCATAAAAAAACTCAATATTGCACGTGACTGAACTTATCATTGTTGATCAAACTGATGGCGAAGCGAGAACCCTTGCAGAAAAGTCATTAACACTGTCAAGCCCGACATTTCGTTCAAACAGTTGCAACTTTCTGCAAGTTTATAATTATAAGATTTGAGCGAGAAATTCCTGAGTTCGTTCCTCATTAGGAGCTGTGAACAATCGTGAAGGAGCATCCTGCTCAAGAATGACGCCCTTATCCATAAAGGCTACGGAATCAGCAACTTCATTTGCAAAATTCATTTCATGGGTCACGACCATCATGGTCATCCCGTCATTTGCAAGGTCTTGCATAACGGTAAGCACTTCGCCAACCAGTTCAGGATCAAGGGCGGATGTAGGCTCGTCAAAGAGCATTACTTCCGGTTCCATTGCCAGAGCACGGGCAATGGCCACCCTCTGCTTCTGTCCGCCGGAAAGAGTTTCAGGATAAGCATCCGCTTTTTCAGCCATGCCGACTTTATCCAGAAAGGACATACCAAGCTCAACGGCTTCCTTCTTCGGTGTTTTCTTGATCTGTCTAGGCCCTTCTATAACGTTACCCAAGACAGTCATATGCGGGAACAGGTTGAAATGCTGAAAAACCATACCGACTTTACTTCTCATGGCGTTGATTTCTTTCTCAGTGCTTGGAGCCTTCTTACCATTGAGACGGATCTGTCCCTTATTGTATGTCTCCAGACGATTCACGCACCTGAGCAGTGTAGATTTTCCGGAACCACTAGCCCCGATAACCACAACAACATCGGAGTTACCGACATTGAGATTAACTCCTTTAAGCACGTGATTGGTATCAAACCACTTATGAACATTTTCAATATTGATAGTATCCTGCATAAACTCTCCTGTGTAAAAAATGATGAGCATTAATCTTTAAAAAATTGAGTTCTACGCACCGCTGGTGTCCAACCTTCTTGCAATTCGATGAAAAAGAAAGGTGAACACACCCGTGTAGAAAAGATAAAACATTCCGGCGATAGTCAGCATTTCCATCATCATAAAGTTCGATGAGGCAAGTTGCTGAGATTTAAGCAGCAACTCGTTGATTGTGATGGCACTGGCAAGGGATGAATCCTTCAAAGCAATGATGAACTGATTACCAAGGGCCGGAATCGCTCTTTTAAAAGCCTGCGGCAGAATGATCCTGATCATTGCGCGGGGATAACTCAGCCCGATACTGCGAGCCGCTTCCATCTGCCCCTCAGAAATGGAGCTGATCGCGCCCCTGAAAATCTCTGCAAGGTAGGCTCCGTTATGAAAACCGAGAGCCAGCACAGCTGCTGGTAATGCTGACAAACCGATCAGACTGCGCATACCGAAATAGATGAACAGCAATTGCAGCAAAAGCGGAGTTCCGCGAATTATATAAATATATGCATGAGCCGGGAGATTGAATATTTTCCTATCTGAAATGCGCATAAACACGGTAATGAGGCCGAGGACAAGCCCCAGAAGAATACCAAGCATGGTAATCTCAAGGGTCATCCATGCTGCTGGAAGAAAATACGGAAAATACTCCAGCAGGCTTGAAAAATGAAAATACATCTTGTTTCCTTTTATAAAAGAGTAAGGAGGCTTTAGCCCCCTTATCCTTATTTATTTCTTAGTAATATCAACATTAAGCCACTTCATACTCAGTGCAGTCAGAGTTCCGTCTTCATGCATCTGTGTTAAAATCTTATTCACTTCGTCGGTAAGGGTCTTGTCTTCTTTGCGGAAAGCAACGGCAATGTCTTCCCTGCGTAACGGAGAACCGAGAGGCTTGATATTAAATTTGCCGCTATTCATAGCATTTACGCCCACAACACGGTCGGTAATGACACCTGCAATAACACCGTTTGAAAGTTCGGTCAGTGTACTGGTGTCGTCTTTATAAAGACGGATATCAGTGACTCCAAGATTCTTGGCATCCTGCTCAAATGTGGTTCCGGTCACCAATCCGACAGCGTGATCTTTGAGTCCCTGAACAGATTCAAACGGGCCATCTGCACGAACGAACATCTGCGCGCCGGAGTAGTAATAAGGGATGGAAAAATCTACGACCTCTTTACGCTGCTCAGTAGCGGCCATACTACCCAGAATACCACTGTAGATACCTGAACGCAGTCCTTCGATAATACCGCTCCACTCGGTGGTAACTGGTTTCAGCTTCACACCCAATCTTTTGGCGACTTCTTTAGCCACATCAACATCAAAGCCAACCAGCTCATTAGTTTTATTGTAAAAATTAAATGGAGGATATCCTCCGCTCATAGCAAAGCTGACTTCACCGGTTTCTTTAACTTTCTCAAGTCCTGTTTTTTCCTGCTCGGAACATCCTGCGATGGCCACAGCAATAAACAATGCAAATACCGCAAGATATAACATCTTAAAATGTCTCATATTCTCTCCTAAAGTTGTAAGTCTATTTTTTGATATATACGCTTTTAAATTTCAACACGACGCAGATAAGAGAACGCAGTATGAAACAATGCGTCCTTAAGATTAATTCTTGCAAGCTCTTAAGAGTCCATGTGTACCCAGATATGTGAGATTGTAGTTAACAAGATCATCGATAGGACTAATTAAACCAGAACTTTCATATTCCAACAAGGCGACTTATCGGGTATACAATAGGTATTAAGTATACCCAGTTTGATTATGATTGAGTTTAATTTTGAAGAAAGAAATAAATGGAAGGGTTTTGAGCTGCCTATAGAATACTTTAACCTGTCCGGCAGTGAACCTGAGAGCGGCTCAATTGTGTCTAATCGCCTGAGTCTTTTCGTTACTCTGTTTACATACTTTAGTATTCAATTTCTTGTATCCATTTGACAATAACAACTATTTAGCTTTTAGTGTATTAAGGTTTCTTCAACATTTAATACAAAAATTTCTGCAAACTACTGCACCAATCGTGGTTAATCATTTTGGTTGGTCATTAATAAATTCGATGTGTTGATTTAGGGACTACAATAATACCGCGAACGATATGTAAACTGTATTTGATTGTACAAAGTTGACACACTCCCTGTCAGCACATTGTCAAGACTGGGTTAAATTTAACCCAAGGAGATTCTTCATGAGTTACGCTACTGTTAATCCTTTTACCGGTAAAACGGTCACTACCTTTAATGACTCTACAGATGCTGAGGTAAATCTGGCATTGGACAATGCCCAGAAGGCCTTTGAATCTTGGAAAAACTCCAGCTTTGCAAAGCGGGCTGCCGTCATGCACAAGGCTGCAGAGATATTGCGCAACGAAAAAAGTGAATATGCCAAACTGCTGACCTTAGAAATGGGCAAAATCACGGCCGAAGCCGAGGGAGAAGTAGACCTTTCGGCAGACATTTTCGACTACTACGCCGAGCACGCCGAGTCTCATTTGGCCCCACGCAAACTTGATGTGAATCCTGCCACCAAGGGCGAATACCATCTGCTGGCCGAGCCTCTCGGAGTTCTGTTGGCCATTGAGCCTTGGAACTTCCCTTACTACCAAGTTGCAAGGATAATAGCTCCACAGCTTTCCGCAGGTAACACAGTTCTGCTTAAACATGCCTCCATCGTGCCGCAGTCCGCAGCCGCCATGGAAAAATTATTAACCAGAGCAGGTCTGCCTGCCGGTGTATTCAAAAACCTCTATGCCACCCGCGATCAGCTAGACACCATTATCAGTGACCCCAGAGTCCGGGGCGTTGCCCTGACAGGTTCAGAAAGAGCCGGGGCCGTGGTTGCAGTTCAGGCCGCCAAGGCCCTTAAGAAATCTACATTGGAGCTGGGCGGTAACGATGCGTTTATTGTTCTGGCCGACGCTGAGCTGGACAAGACCGTCAAATGGGGCGTGTTCGGACGCCACTTTAACGGCGGCCAAGTCTGCTGCGCTTCCAAGCGCATGATAATCGTAGACGAACTTTACGATCAATATCGCGAAAAATACATTGAAGGAGTGAAGAACCTCAAGGCAGGCGATCCGTTCGATCCAGAAACTACTCTGGCCCCTCTTTCTTCTCAGAAGGCCGCTGACCTGCTTAAAAAACAGATTGCCAAAGCCATAGAATTAGGTGCAACCGCCACGGAAGTCGGTCCCAAGATTCCGAAACAGGGTGCTTTCGTGCAGCCTGTTATTCTGGAAAATGTGACTCTGGACAATCCTGCCCGCTATTGGGAATTCTTCGGTCCAGTGTCTATGCTATTTAGGGCCAAGGACGAAGAAGACGCCATCGCCATCGCCAATGACACCCCATTCGGTCTGGGCGGATCAGTCTTTACCTCCGATCTGAAACACGGTGAAGAGGTGGCCCGCAAGGTTTCCACCGGCATGGTTTTCGTCAACCACCCAACCGTGGTCAAAGCGGACATTCCATTCGGAGGAATCCGCAACTCCGGTTACGGCCGCGAGCTATTGGATCTCGGCATCAAGGAATTTGTCAACCACAAGGTGGTAGGCGTGACTGACATCGACGGTGACTTCTAGCCGGTATCCACACGAAAATATCAAGGCGGCCCTCATGGGGGTCGCCTATTACGGATGTATCGGCATGAATTGCAAGATGGGCGAAGGCATAAGTCCAAGCCCGATGATCAACAGTAGGAGAAGGAAAATGGCCACACCACCAGAAACTGTCAATCGTTCGCGGGCTGCCGTGATTTCACGCTCTTCAAAATAGAGTGCAGCCAGAGGGCGCAGATAGTAAAACACAGACAAGGCCGCACCCAAAATACCAATGACACCCAGCCAAGGGTACCCGCCCATGATGGTGGACCTGAAAAGAAGCAACTTGCCGGTGAAACCGGCGGTTGGAGGCAATCCGGCCAATCCGGTTAAACCGACGGCCAAGAGAATCCCTCCCCAAGGACGAGCCTTGCCGAGCCCGCGCAGTGATTCAAGGCTGTCCACCGGTTCAGCTCCGGCGTTCAGCAGGGACAAGCCGCCAAAAGCGGCCAGATCCATTACTGCCAACGCCGTTGCATAGAAAATAACCGGTCCGGGCCCAGCCTCATTGATACAAAGCACACCCATAATCAGATACCCCATGTGAGCAGCCGAGGAAAAACCGAGCATCCTCTTAATACTGGTCTGAGCCAAAGCGGCCAGATTCGCGGCCACCATGGTCAAAGCAGCCAGTCCCCAAAGAACAGGAGCCGTGGCAGGCCAGAATTCCGGCCCCAGTGCCAGAGCAATACGCAAAAGCCCCCCTACGACTGCGGCTTTGACCATAGAGGTCAACAAAGCCGACACCGATTCCGGAGCCCCGCGGTATACGTCCGGTGCCCAAAGATGAAACGGAACAAGAGAAAGTTTGAAAGCCACTCCGGTCAGAACCATGCCCAGACCGAGAAGAACAGTGCCGCTCCCCTGTGGAGCGCGAAGGCTGGACACGATGTCCAGCGTGCCTGACCCGGCATAGATCAGCCCTATACCGAAAAGCAGCACTCCGCTGGCCGTGGCACCCATGACAAAATATTTAACTGAAGCCTCGTTGCCGCCGCTATCCTTGCGCAGTCCGATGAGAATATACAGAGGCAAAGACAACAATTCCAGTCCCAGAAAGAAAGCCAGCCAGCTCTGTCCTCCGGCCAATAGCAAACCACCGAGCACAGCAGTGAGAAACAGAGCGTAAAGTTCGTCATCATGATTTCGATCTTCCTGCTTAAGTTCGGGACCGAAGAAAAGTAACGCTCCCACCCCCAAGCCACAGACCAAAGGAAGAAAATAGGAGGTCAGTGCTCCTGTTGCCAGAAACGGTTTCAATGCCGCCATTTCCGGTCCGTGCGCAGGGTAAAAGATCAGCCCCATGATTCCTGCCGACAACAAAGATATCAGAGAGACAGCATAAAGCCCTGCCGGACGTTTAAAGATCGTTCCCGAAACAAAACAGACCAGAATGCCCAGGGTAAGCAACAGATGCGGTGAAAATAACTGTATATCGTACATGTTCACTCTCTTTGCCTATCGAGGCCAATTAGTTGCCAAGGCACTTAGCGGTTCATTGATCAATTTCAATAACGGTGCCGGATGAATTCCAATCAGCAGAACAGCAAGGGCAAATACAGACAGAATCAAAATTTCTCGACCATCTAGATCGAGGACCTGAGCGGATTCGGTCAGCGGACCGGGTTTTCCGAGAATCGTACCTTGAAGCAAACGGAGCACATAAGCCAGCCCCACCACAATGCCGAAAAAGGCCAGAGAGGCTCCAACAGGGTAGACCCGGAAAGAACCGAGTAGAATCATCAGTTCACCAACGAAATTGGACAGACCTGGCAATCCGGCTGAGGCCATGGCAAAGAAAAGCATGAATCCGCCATACACTGGCATCTTGGTCCAAAGTCCACCGAAGTCAGAGAGTTGCCTTGAGTTAAACCTTTCAGCCAGCATGCCCACCATGACGAACAGGGCTCCGGTAGTCAGAGCGTGGCTGACCATCTGTACCACGGCTCCGGACAAGCCGATCCGGTTATGAGCGAACATAGCAAACATGATAAGCCCCATGTGCGCCACACTGGAATAAGCCACCAGCCGTTTGGCGTCCTGCTGAGCCAGCGCAACCCATGAGGCGTAGAACAATCCAGCAAGACCCAGCCCTGCGAGCCATGGGGCCGCCGCAGTCATAGCTTGAGGAAACAGCGGGATAGCCCAGCGCAGCATGGCATAAGCCCCGGTTTTAAGCAAAACCCCGGCCAATAACAGACTGCCTGCGGTCGGAGCCTGAGTATGAGCATCCGGCAACCATGTATGCACCGGCAGCATGGGAGTCTTAACCCCGAAGGCCAGAACGAAAGCAGCTGCACACCAGATTTGCACGGTTCCTTGCACAGGAGAAGCTGTGAGCGCGGCAAGAGAGGGATCAACCCCGGTCAACATAAGCCAGATGATGGCCAGCAGCAGAGGGAGTCCTCCGACCATACTGAAAACAAAAAATTTAAGGGCTGCATATCGCCGCCGCTCATGTCCGAATCGACCGATAATAAAAAACATGGGAATGAGCTGGGCTTCCCAGAACAAATAAAAAAGCAGCAAATCACGGGCCAGAAACACGCCTATGGCTGAGCTAAGTGCAGCCAGTAACAAAAAGTGGAACACAGCTACGCCTTCGCGGATCTCCCGCCAAGACGTAAGGATGCCGAGTACACCCAATAGGGCAGTGAGCAGAACCAGAACATAACTCAGTCCGTCCATGACCAGCGAATACTGCACATGCAACAGCGGAATCCAGTCAAACCGATCCGCCAGTTCATTCGAATTCATGACCAACGGCAGGAGCAGGAGCACTAACGCCAATTCAGCCAAAGCAGTTATCAGACAAATGAACCGTGCCTGATCTGGACGGTGATGAAAAAATAAACCGACAAGGCCGCCAAAGATCGGAAGTAGAATCAATGAGGTGAGTAAAGGAAAATCGTTCATGCTAACCTCACCTGATTCCTATAGCGGCCATAACGATAAGCATGGCAACAACACCCAGCAGAAGCCAAAACAGATATGAGGAAAGCCGATTAGCACCCCATTGGCATATTCGGCCACCAGCTCGCAGGGCCGCTGACCCCAGACTTAAGGCCGCACCATCCACCGATTTATCCTCCACATTTTTCCAGAGTAGCGTTGCCGCCGAACGATAGGGGTAGGCCACCGCCGTCATGTAGAGCCTGTCGAGCCTCCAACCATCAAGCAGAAAACGAGACAGCCCTCGATCAGAAAAGGGATTACGGAGTTTACGCCAAGGGCCGTACAAGAACAGGGCAATGCCCAGCCCTGATACAGCCAACACAGCATCAACCCATTCGGACAAATCACCAGTCATGACTTGCTGCGTGGCCGGGGACATACCTAGAAAATGATCCAACCAATCAGTCTGCATCCCGAGTAGATTGGCAATATGCTCCGGCAGATTCAGGATTCCGGCAGTTACAGCCAGCAAAGCCAACGGCCAGAGCACATGAAGCATGAGGGCGGGCGTTTTTTTCGTTCCCGTTTCAGGAACAAGCGCCGGACTACCGGTAAAGGCCAGTAAAAAAACACGAAAACTATATACAGCTGTAATCAGCGCCGTAATCGTGCCTGCAGCCCAGACAAATACCCAAACGCCCTCGCCGGTTCGAGCCATAGCCATAGCATTTTCCAGAATGCGCCCTTTGCTGAAGAATCCGGCAAAAGGCGGTAATCCGGCCAGAGCGGCAGCGCCGCAGAAAAATGCCGGAGCCGCTCCGGGTACGACTTTACGCACCCTTGCGCCCATTCGGAAAATATTGTGTTCTTCATGCAGAGCCTGAATAACAATACCCGCCACCATAAACAACAATGACTTGAAAAAAGCATGCACAAGCAGGTGGAAGAAACTCCCCGAAGGGTCACCTGCACCAACGCCCAAAACCATGTAGCCTACCTGACTGATGGTGGACCATGCCAGAACACGCTTGATGTCATGTTGGACCAGAGCCGAACAGGCTGCCACAAAGGCCGTCAGGGCTCCTACCACCGCCACTGTTTCCAAGACGAAAGGTTGTGCGTACAGCAGTGCCGGAAACGTACGGATAAGCAGGTAAACTCCGGCAGTCACCATGGTCGCGGCATGGATCAGGGCCGAAACAGGAGAAGGGCCTGCCATAGCATCAGGAAGCCAGACCAACAGCGGCAACTGGGCGGACTTGCCGGTGGCGGCCACCAGCAGGAGCAACCCGACCAGAGTCAGTGTGGCCGGCTCCATGCCCGGAGCTGATGCAGAAAGATGCTGGATACTCAGGTTGCCTGTAACATTAAAGAGCACCGCCAGTGCTCCCAGAAAGGCCACGTCACCGATACGAGTGATCAGAAAGGCTTTCTTGCCCGCCATGACGTTTTGAGGATCAGTATACCAGAACCCTATCAAAGCGAAGGAACAGAAACCAACGCCCTCCCATCCCATGAATAGAAAAACAAGATCGTCTGCCATGACAATGGACTGCATGAAAAAGACAAACAGATTCAGGTAACAGAAATAGCGGATCCATCCGTCATCATCCCGCATAAAATACAGGGAATGTATATGGATAATCAGGGAGACGAAGGCCACCATAGTGGCCATGACCGCGCACAGAGGATTGTAGAGCACGGTCGCCGAAACATGAAGACCACCGGCTGCGAACCAGTCGAAAAGATGAATGCTTAAATCCTGAGTACCCTGCAACTGGCCCCATCCCAAAAGCGCACCGGTCAAAGAACAGGCCACAGCCATACAGGCAAGCAGCCCTGACAGCCTGCGCGACATGATTCGCCCCATCAGGGCCAGTACCACGGCTCCAGCGAGCGGAGCGAAAAGAGTCAGACAAAGAATACTGGTCATGCACTCATTCCTTGAACGTTTTCAACGAGTCCGGGTTCAAACTCTTATTTTTCCGCCATACCCTGAAAACCAGAGTCAATCCCACTGCGATCTCTGCGGCAGCAACTCCCATGATGAACAACACCATTCCCTGTCCTGAAATATCCCACCAGCGCAGGGATGCGGCTACAAAAACCACGCCCGCAGCATTGAGCATGACTTCCACGCCGAGCAAGATCATAATCAGGTTACGCCGAGCTACCACCGTGACCAGACCGATGAAAAATAACATCGCTGCAAAGAGCAGGATATGCTCTAAGGGCACGATCATAGCTGTTCCTCCGCATCATCACCATCCGCGTTCACAGGACAGGAAGGCAAGTCAGAGTTCAGACTCAGTCCTACATTGTCCGGCCGATCTGAACGCACTAAAGGTAACCCCAGATAACGAGCCCCGGCCAGAGCGGCTAGAAGAAGCAGAGATATTGCTTCCACAGCGGGCCATGCATTATTAAAGACCCAGGCACCGAGATCGTGCGGCGAAACCCGCCCCGGAGTCAGCGGTGTGGAGTTGGAAGGGTCAAAAGAAATAAGGGCCATACAGGCAAAAACCCCGATCAGCCCCCAGATGGCAGGCCAGAACATACGGGAACGCAGTCGGCGGAGGATTAAACCTTCCACTTGAAGCTGTTCGCTCGGTTTCTGAGCCATCAGCATAATGACAAACAGAAAAAGAACCATGATGGCTCCGGCGTAAATAATGACCTCAAATCCGGCCAGCAAAGGAGCACCGAGCAACATAAAAATCAGGGCCGTACAAATGAGAGCGCCCACCATCCATACTACGGCATGAATCAAAACTCGCCGCGTCACTGCCATCAGAGAGCAAAGCAAGGTCGCTGCGGCCAAAATATAAAAAAGTACAGCATACATGGTCATGGCAGGTTGCTCTTGAAGTTTACAGGTGGCTCTTCGCCATCGTGTTCATTTTGAGGATACTTCTCTTCCACCCCGGCATGGCTGTAGAAATCATAATCCATGTCTTTGCCGCCATGATCCACCAGCAGGTCTTCCTTTTCAGCCACCAGATTAAGGATGGAGTCCGAGGCAAACTCATACTCCGGTGTAAGCTGGATGGCCAGTGTCGGACACGCTTCCTCACACAGCCCGCAATAAATACAACGGGCAAAATTAATGCGGAACCATGCGGCGTACCGCCGACCGTCCGCGCGGGTATCGGCTTGCATAGAGATACAGCTGACCGGACAGGCTGCGGAACAAAGATAACAGGCCACGCACCGTTCATCGCCGTCCGGAGAGCGTGTCAGCACGATGTGCGCACGGGACCGCGGCGGGGGCGTGCGTCTTTCCTCGGGATACTGCACGGTGATGGGCCGGGTAAACATAGCCTTAAAGGTCTCTGCGTACCCCTGAAACAGCCCTAGTGCTCCTTGTATCATCGTGTTCAGCACTTCTGTCAGCTGAGCAAAAGATATCCCTACTTTCGCATTGCTGGCAGGAGCAGGAACTTTCCAGACAGGTTCCTGTCCGCGTCGTTCCAGACGGTATTGAAAAATCTGGAAAGCAAGTAGCGGCGGCAGCAGTACACACATCGCGATGGTAAGAAATGTCAAATCTCCGCTGGCGAGTTCAGACAGAGTTGGACCCGTCTTTACGTAAATAAGAACCCCGCAAGCGGTCAGGACCAAGCCTGTCAAAGCAAGTCCCCACGGCAACGGAGATCCTTGCCACGAAGGCCGAAGGCTTGCGAACAGGATAGTCAGGTCAGCCATGACGAGCACGGTCAAAACGAGAAAAGGTCTCCAGACAAGTGGCAATTCAATTTCGCCGGTCTGCATCAACTGGAAGCAGCAGAAAAGGCCGCTGAGGACAACAAAAACCCCGCTGATCTGGACAATTATTCTGACATTTCTATCAGCTCCGCTGCGGTCGGAAGAAGTCAGCCACCAAGAACCGCCCATAAGTAATCCGCTAGATAAAAGTAGGAGTACTGCCGAAAAATATCGTGGCTGAACCAAAGATTGCAAACCGAACCATGCAGAGGAAACATTCCCGCCTAGCACAATGTTCCAGAGTAGAATTCCCTCGGCAACCAAAACAGCAGTCCCACCCCAGCCGGCAAGACGCAGCCAGAAAACCGAACGCTTTGCACGGTGCCTGTATTCCATTCCCAAACCGCGTAACCCGAGGGCCAGCAACAGCAGCACCACCAGCCCGTAACGGGTGGATAAAACTGCACCGTAAATTTTGGGAAAGGCGCCGAAAAGCACTGCGCCGAGCACCACCAGCCAAGTCTGATTTGTATGCCAGACGGAGTCCACGGAGGCGAGCATTGACTCGGCCTTTTCCGCGTCCACAAACAGAGAAAAGAGGCAGAGCCCCAAATCAATGCTCCCCAGACCAAGATGCATAAAAAGGACAAAGCCAAGAAGAACGAACCATAGGTCAACGAGAGTCATGACGGCCTCCTGATAACACATGATTCAGGCGGCAATGTCCCGTTGTCAGGACCTTTACGCAAAATCTGACGGGCAAAGAACAAAAACACTCCAAACAAAAGCAGGCCCGCAACAATAAAAATGAAAAGTGATAAGCCAACAGCCTCCGAAGTAAGGGGCGAGGCCATGTTTTTTGTACGCAGCATTCCGTAGAGCACCCAAGGCTGCCGCCCCACCTCACGCATAATCCACCCAGCCCAGATGGAAACTATGGACAACGGAGCCAGCCAGATGAAGAACTTGAGCAATTTACGGTTGGAAGCTATGCGCTCAGGATGAAAAAGCCCTCTACGCCAAGCCAGAGCCGCCAGAGTTCCGGCCAGAATCATCAACATACCGATGATAACCATAACTCTGAATGAATAGAAAATCAGCACGATAGGCGGACGCTCATTCCTAGGAATATCCTTAAGGCCGATCACTTGACCAAAAGGATTATGGGTGGCCAACATACTCAGCACGTAAGGGATTCGAAGTTCAACCGAATTGCGCTCATTCTGCACATCCGGCCATGCGAAAATTGACCATGCTGCGCCCTGCCCTGCTTGGTTGGTATCCCAGAAAGCCTCTGTGGCTGCCAGTTTAGCCGGCTGGTATCTGGACAGATTCTGTCCTGACAGGTCGCCTGTTCCAGCCTGAATCAACGCCAGAAAAAGACCGACCGCGACCATTGTTTTAAAGACCCGCAGGTAAAATTCCGTGTGCAAGGAACGCAGTAGATGCCATGCAGCAACCCCGGCCAAGACAAAGGCTGTACCGGTCAGACAGGCGAGCAGCATATGAGGAAAGGAAGAGAACAGATCAGGATTGAAGATAGCGGAGAACCAGTCGGATACCACGAAAACACCATTCTCCACCTGCCCGCCCCTCGGGGTCTGCATAAAGGAATTGGCAACCATAATCCAAAAGGCGGAGAGGATCGAACCGAGGACAACCATACCTGTGGCGAAAAGATGCAGCTGGGGTGAAAACCGTTGCCAGCCAGCAACCATGAGATACAGAAAAATAGATTCCAGCAGAAAACCGGACATAGCTTCCACTGACAGTATTTGGCCCAGGAAACCGCCTGTGGCCTCGGAAAACAGTGACCAGTTAGTTCCGAACTGAAATTCCAACGGAATGCCGGAGATCACGCCCATAGCGAAGATGAGCGGAAAGAACCGACTCCAAAACCGAGCCTGCTGATACCATTCCTTCCGGCCGGTGCGTACCCAGACCAGCTCGGTCAGAAAGATATACATGGCCAGACCGATAGTCAAAACCGGCCAGATGATATGAAACATAGTGACCAGAGCAAACTGAAGTCTTGAGAGGAATATGTGATCCGTAAATAGTGGTTCCATTATCCCCATGCCATTATTGAAGTTCAACATTTTTTACAGACAAAACACTTTTATCATAGCGGACTGACCTCATACAATCCGGCGGCTCAGTCAGTCGCCTTTGTGACTATTCTTTAGGCTTCAACAAATCAGCTACAAAAGCAACTTGTTATTTCGACCAATTACCATACCATAAACACTAAATACAACCTGATTTATAAAATTTTACGCAACACCCTTGTTTAATAAACTGTATCGCATTACAAAAAAGGGTGTAGACTACCTGCCGGAACGCAGGGAAAACACATGCAACGTCCCGATACCAAAAGAACTCGGGCAGGGATGAACGTCTGATGCAGAATACGCCGGAACACATATCCGCTTCTTTCAATGCTTGGGATCCAAGTGTTTTTTCCTTCATAGTCTTTGCCGTGCTAGCAGCCGGGCTTGTAGCAGCACTGCTTGCCCTGTCCACGATCATAATGCGCAGGAAAGATGAAGGAGAAAAAGGGCGACCCTACGAATGCGGAGTGATCCCATCTGGATCTGCTCAGCTCAGCTACCCTGCACCCTTCTGGCTTGTAGCCGTTTTTTTTCTACTCTTCGATGTTGAAGCTGTTTATGTGGTTTCCTGGGCTGTATCGTTCAAAAATCTGACATGGGCCAGCTGGGCACAGATGACCTTTTTCATAGGTGTACTGCTGCTCGGACTCTTCTGGGTCTGGCGCAAAGGAGGCCTTGAATGGGGCATGAAAAAGAAGCACTAGACCGGGCTATACAGGCCGCCGTCAACGGCGAGTCTGAAGCTCCGTTCATGCTGCCGCAAAAGGCAACCCTTGGCGATATTGTTCTCAACTGGTGTCAGAAAAACAGTCTCTGGCCTCTGTTCTTCGGACTTTCATGCTGCTTTGTGGAGCAGGCTACCGTATTTACCGGGCTCTATGACATTGCCCGCTTTGGTGCTGAAGTGCTGCGCGGTTCCCCCCGTCAGGCCGATCTCCTTGTGGTCTCGGGTACGGTATTCAAGAAAGCCGCGCCCATGGTCCAGCGAATCTATGAACAGATGCCCCGGCCTAAGTGGGTCATTTCCATGGGTTCCTGCGCCAACACCGGCGGCATGTATGACGTATACAGTGTGGTTCAGGGCGTGGATCAGATTATTCCGGTGGACGTGTACGTCACAGGCTGTCCGCCTAGACCGGAAGCCCTGATGCACGGGCTGATTACCCTGCAGGACATGATCAGCCAGAAAAACCGTCCCTTGCGACCAGCGTTCAACCTAAAAGGCGGACATGCCGGAGGCCGAGACGACATACTCGTTCCCGGAGACAGCAAAGACCGCGACACCCGCGGCCCGGGCATGGCCGGAATTCCGGCTCGCGGAACCTCAGTAACCCCGCCGGAGTTCGCGGATTCAAGATCCAACGATATGTGGGCACCGCCGCCGCCTGTTTTCAATTTTTCCAAGGTTCACGAATCCATTCGCCAAGCTCTGGCAGACCGCTTCGGTGACCTGATTGTCTGGCATAAAACCCCCGTGGACATGCCCACGCTCACAGTCACGGCCAGCCATATAGTGGAAATTCTGGACTTCCTGAAGCACGAAAGCCCGGTCCGCTTCGAAAGGCTCGAAGACTTAACCGCAGTGGATGAGAGCGCACGCAAGGTACGGCCGGAACACGATTACACGGTGATCTATACCCTGACATCCTTGAGTTCTCTGGAATATATACGGCTGCATGTGCCAGTTAGCGGACAGGAACCTGAACTCCCGAGTGTCACCAGGGTTTGGCCCAGTGCCAACTGGTACGAATGCGAAATATGGGATATGTTCGGCATCCGCTTCAGCAACCATCCGGGCCTGCGTAGGTTGATCATGCCCGAGGAATGGTCAGGCCATCCTCTTCGGAAAAGCGAACCCCAGCGCGCAACGGATATGGAACCGTATCTGGCCGAAGATGCCAGACGGCACGAACCGGAAGATGCTGCCAGTTTGTTGAAAAAAAGCCATGCCGCCACGCCCACCAAACGCGAATTCGTACTCAATATCGGCCCTCATCACTACAGCACCCACGGGTTAGTCCGCTTTATCCTCGAAATGTATGGCGAAGAAATCGTGGATATGACCGCAGACATAGGTTTCCACCATCGCGGAGTAGAAAAAATTGCCGAGCACCAGTCTTGGCATCAGTTCATTCCCTACACAGATAGATTGGACTACCTGAGCGGTGCGGCCAACAATCTGACATACCTTCTGGCCGTGGAAAAACTCTGCGATGTAAAGGTGCCCGACCGCGCGCAGTGTGTACGTGTGATGCTCGCCGAATTCTATCGCATCTCCAACCATTTACTCTGGCTCGGCACAATGGTTCAGGATCTGGGCATGATCACCCCGGTCTTCCACACCTTCCGTGAACGCGAACAGGTTATGGACATCATGGAAACCATCACCGGAGCGCGACTCCATCCGGCATGGTTGCGCATCGGTGGATTGGCCATGGACCTTCCCGAGGGCTGGGACAAACTGGTGAACGATTTTGTACGCGTGTTTCCGGAACGGATAGAAGGTTACAAACGAATGATCTCCGGTAACCCCATCGTCCGGGCCAGAATCAAAGGCATCGGGAATCTATCTCTGGAAGACGCCATAGACTACGGTATTTCAGGGGCGAACCTGCGGGCATGCGGCTCCACGCGCGACCTGCGCAAAGTAATGCCCTATTCCGGATACGAACAATACGAATTTGATGTACCAACAAGAGACAATGGCGATTGTCTGGCCCGCTACGAGGTCCGTTTTGACGAGATGCTCCAAAGCAATAGAATCATTGCCCAATGTCTGCAATGGATGCCTTCTGGCAGATTCAAATCCAAGGACTACCGATACTGCATCCCTGACAAGCGGGAGACTTTGCATGACATTGAAAGCCTGATCCATCATTTTATCAACACCACCCGCGGCCCCAAGGTTCCCGCCGGAGAGGCTTACGCCGCAACCGAAGCCCCCAGAGGGGAACAGGGATTTTACATTGTCAGTGACGGAGGCAACATGCCCTACCGATTACACATGCGCTCACCGGGTTACACTTCGGTGCAGGCTCTGCCGCTTATGGCTGTAGGGCACACGCTGGCTGACTTTGTCGCTATCATGGGATCAGTGGATTACATCGCGCCCGATCTGGACCGTTAGGGGAAGAAATGCTGCCACAAGAATTGGAAACCACCATACAGGACCTTGTCAAAAACGCTGAACATGTCGAGGAGAAACTCATCGACATCATCTTCCTTCTCCAGCGTCACTACAGCTATTTTTCCGACGAAGCCATGGCTCACGCAGCGAGGCTGACGGGAAAGACACTGGTAGAACTTGAAGAACTGGCCACCTTCTACGACTTCATCTACCGAGAACCTCTGGGGCGGTTCGTGATTCATGTCTGTGACGGTGTTACCTGCTGGATGCATCACGAAAACGGACTGTTCGACTATCTCTGCCGCAAACTTAGTGTCAAGCTTGGGGAGACCACTGAAGACGGATTATTCACTATTTTACCTACAGCCTGTCTAGGCAACTGCCACAACGCTCCGGCCATGCTCATCAACGGAAAACACTACGGCAGATTGACGCCTGAGAAAGTAGACTGCATTCTGGACGAACTACGGGAAAATCACGACACAATAGAACTCAGCGTATGCAGGTAATCCTATGAGTGAACAGGTTCTCTTAAAAAATCGACGCGCTGACTGCCGCCCCGCCGGATTTGACGAATACCGGGCGAACGGCGGATACAAAGCACTTGAAAAAGCTGTCCTGACCATGAGCCCTGACGAAGTCATCAAGATTGTCTCGGATTCCGGGCTACGCGGGCGCGGCGGTGCAGGTTTCCCCACAGGGCGCAAATGGAGCTTTGTACACAAGGACGCGCCTCATCCACGCTATATCCAATGCAACACAGATGAAATGGAACCAGGCACTTTCAAGGATCGCATCTTGGTCAATACCGATCCTCATTTGGTCATCGAAGGCATTCTTATGGCCGGTTACGCTATACAGGCAGACCACGGCGTTTTTTTCATCCGTCCATCCTACGATTCGGACGCAAAACTCCTTGAGCAAGAGCTGAAGGTTGCCCGCGAAGCGAACCTGCTTGGCAAAAACATCCTCGGCACCGATTTTTCTTTTGACATTCAGGTTCACCGTAGCGCCGGAAGGTACATTTGCGGCGAAAGTTCTGCTCAGGCAAATGCCATCATGGGTAAACGCCCCAACCCTGACAAAACAACGCACATGACCGATTCTGGTTTGTGGAATCACCCGACTGTAGTCAACAACGTGGAAACTCTGGCCTCCACACCTTTTATCGTCAAAAACGGTGTGGACTGGTTCAAATCCCTTGCGGCCTCGCCGACAGGTGACGGCACCAAACTTTACTGCGTCAGCGGTGAGGTGGTAGCCCCCGGCTGTTTCGAGTTGCCGTGCGGAACCCGCCTAGGCGATATTATCTTCGAATCTGCCGGAGGCATGCTTCCCGGAGCCGAGTTTAAAACATGTCTGCCGGGCGGCACTTCCACCAGCTTCGTACCTAAACGACTCCTGAACACAGCCATGGACTTTGATTCCATGAAAAAAGAGGGACTCTCCCTAGGCACGGGCAGTGTTATAGTCTTCGATCACAACACCTGTCTGGTGCAGGCCACCATCAATATTATGACCTACTTTTCTCGTGAATCCTGCGGCTGGTGCACTCCGTGCAGAGAGGGTATTCCCTACATGCGCCACATCCTGCAACGCATTGAGCAAGGCGACGCAGGAGAAAGCGACCTCGAACTTCTGGAACAGATAGCAGGCGGATTAGCCAACGCTTATTGCGGATTTGCCCCGGGTGCTGCCACACCGGTCAAAGGACTGCTCACGCATTTCCGCGACGAGGTGCGCGAACATCTGGACGGAAGAGGCTGCCCCTTCAAAGCCAATACAAACAAGCCCGGCGACTGGCGAAAACTTGACCGCAGCGAAGCTACACCAAGAACAGCCGGACAAAACGACATGCTCGGCGAGGGGAAATAATAATGCCCAAACTGATCATCGATGGACAGGAAGTGGAGGTCGAACCCGGGACAAAGGTTATTGACGCGGCCGAACGGCTCGGCATCATGATTCCACGCTTCTGCTATCTCAAATCACTCGGGGCGGTGGGGGCCTGCCGCATGTGCGCGGTAAAATTTCTGAAAGGCAACAAAAAAGATTTAGATATGAGTTGCATGGTCGAAGCGCGGGACGGCATGATAATCTCCACCGACCACCCCGACGCTGTAGCTTTCAGAGCTCAAGTCATAGAATGGCTCATGCTCAGTCATCCACATGACTGCCCCGTTTGTGATGAGGGAGGGCATTGCCTGCTTCAGGATATGACCGTGTCAGGCGGACATGGACGGCGCAACTTCCGCGGGCTCAAACGAACCTATAAAAATCAGTATCTCGGCCACCTCATAGAACATGAAATGAACCGCTGCATCCACTGCTACCGCTGTGTCAGATTCTATCGTGAATATGCAGGCGGGACGGACTTCGGCACCTTCGGCATCGCCGGGCGGGTAACCTACCAACGATTCGAACCCGGCAGCTTGGAAAGCCCGTTCAGTGGTAATCTCGGCGAAATATGTCCCACCGGAACCCTCACAGACAAACCGGCCAGATACCGTGCCAGACGCTGGGATCTGGAGCGCAAACCTTCTATCTGCGCCCACTGTTCACTGGGCTGCAACACCCTTCCAGCCGTACATTACCGTGAAGTTTTACGCGTGGAAAACCGCTACAACGAAAATATCAACGGCGATTTCCTGTGCGACCGGGGCCGCTACGGATTCGAATATGCTTCCCTTACCGAACGTCCCAGACAGACGAGAGTAAAGGGAACACCGACCACGCCGGAACACGGAGCCGAAGAAACAATCAAGCGGATACGAGAGATACTTGAGCAGCACGGACCTCAGTCCGTTGGCATTCACGTTTCCTCCCGCTGCACTTTGGAGGACATGCTGACTGCCGAAGAACTGGCCGCAAACCTCAAACTGTCCGGACCCAGTTTTTTTATGACCGAGGAAGAACGGATAGCCTGCCTTGAAGCGGCTTCCCTGCTCGGTACAGATATCAGTCGGTCCCTGCGACAGGTGCGCGAGGCCGATATGGTGCTGATATTGGGATCAGATCCGCTACATGAGGGGCCCATGGCGGCCTTGGCCGTGCGTCAGGCGGCCCGTACCGGAGCAATTATAGGAGTGCTCGATCCACGACCAGTGAATCTTCTCTGCGAAACCATACACCTGCCGTTAACACGGCATCAACTCCCGGCGGCCATTGATGCGTTATTGGACAAGGCTTTCCCGGAAACCGAATTTCAGGGCGAACCATCCGTTTTCCGGCAGGAACTGCGGGAATTGGCCAGTTCTGAGACCGACAAACTTACTTCTTTAGCCGAACCTCTGGCAAACATTGCTGCGGCGCTGGCCTCAGCTCGTCGTCCGGTGCTGATCTGTTCCGCAGACACCATGCCCACCGGCTGGCTTTCACTTGTAGCCGGAGTAACCCGTCTACTTCGAGAAACTGGAAGTGAAAATAGAATGGATGCCGGAATGTTCTGCATACTTCCCAAAGCAAATTCTATGGGAGCTGGGATTCTTGGCGCAAAAAATTCCACCAGTCTTCAAAATTTTTTAACTCCTATGGACAACGCGCAACCCATCAAGGGACTGATCTGTATCGGGGATGATCCATTGACGGAATTTCCCGCTGAGCAATGGATCGCCGAATGTTTCGGTAAACTGGATCTGCTGGTCTGCATGGATTGCATAGACTCGGCCACTTGGAAAAAGGCTGATATAGCTATCCCGCAGAGTACTCTTTTCGAAACAGGCGGCTGCCTGATTAATAACGAGGGGCGGCTGCAACGTGCGATGCCGGTCTTTGCGGGCGGCACCCCGGTAACGCAGACAGGAAAAGGTTCTCACCCACCGAGGAATACCGACGCACCACTTACGGGCAACGGGCCGCAAAATGCCGGTCATTGGTTAAAGCTGTTGATGCAAAAAACAGATAAATCCGAGCACCACTCCCATGCAGCCCTACGCTCTGCCATGGACCAAGCAACGTCCGCAGAGAGCTTCAACATGCTTCCTGATGTACCTGTTTCACCTTTTCCTTCTCTTGAATCACTGGCCAGTTTCATTGAAAAAAATGACGGGAATAAATCTGGAGAAATATTGGTCACGGCCAGTACATTCGGTTCTGACAGGCTAGCTAACGAAGGACCGCTCGGAGAAAAATTACTGAATGCGCCTGTCCTGTGGCTCCATCCGGACGAAACAGCAAGGCTGGGAATTGAGGAAGGACAGACTGTACTTGTCCCGTTAAGTCAGGGCCTAGCCAGCGTGAAACTACAAGAGAGCATGGACATGGCCCACCGCACAGCCGTCCTGTCCAAAACTCCTGAATCCGGCTGGCAAAATGTAGGAGGACTGGCGGCTCCATTTAACATCGAACACCTATGGCGTGAACAAGCCGACGAGGAAACAAAGGCTGCCGCCGATATCGATCCGGACAACAGCTGTCCGAACGGGAGAGTATAAAATGGGTACGGACTTCCTGCTTGGTCTGATTGTGCTGATCATCAAAAGCGCGGTAGTACTTCTGGTGGTATTGACTCTTGCCGCCTATCTTGTGCTTTTCGAGCGCAAGTTGCTGGGACGCATGCAACTGCGCTACGGGCCCAATCGCGTCGGGCCGTACGGATTGTTCCAGCTCGCGGCGGATGGGGTAAAATTACTTCTCAAGGAAGACCTTGTGCCTGACGGAGCAGATAAATTACTATTTCTGATCGCTCCCGGAATTCTGACCTTCACGACTCTGACGGTCTTTGCGCTGATTCCCTTTGGCGGAGAAATCCATCTCTTCGGGCATACTGTTCCGCTGGTCATAGGTGACACGGATATCGGTGTGCTCATCTTTTTAGCTCTTTCTTCTATCGGAGTATACAGCGTGGCCCTAGGCGGCTGGGCCTCAAACAATAAATTTTCCCTCATCGGAGCTGTGCGCGGAGTTGCGCAGATGATCAGCTACGAACTGCCCCTGTCCTTGTCTCTGGTTCCCATATTCATGCTGGCAGGTTCACTGAGCCTTGTAGACATCGTGGACGCGCAGAAGGGCTACCCGTTCATCCTTGTCCAGCCCGTGGCCGCCCTGATATTTTTTATATGCGGTCTAGCCGAATCCAAGCGAATTCCATTCGACATCCCGGAAGGTGAAAACGAACTTCAGGCCGGATTTCATACTGAATACAGCGGCATGCGGTTCGCCCTGTTCTTTCTGGGAGAGTATATAAACATGCTGCTGCTGGGCGCGCTCATGGCCGTCTTCTTTCTGGGAGGCTGGCATGGTCCTTGGCTTCCCGGTCCGGTCTGGCTGCTGCTCAAAACAGCCATCATCCCCTTCCTGCTGGTATGGACCAGAGGCACCTTGCCAAGGCTGCGCTACGACCAACTTATGCACTTTTGCTGGAAGGTGCTCATGCCTCTGGCACTGGTCAATATAATCATCACCGGAGCCGTCATGGCCGCCTAGGGAGAAGCAATTTAATGAACTGCTCTATAGATGACGGACAGCCCGTTTTAGGTTAGGCAGCTATTTTTTGTTTACGGTAATATTCTTGTTCAAACTGTTCCGGTGAAACATAAGCGATAGATGTACGTTATATCCGAAACCCATTTCTGGTTTGGCTCGAGAGCCGTAAAGTTACGAGAAAGAACATTTGGAATGACACTTTTAACTTTAGCTGTTTTCGGGTAGCGATGTCTGCGGATCGTTTTAGATTTCAATCCTTCGGCAGCAAGTAGGGGGCTTACGGTTTCAGCACAGCAATAAAGACCTGTATTTTCAAGCACATCATGGTGCACTTTTCGATACCCATACATCTTCCCACTGTCCAAATAAGACTGACGTGCAGCCTCAATAATTATTTCCTGTCGTTTCTCTTGCTTACTCGTAGATCTCTTTTTCCAGTCGTAATAGCCGCTTCTACTGACTGACAATACTTTGCACAAAGAAACCAAAGGGTAGAGTCCTTCATGAAAGGCTATCCAAGCGTACTTTAGAGGGACTCTTTTGCGAAGTACGCCGCTGCCTTTTTTAGGATTTCATTTTCAATGCGAAGACGGGCATTTTCCTCGCGTACTTTTTTCATTTCATCGGAAGCAGAAATTTTTTGAAATTGAGGTGGAACATCCTTTAATTTGCCATATTTTTTAGACCATTGCCGGATTGACCACGAACTGCGTAGCTATACGCAAAAAGTCATAACCCATACCGATATGGATCTCTCTTTTGAGGCTGAAACTGCCGCTATTAATAGAGCTGGTGAAAGTCAGAACCCATACCGATATGGATCTCTCTTTTGAGAAATATGAATGTAAATTAAAGTTTAATGAAAAGAAGTCATAACCCATACCGATATGGATCTCTCTTTTGAGAATTCAAATGGATTTATGTGGATTCTCTCACTGAGGTCATAACCCATACCGATATGGATCTCTCTTTTGAGAAGTTGGAGTTACTTTTGAATTAGTATTTAGATATGTCATAACCCATACCGATATGGATCTCTCTTTTGAGTTTGCTTGGCAATGGCGGCGGTAGTTTTTTACGAAGTCATAACCCATACCGATATGGATCTCTCTTTTGAGAGGATGGTTTTATTCTACCCCATTTCCAGATAGTTGCAAAGCCGTTTTCAGCTACGTCTGCAAAGTGAGCACTTTTCCACACCCTTTTTCAGGACGTAGCAAAACGTTTTAGGTTTTGATTTTTTTAGCACGCCATTTCAATGAGTTGCATGATGGCAAAAATCGTTAAAAATACTTTTCCACAGCAAAAACAGCTCAAAAAAGTTGAGAACGCACTCAGTTTTTTACAGCTGCAAAAAACCAAATGATTTCAGCATCTCAAACCCCAAATATCCGCTACGGAAAATTTTAAGCGGCCTACTACCTTTAACTATTGTATTACGATAATTTCTTTACAATAGTTTTGACTATTCCTTTACAATAATTTAATAACAATAGTTATGAAAAACCCATTCCATACAGACACACTGGAGCCGGACCAGCCTTTCTGCAATCGCGTGGCTGAATTGAGCGAATTGGCAAGCCATGCCGGAAACGGCATGAACGTTGTTATCTTTGCTCCCAGACGTTATGGTAAAACATCCCTTGTCCGGCGCGTGCAGCACCAGCTTCGCACCGACGGGATTTGTGTTATCTACGCTCAGTTTATGCGACTTGTATCCGTGGAAGACTTAGTGCATCGGCTGGCCAAAGCCATCATCAGCGGACTTCACGAACATGAATCGCTGCTGGAAAAAGGAAAGAGATGGCTTGGATTATTCCCATCTATCCAAACCAGTTTTACCATAGACCCCGCAACCGGATTGCCATCGGTTGAAATCCAGATGACCAAACGTCAGGTAGATCCAATGGTGGCCCTAGAGAACATATTAGAAGAGGTCGGAAAATTCCTTGAAAAAGAAACTTTTCAAGTTTGTATAGCTCTGGATGAATTTCAAGATATCGTGGACATCAAAGAGCCCCGAGTTGAAGCCCTGCTTCGTGAGCACATTCAGCGGCACAAAGCATCCTACATATTCTTAGGAAGCCGTCGCCGTATACTGCTGGATATTTTCAACAACAGGGGCAGGCCTTTTTATCAAAGCGCAACAATGATGGAGCTTGAACCGCTTCCAGAAAAGGAATGCATTGATTTTATCATGAGCCAGTTCGAGCAGTCCGGCAAACAATGCCCGGAAGACGTTGCCCTTGCTGTATCTCAGAGGGTTGAATGTTATCCGTACTATCTTCAAGCTCTGGCTTACCGAGTATTTGAATTATGCGAAAAAGAATGTTCGATAGAAGACGTTGCAAAAGCATCTGAAGCTCTCATAGCTAATGAACGCTACGGATATCAGGCTATCATCCAAGGGATCAGTACCGGACAATTAAAACTACTGCGCGGAATTGCAGAAGAGGAGAAAGCGTCACTAACCTCAAACGATTTTATGCAAGCCCACAACCTAACTCTCGGCGGAGTTCAGTCAGCCCGCAAATATCTTAGTGAGCAAGATCTCATTGAAAAGAGCAAAGACGGCCAGTGGAACATAGTAGACCCAATTTTCCGAATATGGCTGCTTAACGCCTTTTAATTTAATACAAAGCTTTATTGCACCACACAAAAAAACCGCAGCTCCGATTGGAGTTGCGGTTTTTCTTTTTGCAAGGATTCATACCGATATGGATCTCTCTTTTGAGTGACAGAAAGAACTTCCCCTACTCCCTACTCATTTGGGTCATAACCCATACCGATATGGATCTCTCTTTTGAGCTGATCAAGAATTCAGTGATATTGTCAATATTTGGTCATAACCCATACCGATATGGATCTCTCTTTTGAGTTTAATAACTAGTGTTATTACCTTAAATCCAACAGTCATAACCCATACCGATATGGATCTCTCTTTTGAGATGTGACCAATTTCCCAGAGAAAGTATTGATATAAGTCATAACCCATACCGATATGGATCTCTCTTTTGAGTCTGATAGCGAATTAGTATTGAGGACAAATTATTGGTCATAACCCATACCGATATGGATCTCTCTTTTGAGAGGATGGTTTTATTCTACCCCATTTCCAGCTACTTGCAAAGCCGTTTTCAGCTACGTCTGCAAAGTGAGCACTTTTCCACATCCTTTTTCGGGACGTAGCAAAACGTTTTGGGTTTTGAAAATTTTGACATGCTATTTCGGCCAGTTACAATATCACAAAAATTGCCTGAAAAAGTTCTCCACAGCAAAAGCGGTTAAAAAAAGTTGAGGTACCACTCAGTTTTTTACACCTGTATAAAATCAAATAATTTCAACTTCTCCCATAACCAAATTCCTTTCTCCGCTACGGAAAAATTTCAATTTATCCCGTCCCATAACCCAGCTTTGCAGGTTCTGAACCTGCGCA
This sequence comes from Desulfovibrio gilichinskyi, assembly GCF_900177375.1. NCBI lineage: Bacteria > Pseudomonadati > Thermodesulfobacteriota > Desulfovibrionia > Desulfovibrionales > Desulfovibrionaceae > Maridesulfovibrio > Maridesulfovibrio gilichinskyi. Next base: position 28,108 of record NZ_FWZU01000003.1, on the reverse strand, counting down.
TCCAGCAACTGTGCAAATGTTCCGGATTCTGTTGCTATGCGGATGCACATTTCCCTTTCAAAATGCTCAAGAATCTTACCCATACTGCTACCGATCAGTTTAAATTTTGTAGCAGTAACGGCTTCAAAATCCTTAGAAGTTATGATGTTTTTATTAAGCAACCGTAATGTAAAACGGTCCATTCTGGCCCGGAAAGGTTCCTGCAAATCGGCAACCAGAGATTCATAGTCATTTTTGTTGCTATGCAAAATGCCAAGATACGGATTCAATCCTCTCACCCGCAGCAGAGAGTTTATGCGGTTGAACAACAGGGTGTAGCAAAAATCCAGCAGTGCGTTGAGTTGGTCAGGCTTTGAACGGGGAACTCTCTCCTGACTGCACATGGAACTATCCAGAATAAAAGAATTGAAAATTGAAAAACACAATTTCGCGGCATTACCCTCAACTCCCATCAGACTACCTTTACTTAAAGCAGTATGAACAGCCTGTTCCGCATGTTCAAGTTTGTGTAATAAATTATCCGGCAGATCACGGGTGGAAAGCCACTGAATGTAATTATTGATCTTCGCGCTTACCAGAGCTTTGGCGGCGTCCTCCCTTTTCGCCTCACCAACGGATTCATAACGGGACATGTGAGTGCCGGATGTAATATGGTACTGCCGGGAATCTGGGTAGAGAGTATTTATATAATGACCTGATGGAGTACAAAAAGTAATAGGAATCTTTTCATAGCTGCACTTCTGAATCAGCTTGGTCGAGACCGCGCTGTTTCCATAAACGACAATTTCATTGGTACGGGCAAACGGAATACGCGCAATGACAATTCCGTCTTTCCTGATTGCCAGACAGTCAATATCCACACCCAGTGAAGCAAAATGATTGCACACGTAAACTGTTCTTTTAAGCTGTGCCTGTTCGATGCTTTCCCATGCAAGATCACTGTCCAGATCAATCCCGAAAAATTTAAATCCCGGGTCAATATTGCTGATGCGGGTCTTTTCCGCCTTAAGCCGCAAACCGAGCGGTTCAAGTACTGTACACATATCCTCAAACGCCTTGCTACACTCTTCTTCACTGCGGGCTAAAACGATAAAGTCATCTGCGTATCGGATAAAACGATACCCGAGTTCATCCATACGCTCATCAACACTGTCCAGATAAAGATTCGAAAGCAACGGAGAAAGAGAACTGCCCTGCACCAGACCTTTTGTGTTTTGTCCCTCTTCATCAATCAGACCAGAATTAATGCACGACTCCAGAGCTTTAACGATCATTCTATCAGCTTGCGGCAGGACATTCCTGAGCTTGAGGATCATGGTCGGTCGGTCTATTTCATCAAAAAAGGAATCAATATCCGATTCAAACACATAGCGGCATCCCTCGCGAATAGCTTGCTGAATCATTCTCTTTGCATCATCACGGGAACGCCCTTTCCTGAAACCTATAGAAGAGTGTTCGAACATGCGATCCATTACAGGCGAAAGAAGCTGGTGCAACAATTTCTGGGTCAGCGTATCCTCCGGTGAACATGTCCCAATGACCCTGCTTCCACCATAAGGTTTACGCATCTCAAAAGGTACTGCCGGTGAACATGAAAATTTTCCACTTAAAAGACGATCACGCATTTCAAATACAGCTTTTTCTATCGATCCGTAATCCCGCTCAAGCTCAGCTGAAAAATCACTGTCCCTGTTAATTCTGGAAGCAGCAACACCAAGTGCGTAATCATTTTTCAAAAGCACATCAAAATATGGCTCGGCAGTTTTCAACTCATAATATCCCTGTCCCGTAGCTACCCTCCGCCCTGCGTGGATACGTGAACAAATCAGAAGCAGGGGCATAATCTTTGTCAAATTACCTTTTAAATATAAAGGTCCGGTCATACCGTTAAGATACTGCGTCCCCCTGCTGCTCTGAGACTTATGCCCGTATTGCTCGTAACTCCAAAAGTATGGATGGACAGTAATGCCTTCCAGAAATTCATCACTAAGCTTTAGATCCAGATCAAAAAAAGTATTGGCCCGCCTACAGAATGCATCAAAAAATTTCCATTTTCCAACCATCCAGCGACGCTTGCTGTCAGTCGGTTTAAACGGAAATGGAGTCACAAAATCAAGGCACACTTCCGCCGGAGAACCGGAACAGTCCGGCTCAGCAAGATCGGCCAACGTTTCGTGTCTGATATCACCGGCACAACTCAATTCAAAATTATTAGCAGGCTCGGAAAGATGATCTGAAAGACCTTGAAGAAAGCAATTTATCTGATCTGGCGTGGCGAACGGGAAAATAAATTCCAACTCATACCGTAAACCTTTACTGATCCGGCAGCCGAAAGGTTTATCGACCGGATGAAAACAATATTGCAGCCCGCGCAGACCAGCCCGCCCGAGGGCGAACTTGAAAATAGCATCCAGAACAAAGAGCGGATGCTGCTTTGCAAAAGTATTGCGGGTATTAGTCAGGGATATTTGAACGCAGTACCAACTGAGAGAAGAGAGGGAACTTAGATCTGTTGTCATATTTATTAGATAACGAAGGCGTAATTTTCATTAAAACGAGGCGGGGCATTGCCGATATCCTTGGGCTTATGGCTACCCACAAGATAGATAGAAATAAATCCGGTTTCTACTTCAAGATTCTCAAGTTTTGATATGAGTTTCCTTTTCAGACGAGTATTTAAATCACATTCAAAAACGCTCTCCTGAACCCGGAAACCAAATCCCTCAAGCACCTTAGAAACCTTATAGCGTTCCTTATCACAAGAAATATCGTAAGCAATGAGGTGGCGTGTGATTTTACTCATAAGACAAATTTGCCCTCAACACTTCGTTGCGTCAAGAGCAAATTTAATTTTCTGCCATACCGATATGGATCTCTCTTTTGAGTTGTTAAACCCTACGCAACCGACATGAATTGCGGTCATAACCCATACCGATATGGATACCTCTTTTGAGTTGTTGGGGTTACAGGAAGGCTCCTCTGAAAGTGGTCATAACCCATACCGATATGGATACCTCTTTTGAGGAAATCGGGCGGGATGCGACTATCCAAGTAGGGCAGTCATAACCCATACCGATATGGATACCTCTTTTGAGAGTGGTGCAATTGTATTTGATAAGAATATCCTCAGTCATAACCCATACCGATATGGATACCTCTTTTGAGTTTAACACTCCGCCACTTCCCGTTGGGATTGGGGGTCATAACCCATACCGATATGGATACCTCTTTTGAGAGGATGATTTTTATCTACCCTATTTCCAGCTACTTGCAAAGCCGTTTTCAGCTACGTCCGAAAAGTGAACACTTTTCCACACCCTTTTTCAGGACGTAGCAAAACGTTTTGGGTTTTAAACTTTTTAACACGTTATTTCGACGTGTTGCAAAATTACAAAAATCGCCTGAAAATTTTTCCACAGGATATATTGCAAAATAAAGTTGAGGATGCACTCAGTTTTTTTTACAGCTAATATAGACGACGCATTGAATTCAAAAAAATTGATAGACCAATTATGATTTCCAACAAAACGTAACTAAGATGTTCATTGAATAAGAATGATAGCAAAGGTTTAATACAAGATGTGCAAAATAGAACTACAGCCAATATAATTAAAAATTCAAATAAAAGCGGGAGAAAAGCGGGAGAGATTTCACTCATAACAAAAAAGGGTTTACAGCTGATTGCTGTAAACCCTTGATTTATCTGGTACCGGGAGAGAGACTTGAACTCTCATGGCGTTGCCACCGGCGGATTTTGAGTCCGCTGCGTCTACCAATTCCGCCATCCCGGCATGTCGAGAGACAGTTAATATTAGATGAACAAGAAACTGTCAAGAATATTTAATACACGGGCCACATCTTTTTAACCGTTTAATATCCTTTTACTCTTCACGCCGTAGACTAAACCGACCGCCCTTTTTTTTGATCATTCTCATATTGTAAACCTAAATGCTTAGTGATAATCGTATCGATCTACATATATAATATTACCATTGTGAGATTCTTCATGATTCCAATCGGCTCGCTCGTCAACGCTGCCGCCATTATCGGCGGATCACTTATCGGAGTCATGCTCCACAGCAGATTTCCTGAACGTATCAGGCAGATTGTTTTCCAAGGGCTGGGCCTCAGCACCATGGTTATAGGTATGCAGATGGCCCTCAAAGTTCAGGACATTCTTATTCTCATATTCAGCATCTTAATCGGCGGAATAATTGGAGAATTACTTAAGCTTGATACTCTTTTTGAACGGCTTGCCAGTAAACTTAAAAAAATGACCGGATCAACCGACGCAGGATTCATTGACGGTCTTATCACTGCGTCTCTTATTTTCTGCATCGGGGCGATGGCTATCATAGGCTCCTTTGAAGAAGGAATAAAAGGCAATACCACCATAGTTTTCACAAAATCAATTCTCGACGGCTTTGCGTCCATTGCTCTGGCCTCGACTTATGGAATAGGAGTTCTTTTCGCTTTTATTCCGGTTCTTCTTTATCAAGGGGCGCTGACAATTTTTGCAAACTCGTTTCAAGAATGGTTTTCGCCAATGATGATTGCGCAGCTTACGGCTACAGGCGGAGTTCTAATAATCGGCATCAGCATGATTCTGCTTGATGTTAAAAAAATCAACTTGTCGAACCTGCTCCCTTCTCTTGGAATAGTCATTTTACTCACTGCTTATTTTAAATAATTCTATCTCTTATTATTTTTTTTTGCTTTTCTTGATTGAATAATTTGAGCGGTTAGGTTTTAATATATTATGAAAATCCGGTGGAAAATACTTCTTATCCTTCTTACATTTGCGATGTTGCCACTAATCCTTATCAAGGCATATGGATTAGATACTCTCAGAGATCTCGGTTCAGACCTTCAAATACAAACCAGAGTAACTCTGCTTGAACGGGCAAGAAGCTCCCTTGCGGACATTGCCGAAGGAACAGCAGCAAGAATTAACCTTGAAGATCTCCTGTACAGAACAAGTATCAAGACCATGCAGGGAGAAGCAGAAAATCTGCTGTCTAAAAAAGAAATCCTGACACTGGCTCATCCTCCATTCATAACTAGTCCGGAAGGCGTGGAAAACATGCCTACACTTTATACTCACCCGGATTATAAAAAATCAACTCTGAGAGGGCGCGGCATGCGTTCCTCCCGGGAAAACAAGACTAGTCACGTGAAAAAAGGAGCTCTTGTAGATATCCCTATTTCATTAAATCACATATCTTTCTGGCTGCCGCAGGGGCTGTCGAAACGTGCAGCAATGCCTTCAATACGTAAACTGGCACCCATGTTGCCGACATTTCAATCATGCAGTCAAACACTGAACAAATTAGCTCTCTGGCAGGAGATTACTCTTGAAAACGGTCTGCAGGTAAGCTACCCGGCACACAACGCCTTCCCTCCGAGATACGATCCTCGCATCAGCAGCTGGTATAAAGAAGTCAAAGACACGCTTAAAACATTCTGGATGCATCCAGTTCCTGAACCGGCGACAAAATCACTCTGCTACCGGCTTTCCAGTCCGTTATTCAATGAGAAAGATAAATTTATCGGCGTTGTTTCCCTGGTCGTTCCGGTGGGCATTGCAATTAACAGTGCGCTACTCATGAGCACTGAGAAAAATGTTAAAATAATGATGGTCGTCTCAGACCATTCAACGACCTCAAACAAAGAGAAACTCCTTGTCATCGGTCGGAATAAAGGTTCCGCCGAGGAAAACATCTCAGCAAATTCAAAAGGCCATCTCTGGCAGGCTCCGCCTAAGCCGGAATGGATTTATGAGGATACCCCTGAATTTGCCACTCTTGTTGATGATGTAGACAATCAGCGATCCGGAGTTCTTCAGATGGATTGTGAGGGAATACCTTCACTTTGGACCTACAGCCCCATCAATAAAGACATGGCTCTGTTAATTGTAACTCCTGTAATAGACTTCACAGCCGAAGCAGATAAGGCTGAGCAATATGTAAGTAAAAGCATCGCGAGGCAAATCAAGGATACAACCCTTATTGCTTTAGCCATAATTTCTGCCCTTGGAATTGTTGCTTATTTTGCATCACAAAATTTTGCATCCCCAATCCGCAAGATATCAGAAGCTGTAACCAAAGTTGGGCAAGGCGACTGGGATGCCAGAGCAGACGTAAATTCTCATGACGAATTAGGAGATCTGGCTGACAGTTTCAACCTGATGGTGCCGCAGCTCCGAGAACGATCCTCCATACTTCAGGCGTTGTCACTGGCTGATGAAGCCCAGCAGAATCTGCTTCCTAAATCGACACCGCAGGTTTCCGGAGCGGAAATCGGAGCCAAGTGTGTTTTCTCAGAAAAAACCGGTGGAGACTACTTTGACTTCATAGGCTGCGCAACATGCGGAGAAGATATTTTTGCAACAGCAATTGGGGACGTGTCCGGACATGGAATCAGCGCGGCACTGCTTATGACCAGCGCAAGGGCTTACATCCGCGCCCTGACCGGACAGGGCAGACCCCTTGTTGAAATAGTAAGCAAAGTTAACAGTCTTGTAACAACAGACTGTGCACAGACAGGTCATTTTATGACATTGTTCACTGCTATCTGCGACACCAACAAGAAAACTCTGAACTGGATTAGAGCCGGCCATGATCCGGCATTGATCTATACTCCGGAAACTGATGAATTTGAGGAGCTGATAGGAACAGGACTAGCTATTGGAGTTGATGAATATTATCTTTACAAAGAGAATTTTACCCAGTTAAAATCAGGGCAAATTGTTGTTCTTTATACTGACGGCATATGGGAAGCACACAGTCCGAAGGGTGAACAATTCGGCAAATCTCAACTCAGAGAAATTATTAGAGATTATTATGACAAACCGGCTCAGCAAATTGCAGAAATTATTCATAAACAAGTTTCAGACTACAGGAGAGGTCTTCCTCTTGAAGATGATTGCACCGTCATCATTATAAAATTCTTATGAGATACTCTATTTATGAATTGGCAACTTATGCCTTCGACCCTCTTCATACTTTCTGGGAAAGCGAGAAAACACAACGAACCGTAGCCGGAATTCTGGTAGCATGCTTTATTGCTGCATTAATCGGAATAGAGCTGGGAAATAGAGGGTTATTGCCTGATTTTATAGCAATAAAAACTCCTGACAACCATTACCACGCCATAGGAATAGCTTTTACACTTGTTCTTTTCCTTGAGGTTATCGGATTGATCTTTGTTCTGCCATGCTCTTTTGCAAAATCTGTGGGAAAACAGTTCGAGATTCTATGCCTCATCCTGATAAGAAGTTCATTTAAAGAACTGGTAAACTTTCCGGAACCGATTACCCTCACCGGCAACATGATCCCGCTGTATCAAATACTGTCAGACGGGGCAGGAGCTTTTGCTGTTTTTGTTCTACTTGGTATCTACTATAAAATTCAGCGGCCAACGCCGAACCTCAGTCCGGATTTCAAATTCAGATATGTGGCGTCAAAAAAGCTGGTTGCCCTTTTACTGCTTGCAACTTTTGCAGGACTTGGAATTTATAATCTGGTGTGCCCGTTACTAGGAAAACATCATTTCGACTTCTTCAGCACCTTTTATACAATACTTATTTTCAGTGATATTTTATTAGTTCTTATATCTCAAAGATTTCTGCCATCATTCCACGCGGTGTTCAGAAACTCAGGTTTTGCCTTAGTGACTCTGCTTATAAGACTTGCTCTTGCTGCGCCGCCTTTCTACAATGCAATTCTTGGCGTAATTTCTGCTGGATTTGCCGTTCTGCTAACTCTTGCATACACTACATTTTATCAAAATAAACAATAAATTAAAAACATAACACTACATTTCGGAGAAATATCATCATGAAAAGTTTGTGTATTTTCCTTGGAGCAAATCCGGGAAATGATGAAAAATACGCAAAGGCGGCCCGCGATATGGGTCGCGAATTAGCTAAGCGTAAAATAACCACTGTTTATGGTGGTTCGGACATGGGGCTCATGGGAATTCTAGCTGAAAGTGCGCTGGAGGCAGGAGGAAAAGTTATCGGGGTTATTCCTGAAAATCTTGTAAAAAAGAATGTGGCTCACCCGCTGCTGACGGAACTGCACGTTACGGAATCAATGCATGAGCGCAAGGCTTTGATGGCAGAACTTTCTGACGGCTTTATAGCCATGCCCGGCGGAATCGGAACGATGGATGAAATTTTCGAAATATTTACATGGGCGCAACTGGGATTTCATAGCAAGCCATGCGGATTGCTTAATATTGATGGTTATTACGATACACTGTTAAGCTTTCTAAATAGCGTTGTAAAAGAAGGGTTCTTAAAAAGCGTACACAAAGACATGCTTTTAACTGCGGATTCTCCCGCAAAAATTATTGATTCCTTTGCGGGCTATGAAGCTCCCGTTGTTTCCAAATGGGTAGAAAATGCAAAAGTTGAAACTAGAAAGCATCAATAAAATATAAATCTTTTCCAGGCTCTTTTCGTAAAAATGCGAAAAGAGCCTTTTTAATTTGAATACCCTCTTCCCTCACACATTTCATGATGCCCTCCCTTTAGTTCACACAAAATACTCTTTTGCCGATTATTTTAAAGAAAAACACAAATATTAGAGCAATCCGCATTTAAACACTCAAAATATTTTCTATACCTAGTCAACACGTACTATTTGTAGTATTTTGAAATATATTTAAATATCAGGAGATCTAATGCGACAATCCGACTACATGGCACTGGAAGAAGAATTCGGAGCGAAAAACTATAAACCTCTTGAAGTAGTTCTAGAACGCGGGGAAGGTGTTTGGGTTTGGGATGTTGAGGGTAAAAAATACATGGACTGCCTCTCGGCATATTCAGCAGTTAATCAAGGTCACTGCCACCCGAAAATTAAAAAAGCCATGATTGAACAGGCTGAAAAGCTTACGCTGACTTCGCGAGCCTTCAGAAATGATCAGTTGGGCCCTTTTTATAAAGAACTATGCGCCCTAACCGGATCGCACAAGGTCCTGCCCATGAACAGCGGGGCTGAAGCTGTTGAAACAGCCATCAAAGCGGTTAGAAAATGGGGTTATCTTGTCAAAGGAGTACCTGAAGATCGAGCTGAAATAATAGTATGCGCCGATAATTTTCATGGAAGAACTATTACGATTGTAGGATTTTCAACTGACCCGGTATCCAGAAAGGGATTCGGACCTTTCACCCCCGGGTTTAAAATTATTCCGTTCGGCGACTTTGCAGCACTTGAAAAAGCAATCACCCCGAATACCGTCGGCTTTCTGGTTGAACCCATACAGGGCGAAGCAGGAGTAATAATTCCACCGGCCGGATATTTTAAAAATGTCAGAGAAATCTGTACTGCAAATAATATAAGTTTAATTCTGGATGAAATCCAGACGGGACTTGGACGCACAGGAAAGTTATTTGCTGAAGAACATGAAGGTATTGAAGCTGATTTAACACTCATAGGCAAAGCTCTTTCCGGTGGATTCTATCCGGTTTCAGCGGTACTTTCCAATTCTGAAGTTCTGAGCGTTCTCAAGCCTGGCGAACATGGATCAACCTTTGGAGGAAATCCTCTTGCGTGTGCTGTTGCCCGTGCTGCTCTTAAAGTGCTTACGGAAGAAAACATGATTGATAACGCACGAAATTCTGGAGCACTGTTTTTAGCAGGGTTGCAGGAAATAAAAAACGATAAAATAAAAGAAGTCAGAGGGAGAGGATTGCTGCTGGCTGTTGAATTTAAGCCGGAAGCAGGAGGAGCCAGACTTTATTGCGAAAAGCTGAAAGAACAAGGACTGTTGTGCAAAGAGACACATAATAATATTATAAGATTTGCTCCGCCGCTAGTGATAACAGCTGAACAGGTGGGCTGGGCTTTAAAAATGATCAAACCCATTCTATCCCAATGATAAACTAAGAATGTGATTAAGCAAAACATGAAATATATAATATACATTCACATGTGGATGTTGCGCTTACGGCATTGAAATAGTATATTTTTTATGTTTTTAAAATTCACCTTAACAAACCCATATGATGAATACAAACTTCCCCTCCAAAAACAGCTTCAAAAGTGCGATCATAGTTCTCACCCTTTTTTTCTGTTTTTGGGGAACTGTTCCTGCATCAGCTTTTCAAGAAGAACTTAGATTTGAACGACTTTCTTTGGATCAAGGATTGTCGCAATCTTCTATTTTATGCATGTTGCAGGATTCCAAGGGATTCTTATGGTTCGGAACATATGACGGCCTGAACAGATACGACGGCCGTCATATGAAAATTTATACAAAATCAAAGTCGCCCGGTTCTATTTCAGATGGAAATATCAGGGCCTTATATGAAGACAGTTCAGGAATCCTCTGGGTCGGCACAAAAAGCGGCGGACTGAACACGTATAACCGCAAGACTGATACATTTTCATATTTCACACCTGATAAAGATAATCCTCATTCTATTTCAGGAAAAACCGTCACCTGTATCTATGAAGATTCTAAAGGGCAGTTATGGATAGGCACTGAAAGCGGGCTTAATCTCTTTGATAGAACCACACGTGCCTTCAAAAATTTCCAGCATACAGATGAACAGACCAGCATCAGCAGCAATGAAATACGTTCTATTTACGAAGACATGCAAGGAAGATTATGGGTTGGAACAGCTAAAGGTCTGAACCTTTTTATTGAAAAAGATCATCAGTTTAAACACTATTTCAACAATCCCTCAGACTCCGCAACGCTTTGCGGAGACACCGTTCTTTGCTTTTATCAGAACAAAGAAAATCAACTCTGGATAGGAACCAAGAAAGGGTTAGCCATTCTAGATACTGCAAGCCAGACCTTTAAAACAATATTCAACACACTAGAAATAAACGATATATTCAAAGACAGATCCGGAAACCTATGGATTGGAACTCTCGAAGGACTTGCCAAAAGGAATCCAGAGACAGCCGGGGCTGAACCTGAAAAAATGAAATTTTCTTTTTTTAAGCATAATCAGCTTGATCCGCAAAGCCTCAGCGACAATAAAGTTACTCAAATAATAGAAGATCTTTCTGGGGTTTTATGGATTGGAACCTACGCGGACGGACTGAGTAAACTGACACCTAAAATGCAGGCTTTCGAAATTCTTCGGTACCAGCCGAATAAAAAAGACTCACTGCCGGGAAAAGAAGTAAGTGCAATTCTTGAAGATCAGGAAGGTCTTGTCTGGATAGGTACTTATAAAGACGGCTTAAGCTCCTACAATCCACAAACTGGAGAGCTTAAAAATTTTAACGCCAAATCTCCAAAACCATGGAACCTTCCCGGGGACAGAATCAACTGTATTTTTCAGGATTCTAAAGGGTTCATATGGGTTGGAACACGTAAAAACGGTGTGTTCGTTCTTGATAAAAAAAATGGAATCAAAGCCACGTATCAGCGCGACAAAGGAGACAAAAATTCTATCAGTCAGAATAACATCTGGTGGATTAATGAAGGCAGCCAAGGATATATCTGGATAGGAACCAGCAAAAAAGGGCTGAACAGACTCGATCCTGAAACCGGAAAGTTCAAACACTACACCCACTCGGTATCTGATCCGAAAAGCTTAGCACATGACAGGGTGCGCAATATCTTTGAAGACAGCAAAAACAACTTCTGGATCTGTACAAATGCAGGACTGGATTTGATGGATAGAGACAGCGGAACATTTATCCACCACAAGAGCATCTCAGATGACCCCAGTTCGATATCCAACAACAGGGTTACCCCCATTGCGGAAGCAGCCGACGGCTCTCTTTGGATAGGAACAGATGAAGGACTCAACAGGTTTGATCCTGCAACAGGGTTCTTCACCAGATACACGCAAAAAGACGGTTTTGCGAACGACGGCATTCAGGGACTTTGTCTGGACAGCTCAGGAGATATATGGGTTTCCACCTTCAAAGGAATTTCCCATCTGGATCCCAAAACCGGCAACATATTAAACTTTGGAATTTCTGACGGATTGCAAGGCATAGAATTCTGGATAAATTCTTACAACAAAGGTCAAAGCGGCAGAATGTACTTCGGCGGACTTAACGGGATGAATATGTTTTATCCAAGCAATATTAAAATAAATCCCAACCCGCCGCCAGTCGTTATCACAGCTTTGGATATCCTTAACAGCCCGGCAGAACTGCCGACAAACATTACGGAAACTAAAGAGATTACGCTTTCATGGAAAGATGCAATGTTTACTTTCAGTTTTGCGGCTCTGGATTACCAAAACCCGAAGTTAAATAAATATAAATACAAGCTGGAAGGGTTTAACGACCGCTGGCTTAACGCCGCTGACGGGACCGCAACTTTTACGAACTTCAACCACGGCAGCTACATTTTTAAAGTTAAAGCTTCTAACAGTGACGGAATCTGGAATGAAGCCGGAACATCCATCATAATAAATATAACTCCGCCGTTCTGGAGAACATGGTGGTTTATAACCGGAGTTATCCTTCTAATTCTTATAAGCATTTTTGCTTTTACACACTTCCGTATAAAAGTAATCGAAAAGCAAAAGAAAAATCTGGCTGCACAGGTGGCGGAAAAGACTGCTGATCTGAACACTGAAATTGCAGAACACATGAAGACTGAAGGCGAATTAGAGAAAGCCATTATAAAAGCCGAAGATGCCAATAAGGCTAAAAGTGCATTTCTGGCAAGTATGAGCCATGAAATACGCACGCCACTAAACTCTATTATAGGGATTGCCGACCTGCTCAAAGATACTGAGCTTAATGATGAGCAGGAAGAATACGTCCATATTTTCGAATCTTCAGGTGAAATACTGTTATCGATCATCAACGATATTCTCGATTTTTCAAAGCTGGAAGCAGAGCACGTTGTACTTGAAGCCATTCCCATTGACTTGCTGCAGGAAGTTGAATCAATTCTATACCTGCAATCAGCAGCAGCAACGGCACGCAATATAGAGCTCATATGCAGATATAAGCCGGACGTTCCTGAATTTGTTATCGGCGATCCGACGAGGTTACGCCAGATAATCCTGAATATCCTTTCCAACGCTGTTAAATTCACATCAGGCGGAGAGGTCAGTCTTACTGTTTCCCGTGCTCCCAATACAAACCATCCTGATAATCTGATCTTTTCTATTGAAGATACAGGCGTCGGAATATCTCCTGACAAATTAGATTATATCTTTGCGCCGTTTTCACAGGCTGATTCATCTACCACTAGAAAGTTCGGAGGATCCGGACTTGGCCTTTCTATCAGTAAAAAACTGGCAGACCTCATGGGTGGAACAATTTCGGCCAAGAGCGTTCAAGGCAAAGGAAGTACTTTTGAAATAACTCTTCCACTGCCTAGAGACCGTGAATCCGAGTCTTTCCTTAAGCCGGACCTGGCCAGCATCAATATCATTGTTGCATCTAATAATTATAAAACGCTTGATTCTATCTGTGAAAAACTCAACTACTTCAAAGCAACTACAACCCCGTGCACTAATGCAAATTCATTAAAAGCACTTCTGTTATCTCCGCAAGCTGATAAATCTGACATGATAATTCTTGACCTTAATATTGAAAACGGAACCAACACACTTCAGTCGCTTCAAGCCGCAAACGAATCAGTTCCTCCGGTGATGCTTCTCGGGCGAGGTCCGAGTTTTGACAGAAAACTTATTGATCGAAAACTTATTCTGGCAGGAACAACGAAACCTATAATGCAGAGACCATTCCTCCGCACGATCATGGATATACTGAACATAACCCCTGATGATCCTCAAAATGCGTCCAGAGGAAGTAAAATCATTCTTCCCCAGATGAAAATCCTTCTGACAGAAGATAATATTCCTAACAGGGAATTAATCCGGCACTTTCTAAAGAACTCCCATGCAACTTTGGTGATGGCCTCCAATGGTGAGGAAGGACTCAAACTTGCCCTGAACGATAAATTTGATATTATTTTGATGGATATGGAAATGCCAGTGATGGATGGCTATGAATTCTTAAAACAGTTCAGAATGGTTGAGAAAAACACTCATGGTAAACGTACCGGAGTAATAGCTCTAACGGCTCATGCTTCTGCCGAACACAGAAGCAGATGCATAGAGGCCGGTGCTGACGAATTCCTGTCCAAACCTATCAAGCAGGCAGTTCTTACTCAAAAGATTCAGGAATTATATAATAAAATGAGAAAAGAGTAATAAAAAATATGACACCGCAATCGACAAAATGGGTCAGAGCATTTCATATGCTGAGTGCATGCCTGTGGGGAGGCGGCGCGCTATCTATGGTTCTGCTACACAGCGTGTTTACACCGAACTCCGGCGGGGAACTTTATGCCCGGGACATATGTCTTAAAATAATTGATGAGTATGTCGTAACATCCGGAGCTTTCGGATGCCTTATTACCGGATTTATCTTTGCGTGGAAAACCTCATGGGGCTTTTTTAAGTTCAGGTGGGTTATAATTAAGTGGACTGTTAATGTCGGATTCATAATCTTCGGATTTCTCTTTTACATGCCTTGGCTCGAACGGATGAGTGAAATTTCCGGAAGTATTAAGCTGATGGCTTTGCAAACACCTGAATACTTGAGAAACCAGCTTTTAAACGAAATAACAGCGTTCATGGTTTTCGGATGTCTTTTACTGCTGGTATTGATTTCAATTTTTAAACCGTTTGGCAAAAGCAGCATAGAGAACAAATTTACTCAAACATTCTTAAAGTCTTGACATGCACACCTTGCAAGTGATTGATTTCTTTTCCGGAGCACCGCTATGGTGTGCCTAAATAAAACCAACAAGATTATAGAAATAATTTTTTTCGGAGGGTGAAAAAATGGACCAAGGTTACGCAGAAAGTATTGCTTCAGACATAATGAAGATGCTCGAAACAACTAAAGCCAGCGGCCTCGATATGAACAGCGGCTTCCAAAATGATGCTTTTAAAAGTGATCATTTCTTATTCGGTTATATTTTCTACCCTAGAGAAAGCCTTCTTAACGTTCCTAATCTTCCTCAGTCTGTCAGAAAAAAAATTAAAAAATCTAACATATTAGGAACTGTTGATGTCGACGGTAAAAAAATAGGAATTCACCTTGTCTGTTCACTTCCTGTCGGTTTTGACGAAATTACTTCAGAAGAACAAATTATCTCAGGAATCAACGAAAAAGAATTGATGGAATTTAAAGAACAGATAGCGAAAATTCTGCACAAGGATCTGGTTGGAAATATTGATAAAGAGCAAGGAACTGAACAATAGCAGTTTATGATGAGATCATTTTTTGACAGCTAAATATTTGTTTATCAGAAAAACAAGTTCATCAATGTTAACGGGTTTGGAAGCGTAAGCATCCATACCGCTATCCAAAAACTTTTCTTTATCTCCTTCCATCGCATACGCAGTCAAAGCAATTATAGGGATGTCGTTACCGGCATCCCTTATCATTTTAGTGGCCTGCACCCCGTCCATCTCAGGCATTTGGACATCCATTAATATCACATCGAACTGGTCACGGCTTTCCAGCATCTCCAAAACTTCTATTCCGTTCTCAGCGGTTTCTATTTTAAACCCGCGCTCAGTAAGAAAATGCGAAATGAATATCTGATTCGTTGCATTATCTTCAGCCAGAAGAACTCTGGCAGCAGCAGTTGACCTGGTTAAGTCTTCCTCTTCTTCTACCAACTCGGCAACGTCTTCAACACATGATCCCTCGCTGAACTGAAGCTTAACTGTGAATATAAATTCACATCCCCAGCCTACTTTGCTGGAAAAAGAAATTTTACCACCCATCATCTCAACAAGTTGCCGCGAAATAGCAAGGCCAAGGCCGCTACCGGGATGTTTTTTGGAATACCCGGCATTGAGTTGTACAAAACTTTCAAAAAGCTTCTCCGCTTTATCTTCCGATATGCCTATCCCGGTATCCTTGACGGTAAACTGTAAAATTTCTCCATCTTCCCAGCTACCGATATTATCAACCGAGACTTCCACATACCCTTTGTCAGTAAATTTGATAGAGTTACCCGCAAGGTTCATTATAATCTGGCCCAGTCGCAAGCTGTCACCTATATAACACCGGCTTACGGTATTGCTTATAGTCGTTCGAAGCTCAATTCCTTTTTCTTCCGCCTGAACACGCAAAACGGACCTCTGCTTTTCAAGCATATCAAACAAATCAAAATCTTCGAGCCGCAATTCCATCTTACGGGCTTCAATCTTAGAAAGATCTAAAATATCATTAATAATGCTAAGCAGAGACTCAGCAGCTTTTCGTACAGTAACCAAATAACCTTTCTGCTCTTCATCAAGATCGGTACAAAGTGTCAGTTCGCTCATCCCGATTATCGCGCTGATCGGAGTTCTGATCTCATGGCTCATATTAGCGAGAAACTCGCTCTTTGCGCGGTTTGCTTCTTCCGCTGCATCACGGGCTTCACACAGCTCTGCTTCAAAAATCTTGCGATCCGTAATGTCCTGTCCGACTGCAAGCACTCCAAGAGAATCCCCGGTGGTACCAAGCAATCTTGACAGCGACCATTGCATAGTCAGCCCCTTACCTCCGCGAATTCGAACTTCATTCTCAAACAATCGCAGCGGAGTACCGCTAAGAACAGTTGATAATTGCTGTGAAGCTTCACCCCAGGATTTTTCCGGAAGAAAAAGTTCAAAAAAGTCACGCCCTAAAACCTCATGCCTGCTCCACCCGAAGAGATCTTCAGCCAGTCGGTTAAACTCTAAAATTTTTCTGTCGGGGGAAAGAAGAATGATCACACTTTCTGCGGTCTTAACTAATGACCTGAATCGATAAGCACTATCCTTCAGAGCTTCTTCAACTTTCTTTCTAGTCGTAATATCTTCAACAGTAGCAACAACTTTTTGGATATCACCATTGGCACCGAAAAGAGGTGAAGCATTGATTGAAAGTAAAACCTGCCGCCCGTCATCCCAGTGGATGGCATGCCGAATATCTAAAACAGCATTTCTGATCTTCATTACCCTGCTGAAAGCAAGCCGTTCTTCTGGGAAAGCCGAACCGTCAGGTGCCGTAATTCTCAGACTGGGATCATTATATTTCAACCCGATCATATTATCTTTGGAAAGTCCGTGGACTCTAGCTGCCTGATCATTGGCAAAAACAATCACGCCATTCTGATCCATCACAATGATACCCATAGGACTGGTTTCCATTATGCTGCCCATGAGATCACGTTCACGCTGCAATTCACGCTCTACCATTCGCCTTTTTACAATGTTCTGAAATAAGAACACTATAAAAATCAAAAGGACTGAAATAACAATTCCAGCCATAAGATTTAATAATCTGTCCAGATTAGCAGTGCCTACTTCAGCAAGGGCAGTAGAAATCCATCCTTCCGCAAAAGAAGGAGTATAGCTGAGAAGCACCATGGACAATGCAAAGGATAAGGAACGCAACATAATTTTAATCTATAGTTGAGTAAAATTGCATAAATTAAAAACACCATGCAATATGCAGATCATTTGAGTTCTTAAAATCATAAAATGCTTTCACGTAAAACTTACTAACTATGGGTAATAACAAATTCGTGCAATACTGCAAGATGTAATTATTTATATAGCACCTTTCAGTGCAAGCCCTTTTATAAGTCCAAAACAACCTGCAAGCATCATATCACCGCCGGGTGCCGGAAATTCAACAGGATATTTTTTTAACATAGCCCTGCGCGGCCCCATCACATAAGTCGGGATAAAACCGCCGGCCTCTGCAGGGAGATCAAGCGTTGCACAGCCATGCCCGTAATCGTCAAAAACTTTCTCAAAGCTTAGATCACCTTTTCTGAACAGCTGAGAATCGAGCCATAACTTTTCAGAAGTCATGTTGCCGGTATGATGTTCGTAAATGCCGTGCACACGACCTTCAAACAGCAGGAAAGCAACTGTATGGCTATTCCCTACGTTAATCAGGCATAGTCCTTCCTTAAAGCTGCGCTGGACTATTTCATCGACAAAAAAAGCACCTAAAACAGCCGCGGCTCCGGTGTCACATACAGCTCCGCCGCCTATGCTGATCTGAAGCTCAGCAAGCCGTGTAAATTCTTCCGGCACAGTTTCAAAAAGCAGCTCTTCCGGTTTACCTTTGTTTTCCAATAAAAAACGTTTCCATAAATTGAACCGCCCCATTCTATTACTCTTACCGGGGTGAAAACCATGATCCTGCACTGAGGCGACAACAAGATCAGGCTGTTCAAGGCCTGCTGCGGACAAAAAACAATTCCACCACCCAGAATTATAATCTTCTAAATGAACAGGGACACATCCGGATGGCAGACTTTCGCTTAGCATAATCCCGTTTTGTTTAAGCCTGTCCAAATCGTCTCCCAACGCAAGAGCGGCACGTGGATGCGCAAATACTTTATACCCGGCTTTGATATGTTCATTAACGGCCCAGCCAAAACCTCCGCCCATATTTTTACCGGTAAGATAAATATCAGATCCCTTAACTGTCAGTTCTTTTATCAAAGCGGCTACAACGCGAGCCGGCGAAGGCAATACAAATTTAAAGCAATTTTCGATCTCGACACCTTCAATATAATATAAAACATCCTGAGTACCGCTGCCGATATCAAGACTTAATATTTTACGACTCATTTTAAAACTCCGCTAAATACAACTTTAAGTTACGATTAAAAGACAACACGATTCAGAATAAAAACAGACAGGATAAAATTGAATACTTGACGAGAACAAGTAATTTACTGCAACTCAAATATGACCGAAATATTAATAACCATTTTATTCACCATCCTGCTTATTCCACTCCCCCTGATCTTAGTAATGGGCGCAGCAAATTGCAAAGAACTTATGGGCCGTGGATATAAACAAGTTATACGCGACCTGCTTATGTCTTTCGCAACTATTGAAGTAAGTGTTCTCATCGCCGGACTGACACGTCCATTAGCTTTTCTATGTGCGGATAGAATTCCTAAAAAAGCAACCGGAACAGTGCCGATTCTTATGACCCACGGGCTTTACCACAACAGAACTGCGTGGCTTATGATGAAGCCGAGACTGAAAAGAGCGGGGTACGGCAATCTTCATACATGGTCATACAACAGCTTCACCACTTCGTACCCGGAACTTGTACTTGAACTGCGCAGACGTATTCTTAGACTTTACGTTGAAAACAATAATCAGAAAATTGTACTTATAGGCCACAGTCTCGGAGGGCTGCTCATTAAAGGAGCCGTATCAGATCCTGTTGTCGCGGAGAAAATCTCCCGAATAATCACTTTGGGAACCCCGTTTCGCGGTAGCCTGTTAGCGAAAATAGCTCTTGGCAGATTAGGACGCAGCCTGCACCCAGAAAGCTCGCTTTTTGAAACTAACCCCGGCAATTCAGTGATGAATGAAATCCCAAAAACAGCGATATACTCGCCTGTAGATGAAATGGTCATACCTTGGAAGAATCTTAAGCCGCTTGAAAATGGATGGCAAACTCTACCATGCTCGTCAATGGGCCATGTTGCAATGCTCTACAGTTCACAAACAGTCAGCATAATCATTGAACTCATAAAGCAATAAAAAAGGGAGAGGATGAATGTCCTCTCCCTTATTTTTAGCGGATAATTAAGCATGTTGTGTTTCTTAGGAAACGAATTGCTCAATTTTTGATTTAAGCTGTTCCGGAGTAAAAGGCTTGGTAATAAAATCGGTAACACCGGTTTTCTTAGCAAGTTCAAGCTGGGAGACTTCTGACTCTGTTGTAACCATGATGATCGGAATTGTTTCAAATCCATCAGTCATTCTGAGTTTTGAAACAAGCTCCATACCATCCATCACCGGCATATTCATATCAGTGATGACGATATCAAACTCTTCACCCATTTCGGCAAAGGAGTATGCTTCCTGCCCGTTAACTGCAATTGTAGGCTCAAATCCGATATTTGTAAGGATGCTGCGATAAAGCGCAAGCATTGATTTAGAATCATCAACAGCGAGGGCTCTTTTGCTTCCAGTTTCCACAACTTCAGGAAGTCGGGCTATGTCAGCTTCGGCAACATCTCCGCCTATTTCAGCAAGTTTTGAGCGGAAAGCTTCATGAACTTCTGGGTCCTTAGAAGCGACTACGGCGTTCATCATAAACCGACCGATTTTGCCTTCATTGTAAAGCCCTGCAAAAATATTCAAAGCTTTTGCTGTAACCACAGCTCTGATAATTTTTCCGGCCTTACTGCCGCCGCTACCTACCATTTCAACCATTTTTTTTACAACTCCGGGATTAACCTGATGATCCAGCCCGGTAAGAACTGCAAGAGTTATCAGTTCATCTTCATTATCAAGACCGTCTATCAGGCTGACAACGCCCTTCATTGTTCCGATGTTGCCAATGGCTTCATATATAGCGTATTTTACGCTGGAATCAGAAGAATACTCTTTCTCAATAGCATTCATAAGGACTTCAAGTCCGCTCTTGTCGCCGATAAAGCCGAGGACATTTGCCGCTAAAATCATATCATCCTTATCTGCTCCGGGTACAATTACCATTTGCAAATAAGGAACTGCAGCAGCTCCTAGCGAGGTCAGACAGTCAGTAACAATTCTACGCACAGTAGGATTTCTATGATGCAGATTTTCAACGATAAAAGTCATGGAAGATTCACTGCCTATTGAAGTTAGAGCTTCAACAGCTTTCCATGTAGTTAAATCGCAAACTTCATAATTAGCATCTTCATTGTTCCGCTCTACAATAGGTATAAGCGTCCCGACAGAGCTCTCATCTTTTAACTCACCGACCACTTCAATACACATCGAAGAAACCAAATCATCTTCGTTGGTGACGTTAGCGCGGAAAAGATCGATAACTTCTTCAGCTCCGATCTTTGACAGTGAGGTTAATAATTCAAAAAGAAGATCTGAATCTTCTGTCTGCTCAGCTAAGGCAGACAAAACCGGAATCGCGGTTTTAAACTTATATTCTCCGCACAACCTTATGCAAAGAATTTTGAGTTTTTCATTTTCACTTTCCAGGAGTTTAACCGTGCTGGCTTCATCAGAAGAAAGCACTCCGTTAACTGCACTGACAACCATATAATCTACCGAAGTATCTCCGAGGGGGTTTTGGAACAGCTCAAGAAGCGGTTCAAGGTCCGCAATATCTTTCCCCACTGAAACTTCATTTAGAATATTTATTTTGTCCAAAAAGGACTGTTCTCTAAATCCTATCAAACTAGACATACTTGGTGACTCTCTTTTTTGGGTAAGGCAGAAGAACTACTCGAAACTGAATTCGATAGTAAACTCCCCAGCTTCACTACTGAAAGGGATGGCCATAATCGGAGTAGAGGCCATATGTGAAATGGAATGATTATCCCCCATAATAACTGAAGGAGTAGATCCGGAAAAAGTCAATCCCTGTTCCACAAGCCCAGCTCTGGCCTGACCTGATATCATGTTAGTGATTTCACCAACAGCATCTTGGACATCTTGCACAACATCTTGAATATCATCGCCAAGCATGTTTTTAACAATTGTCACAGCGCAACTTTTAGTAAACGTGATAGAAATAGTCCCATTCATATCACCAGTTATACCAACCAGACCGGTAACATCGCCGACTGCAGTTTTACCTTTTTTAACGTAAGGCTTACCCGGCTTCGGAGTAATCATCGCCATCATAGATAAAACATCTATCGCAGCTTTGATAAACGGTTTTGCTAATTCAACTTTCATAAAGCTTTCCCTTTATCAGACGTCATTCCCTAAGCGGGAGTGCCTACCTAAAGTTGCAAGTTTTTCACACTGTAAAGACATAATTTTTCAGAATACTACCTATAAAGACGAAAAGGTTCAAGAACCTTGCAAAGAATAATAAAAATTTCATTTACAAAATTGCCCCCCCACAGGGTAAAGTATAGCCACTTTTTAAATCTAAAAACAAGTTGATTCCGGCTAATGTTGCATGAGATATAAGGACTATGTAGTTTGATTAAATACATCAATAATTAAAAACTATTATATGGAAGGAAATATGATTCAAAGCTGTTTCGGTTTATTAGGATTAATACTCATCGCGTGGGCGATCAGTGAAAACAGACGCGGTGTACATGTTAAAATAGTTTTTATGGGCCTCTTTCTTCAAATTTTAATAGCAACCCTGATGCTTAAAGTTTCAGCATTCAGTAATGCTATGATGTTTTTGAACCATGCAGTTGATGCATTGCAACTCGCGACAGAAGCAGGAACAAGCTTTATTTTCGGATATCTTGGAGGCGGTCCGCTTCCGTTTGCGGAAATTTCTCCAGGCGCAAGCTGGACTCTGGCATTCAGAGCGTTGCCTCTTATTTTAGTGGTCAGCGCGTTATCGGCTCTTCTTTTTTACTGGCGTATTATACCGGTTATCGTCAAAGGATTTTCATTCATTTTGCAAAAAACAATGAACATCGGCGGAGCATTAGGCTTAGGAGTTGCAGCAAATATTTTTGTAGGTATGGTAGAAGCTCCCATAATTATAGCTCCTTATGTAAGCGCAATGAGCCGCAGTGAACTTATGACGCTTATGGTTAGCGGCATGGCAACTATTTCAGGCACAGTTCTGGTGCTTTACGCATCAATTCTTAATCCTGTACTCCCCGGAGCTATAGGACACATTCTAACTGCGTCTATCATAAGTGCGCCCGCAGCCATTTTGATAGCACAGCTGATGGTTCCTGAAACAGCCACCGCTCTTGCAGAAAACAATGCTAAAATTTCAAGTACGGCTTCAAGCTCAATGGATGCTGTCACTCAGGGAACTTCTGACGGAATTAAACTGGTTATTTCAGTTGTTGCGTTGCTTCTTGTTCTGGTCGCCCTTGTTTCTCTTGCAAATCAAATTTTACATTTTTTACCGGATGTCTACGGTGAACCTATCACACTTCAACGCATATTGAGTATCGTCATGTGGCCGATTGTCTGGCTCATGGGTATCCCCGCATCTGAAGCATCAACAGCCGCAGGACTTATGGGCACCAAAACAATTTTAAATGAATTTCTCGCTTATCTTCAACTGGCGCATCTATCCCCGGGATTACTTTCTCCAAGATCCACAATCATCATGACTTATGCTATGTGTGGATTTGCAAACTTAGGAAGTCTGGGTATTTTAATTGGAGGCCTGACAACAATCGCGCCTTCACGCAAAGAAGAAATAGTAGAAATGGGAATAAAATCAATTATCGGCGGAACTTTAGCAACCTGCATGACTGGCGCAGTCGTTGGGATTCTATACTGATAATGGACACTATTGAACAAACTCCGCGATTAAAAAGTTTCCTGCATAAAAGATTACCTGCGAAAAATGCAATCTTGATTTTTGCTGCAGTTATCGTCGGAGCTTGTTCTGCACTTGCAGCTGTGGCATTAAACTCTGCGTTGGAATTTCTAAATGAACTCAGAATGGCAAATTCCAATCACTGGTGGATATTCATGCTCCCTGCTTTGGGCGCAGCAGCCGCAATAATATTAAGCAAGAATATTTTTAAAGAAACAGGAGCGCACGGAGTCGGAGAAGTTATTGCGAAAGTCGGCCTCAAACAGGGAATACTTCGTCCAATATCTATCTTCAGTGCTCTTATTACCAGCCTGCTCACAATTGCAAGCGGAGGCTCAGCCGGGCCGGAATCCCCTGTAGTTGTCAGCGGATCATCTATGGGGTCCAACTTATCCAGACTTTTACGGATGAGCGGACAATCACGTATGACTCTGATAGGTTGCGGCGCAGCAGGTTCAATTTCCGCTATATTCAATGCCCCGGTCACAGGAATGATTTTCGCTGTAGAAATTATACTCGGTGAATGGACACCATACAATCTCATTCCTATAGCTATCTCATCAGTTGTAGCCACGCAGACATCAAGAATTCTTGAAGGAAATATTATTCCTTTTAGCGAACAATTCCCTCCGATGGCTTTTACGGATTTAGGAATATCTGTATTTTTAGCAATACTCACTTCTTTACTATCAGTAGCACTTGTGCGTTCAATACGGCAGGCAGGCTCTATTTCAACTTCCATCACCAGCTCTCCATGGCTGCGGGCAGCTCTGGGAGGACTTGCAGTAGGTCTGGTCGGTTTAATTTTTCCATTAGCATTAGGTGAAGGATACAAATCGATTAGAATGGCTATTCACGGAACCATGCCCACGGGAATAACTTTCATAGCAGCTTTAGTAATTGCTAGAATACTGACGACATCGCTCACACTCGGCAGCGGAGGGCTGGGAGGAATATTTGCTCCATGCCTCGTCATAGGTTCTCTTTTCGGTGTTTTTTTTCACCGCACTTTATCATCAATAATACCTGCTGGATGGATTGCAGGAGAGTCCGCATATGTTATGCTCGGAATGGCCGGAATTGTCAGCGGAGTTATGCAGGCACCGTTAACAAGCGTATTTCTTGTGCTGGAAATAACTAACGGTTATCAGGCTGTAATCCATATCATGACTGTCACATTTGTCTCATCAATGCTGACCCATACATTTGAACCATCTTCATTTTATTTCAAAGACCTTGTGGAAAAAGGACAACTTCTGAGACCTAAAACTGATGAAAAAATATTGTCCGACATCAACCCTGAAAATTTAATCAACACAGACTTAACGGAAGTTAACCCGCAAATGACAGTGACAGACTTTCTAAAGGTTCTCAAAACAACAAGCCAAACCCACGTACCGATTGTAGACAGTGACACAAAAGCTTTTATTGGAATGGTTGATGTAGTTTCTGCACGCTCGTCAATATTAGATCCTGAACGGAAAGACAGTAACATCGGAGAAATAGCAATAGATCGCAGCTCTCCTAAAATTGAAAATGGTATGGGAGCGGCTGAAATATTAGAAATAATGACTAGAAGCGGCAAGAGGACGTTGCCTGTAATGAAAAACGGAATTTTTATAGGGTTCATTACCAAAGAAGATATTCTATCAGCGTACCGTGGCGAAATGAGAAATTATGGACGCAGCGACAACTTATTCTAATTTAATTCCAGGGAATTCTTTTTTGCAATCTGTTCAACTTCACCAGTTTTTTTTAAATAACGTATTACTGCGCCAATCTCATCTGCTTTTTGAGCCAGAGGTGATTTACGGGAAATACCTATATAAACAGGCATCAATTTGGGCGAATATTTAAACGTGCATTCTTCAAGTTGAGCCTTAAAGCCTAATTTATTAATAAAAAATGTTCCTACGAATTCTGTATTTATAACAGCCTGAACTTCACCGTCAGCCAACGCTTGAAAACTTTCAACTGCTGTTGCGTAAAAAACCTTCACGATACTGTCATCAAGATCAAATTTAGGAAAATATTTTGCTCCCTGAGAAACTCCGACCCTTAAACCTACTAAATCTCTATAACTATTAATTTTTATACCACTTCCCCTTCTTACGTAAAAGCTTTTAGCAGATTTCGTTTTATATGGTGGAGAAATATATCTAATATATTCGTTTCTTTCATTCCTAAACAGTAAACTTGAAATAATATCAAGTTCGCCTGTTTCCATTTTCTCTAAATTATTCACGATTGTTCCTGGAATAAATTCAACCCTTAATCCCATATGCCCAAAAATGGATCTAAGTAAATCACAATCAAACCCCTTGTATTCTCCGTCTTCAAGAATCATCCAAGGAGGAAAATAAGTGAAACCGACTTTAACGACATTTTCAAAACAATGTCCTGAATTAGCGTATAGAAAAAATATCATACAAAACAAACATAAACTTTTTATCGTGATCTTAATCAACTGGCTCATTTTCACCTTTGATCTTTTCTTCGGTAATGCTATTTTTAACATACTTATTTTTAACAATGTTATCAGCAACTTTTCCCATGATTATTTGGAGTTTGTAGAAAACATCAGGATTATCTGAAATTATATGTTTTGAACTGTTCATGAATTTAGTTGGTATTTTTTCTTTCACGTTAACCTCAGCTTAAACCATTTCGCTTTAGGATATTACCCTACGGCAGGACATCATAAGTTTTACCCTCATACTTAAACACTAGCGGATATATATAATCACAGCAAGTGCATAGAATAGTGCAAAATTTATAAATTATGACTATACAATCTTTACTATAGAAGCGCACAGCATTCACTTAGCGTCAAAAAGGCTGTACTGCTTGTTAATAAACAGGCAATTGGGAACAAATAAATTTCACAGTCAGTAGTACAAAACTTATCCTTTATTTACTTTTATTTATCATTGTAATAAATTACTTAATATTAGAAAAAAATGTAACCTGATTTATTTATGAACAACGCATAGGATATAAAGAAATGAGCAATCAAACTAAACACGAAAACTTAATTCCAGAAGAATTCCTGCAAATTAGTTCAAACATTGTCAGTACATTCGGAAATAAGCTTCCTGTATCATTATGTATATATGATGATGAATTTCAGCGAGTTGCTCCTCTTTTTGCTAAAGAAACAAGACTCACTCCTAAAAAGAAAGATCAAATGGAAAAGGAATGCCAAAATGGCAATCTATTCATCACAAAAGAGGAATACGCGGGGCTGGCCGGACATATTAGTCAAAACCTCGGAGCATTGCTTACTGAACATTATCTAGATGAAGCGGCGGCAGCAGAAATTTTTTACTCTGGAATATTGAAAAAAGTTCGCTCATTTTTTGGCAATCCGATAGCAGAGACTCTTGAGCAGCTAAAATCAGTTTTAGCTATTTTCAGTGAATATGTATGGGTAGACAGAAATCGCTGGTCACATTTTTTTAACACTTTGCAAAGAACAAACGACCTTTCATGTCATTCTGTTAATACTTTATTCGTAGGTACGGCAGTTTACCTTAAAACGGTGCATAAGGGAGATGAAAAACTTGAACTTAATTCACTGGGATTAGGTTTGATTTTGCATGATTTAGGCATGACACAGATTCCAACGGCACTCTTAAGTAAAGCCGGACCTTTTCTGTATAAAGAAAAGCAAAGAATGCAAGAGCATATAGATATTGCAGAAAAAATGATCAACAGGCTAGAAATTAAAGATGCTATGGTAAGATCCTGCAT
Source organism: Desulfovibrio gilichinskyi (assembly GCF_900177375.1). Lineage (NCBI taxonomy): Bacteria > Pseudomonadati > Thermodesulfobacteriota > Desulfovibrionia > Desulfovibrionales > Desulfovibrionaceae > Maridesulfovibrio > Maridesulfovibrio gilichinskyi. The sequence goes on along the minus strand of NZ_FWZU01000003.1, from coordinate 1,109 downwards.
CTTAGATCATCATGAGCGAATAGACGGGAGCGGTTATCCACGTGGCAAAAAAGCAGACTCGCTTTCTACGGAAACTAAAGTTTGCAGTGTAGCTGATGCCTTTTGCGCCATAATATCTAACAGATGGCACCGTAAAGGGTTAAACCCTATCCTTGCGGCTATAGTTCTAACTGAAAGCAGCAAGCGTTATGATAAAAACCTTACATCGGCCTTAGTTTCATTTATAATTTCCAATAATCCTGAGATGCAGGCTTTAATCCAAGATAAAGAGAAAATGCAGCAATTAAGATCCTTAGCATTGAAACAATGTGAGTAAAATTAACAGAACTCATGAATTAACTTAAACTTTGTCGTCCTTAGTTACTGAAGAAGTGCGATCGTCATTTTGGTTTTCTTCTGAGTCCACATTATTGCTGATGGTATTTTCTTTATTATCTTCGCTTTTTTTATTTCCGTCTTTCGGTCCAAAAGTCATTATTCTTGTAATTTTCAAATTTCCATCTTCATCTGCTTTTGAAACAACAACCTTAATTTTTTCCTCTTTTTCAGGATCTTGAATTGTTTTAGATACTGTTTCTAGAGCATCAGGGTTAAAAATTTTCTTAGCTTTCTTTTTAAGTTTTTCTTTTTCATCTTCTAAGGTCGGCTCAATATTTTTTCTAGAACTCCGATCTAGTTCTTCGGGAGCTCCGTATGACCGTATGTATTTTTCTAAATAGGTAAGATATGCTTTCTGCTCTAATTCGCTTTCAGAAGGTTCGGGTCCGGCTGGTAAATTTTCCATAAGCGAATCTGTAGAACGTTCTGATACCGCAGAGTTAGCGTTATACAGGCTATTTACCTCAGAGTTCTTAATGTTCGCTATATCAAGTGGTTTATCATTTATGAACGAGCTTGAACCAATTGCAGATATGGACATTTCTTCCCCCTTACTCGAAATGAACATATTTAAGCAAGAATCACACCACTTGATAATTCACAAATCCCCCGCCAACGCAAGAAACCCCGTACATGTATTATGTACGGGGTTTCTTTAAAAATAAAGTCCTTGCGACGACCTACTTTCCCACTAGCTACCTAGCAGTATCATCGGCGATGGAGGTCTTAAC